>NZ_JACFQD010000002.1:0-413049 GCF_016101635.1 Gilliamella sp. M0320
TAAAGTATTTAAAAATCAATATGTTGTAAAATGGCTCAAAAAAAGGGTTTTTAATAGTAAAATTGCGCTTTGCCTTTTTGCCAACAACATTTATAGTATATCGGATTCTAGTTCACTACCGTGTAGGTAGTTTAGAAACATTCGATGCGAGATGCTCTTTGCTCATTTTTGTTCACTACCGTGTAGGTAGTTTAGAAATCGAGTTACAACTCCTCAAATTGCAGAACACGGTTCACTGCCGTGTAGGCGGTTTTTTTATGCCTGTCATTCGACCACTCAGCAGATGAAGTAACCAAACTCTTACAAAGAGCTAAAATTATCATTGATGTACAAAAAAGCAACGATAAGCTAGGTAAAAATTGTAGGTAAGGATTATTTTAAAGATGATTATGAGAATGGAAATTTGTCTCAATATTGAGTGACCTTGTTTGTTGATTATGAAGCTAAAAATGATTTTGGTGTTGATTTAAAAAACACTTCAATATGTTATTTTTATTCTATTTTAATAAGAAATGATTATTTTATGTTCCCAGATTTTGATAAAATGGCGATCTCAAATAAAATATATAGTTATATTGATTTAATGACATCAATAGAACATTTTCATTCTTCTTTATTTGATATTGGAAAAATAAGTATTGTCGATAAAATATCGTACCAGATTGATAAAAATAATTTCCTCTATTATGAGAATGATTGAATTAATAACTTTTATTGCACTTGGCTAACAAATTTTATACTATCTATCAAAATTATTTATAGGAGAATGGGGTGAAAAAATTATTATTATTAACGTGTTTAGGTTTTGTTTTCTCAGGTTGTAGTGTTCATCATCAATTTAATGATAGGTTGTCTTATCAATCATTAAAGCAAATAAAATCAGAGATACATATTACTAAAAAACAAAGCTTAGATATTACATGGATCCCTAGTGATTTTACGTCACGAATTGATATACAAGGGGCCTCAGGATTGGTTGGTGGTGGGACTCGTACTAGAATTCCGATTGGAATAGGTCTTTCATCAAGAATTGAAGAAGCAATTAGCACGTACGCAGATTTAAATTCTGGCGGTAGAAAGTTAACATTAATAGTTAATAATGCTAAAACAAAATTCACTTATGGAGTAACGAATATTGATAGTGCGAGCGTAATTTTAAATGTAACATTTGAATTATCAGGCAATAGATGGACTAAAGAATTTTCTACTAAACAGAATGATAGCGGAGTAAAAGATGCAAAAGTTACTTCGGTTATTGAGTATGCGTGGGATCAGATAGCTTTAGACGTGGCTAGAGAAATAGCTACACACTTATAATCAAACCCTCTAAAAGGGTTTTATAACATGTTCCCTATATGCATAGTGATAAACCGGATCCGATATTATTGAGAAATAAAACCAATCCGAGTTCCCTATACATAAAGGGATAAAAATAAAAAAATATTACAAACTGCCTAAGTGTTAGTTTAGAAAGTTAGCGGTGATAATGATATCGTCTGTGACTAGTTCACCGCCGCATAGTTAGTCAAAAAATTCTGTTGAAACACTTTATTAAAAATGTCTAACTCATGATTTAGGCATTTGTCACTTTTTGACTGCTGCAAAATGGTGAAATTGGCATTTAAAAATTTGAGGAAAAGGGTTTTTAATCACCGCAAATTTAGCGAAAAAATTAAATGTTAATTCGGAAAAACAAAATTGTAACTTAAACTTGAACGCTTTAGCAGATCGCTATATTATACGCGCCTTAAAATTCATCAATCAGCCTGATACTGAAAGAGTCCCAATGTTAATTAATGCCAAAGATATTCTCGAAAAATTAAATCCACATAATAAAGTAAATTATGATTCAGTTTTGCAAGAGGTGATTGCTGATTGGCAGTTGGCGTCGGCTCGGCCAAAATTGTTGATTCATAGTTGCTGTGCCCCGTGTAGTACTTATGTACTGGAGTATTTGGCGCAGTATGCCGATATTACGATTTATTTTGCTAATTCCAATATTCACCCGCGCGTGGAATATGAATATCGCAGTAAGGTTCAGCAGAAGTTTATTGCCGACTTTAATCAAAAAACCGGCAACAATGTACAGTTTTTAGAAGCCCCGTATCAACCAGCAGAATTTATTAAAAAGGTCGAGCATCTACGTGATGCACCAGAAGGTGGTGAACGTTGTCATCTTTGTTATAAGATGCGCTTAGATTTGGCAGCGATTAAAGCACAAGAGTTAGGTTTTGATTATTTCGCTAGTGCTTTAACGCTAAGTCCGAAAAAGAATAGTCAAAAAATTAACCAACTTGGTTTTGAAATTCAAGAGCTTTTTTCGGTAAATTATCTGCCTTCTGATTTTAAGAAGAATAATGGTTATAAGCGTTCTATCGAACTTTGTAAGGAGTACGATGTTTATCGTCAATGCTATTGCGGTTGTATTTTTGCTGCAAAAGCACAAGGGATCGATTTAAAGAATGTTATTGCTACGGCTAAGCAAGGACTGACAAAAGCTTAACCTTAAACATATTAGAGGGTTTTATGTTTAAACCCTTCTAACTGTTTTCCTAGCCAAAAAATATCCAAAAATGTCATTTTTCAAACAAATAGATTAAAAATTTGAAAGATTTCGCTATAATAATCCCACAATAAAAATATAGTTATTTAATAATATTTGTGACCCTTTTATAGGTAAGTCTAATTTTGCAAATGTGAGTTTGTTTATGCCAAAAATGTATAGACTTGGATTGGATGTCGGTTCTACTACTGCAAAATGTGTCGTGCTTGATGAGCAAGATAATTTTGTTTATACCAATTATGTTCGCCATAATACCCATATTGTTCCTACAGTTTTATCACTATTAGATGAAATTAAACAACAATTGGGTGAAGAGATTGTATTATCGGTCAAGGTGACTGGTTCTGCTGGGATGGGGATTTCGGAAAAAGCCGATATCGCCTTTATTCAAGAGGTAGTTGCCGCATCGGAAGTGGTGCAGCGCAAATATCCAGAGGTTAGAACTTTAATCGATATTGGCGGGGAAGATAGTAAGATGATCTTCTTTTTCCCTGATCGTCCGCCTGATATTCGAATGAATGGTAGTTGTGCTGGAGGCACAGGGGCATTTATCGATCAGATGGCGACCTTGCTTAATACCCCAGTGCAGGAGTTTGATCTGCTGGCAACTCAACATGATAAAGTCTATCCGATTGCTTCACGTTGTGGTGTATTTGCTAAGACTGATGTGCAAAATTTAATTAGCCGTAATGTATCAAAAGCGAATATTGCCTATTCAGTTTTACATGCCGTCTGTATTCAATTGGTCAATACGTTAGCTCGTGGTTATGATATTGTACCGAAAGTAATGTTGATTGGTGGTCCGTTTTCGTTTATTCCAACGTTAGGCAAGGCCGCGTTAGAGACACTAAAGTTAAATGAAGATCAGATAGTTACCACTGAGCATCCTACTTTGTTGTCTGCTTGGGGCGCAGCGATTCATGCTATTGAACGTAGTCAACTTACACTCACTGAATTTATTGATAGATTAAATGCCTCAACCAAGATTCAAGTCAATCAGTCTTTTAGGTTAAAACCGCTCTTTAATCAAGCTTTGTCTTTTGATGATTGGCAACAAAAACGCAAATATATTCAAATCCCTCGTCTAGCTTTAACTGCTTATCAAAAGCAGAAAGCGTATTTGGGCATTGATAGTGGTTCAACTACCACTAAAATTACCTTAATTAGTGAGGATGACGAGCTACTTTTTACTTATTATGCGCCGAATAATGGCCACTCAATTACCGCATTAATTAAAGGTTTAACAGTATTAAAAGATGAGATTGCTGCATCAGGTAAAGAGATTATTATTGCTCGCACTGGCGTTACTGGTTATGGTGAGGAACTGCTAAAAGCCGCTTTTGCCATCGATGATGGTTTAGTTGAGACGATGGCGCATTTTGCTGCCGCTAAACATATCGATCCTAAGGTCAGTTTTATCATGGATATTGGTGGCCAAGATATGAAAGCCATCTTTATTGCTAATGGCGTGGTAAATCATATTGAGTTAAACGAAGCATGTTCTTCTGGCTGTGGTTCATTTATTGAGACTTTCGCAAAATCCCTTAATTCCAATACCATCGATTTTGCTGATGCAGCATGTAAGTCTAATAATCCTTGTGATTTAGGTACCCGTTGCACGGTTTTTATGAACTCAAAAGTGAAACAAGCACTGCGTGAAAACGCAACAATGGGCGATATTTCTGCCGGGCTGGCTTTTTCGGTGATTAAAAATGCCATTCATAAGGTACTGAAATTACATGATATGCGCAAATTAGGCGATCATATTGTGGTGCAAGGCGGGACGTTTAAAAATCCTGCGGTGTTTCGTGCCCTAGAGCAGTTAACCGGCGCACAGATTGCTAGCTCCAATATTCCTGAACTGATGGGGGCTTATGGCGCAGCGTTAGTGGCGAAAAATCACTATCAGCAAGAGCAAACTCCATCACAATTTATTGGTTTAGATAATCTACAAAAGGCTGAAGATAATAAAGCGAAACCATCACGCTGTAAGGGGTGTGAAAATAAATGCGATATTATGATTTATCGTTTTGCCAATGGGCAGCGTTATTATTCGGGTAATAAATGTGAACGCTTTTTGAGTAATAATCAATATCAAGATAAAAATGCATTTAATATGTTTGATTATAAAAATGCGTTGTTATTTGATCGAACCAATATCCATAATGCTCAAGCTAAGCTTAATGTCGGTATTCCTCGGGTGTTAGGACAATATGAAAACTTCCCATTCTGGCACACGTTGTTAACCAATAGTGGTATTAATGTAACGTTATCACCATACTCGACGCATGAGATTTATGAAAAGGGCGCAGGTACAGTAATGTCGGATAGTATCTGTTTTCCTGCCAAATTAGTTCATGGGCATATTATGGAGCTGATTGAGCAAAAGGTTGATCGTATTTTTATGCCGATGGTGGTGTTTGAATCTGATCAGTTTACTAATGCAGTTAATAGCTATAACTGTCCAATTGTCAGTAGCTATGCTGAGGTGGTGAATAGTGCTATCAATCCTAGTCAAAAATATGACGTGCCACTGGATTATCCAGTAATCAATTTTAGTAATCAAAAATTGTTGAAAAAGGGCTGTATTAATTATTTAACTTCGCTTGGTATTGCAGAAAAGATAGCTAATCAAGCATTTTCTGATGCATTAGCGGCTCAAGCTGAATATAAGAAATCGCTGTATAATAAAGCGGTTGAAGTACTAAATAATGCTAAACAAACGGGGCGTTATGTATTTATTTTGGCAGGTCGTCCTTATCATAGTGATAGTTTAATTAATCATAAAACACCAGAGATTTTAAATGCGCTTGGTTGCGATGTAATAACCGAAGATTCAGTGTTAGGTGCGATCAGTCAATTATCGCCCGAACTACAAATTTGCTCACAATGGAGTTATCCAAATCGCTTATATGCAGCAGCTAGTTTTGTTGCTGAACAACCAAAAAATATTCAGTTTGTACAACTTAATTCGTTTGGTTGTGGGCCTGATGCGATTGTCACCGATGAGTGTAAGGCGATTTTAGAGTCGAAAGGTAAGACATGTACAATAATTCGAGTCGATGAGATCACCGCAACAGGTTCGGTGCGTTTGCGTTTACGTTCGATTATTGAGTCAATCCGTATGAATCACCAACAACCGTTAAAAGTTGTTGAGCGTAAAAAGACGGCTATTTTTGCTAAACAAGATAAACAGAGAAGGACTATTTTAGCACCTTATATCTCCGATTTTTATTCACCATTATTACCACCGATTTTTGAGTTGTCAGGTTATAAACTTGAAACCTTGCCAAAACCAGATAAAAGTTCGGTTGAGTGGGGACTTAAATACTGTAATAACGAGATATGCTATCCAGCGACCATTATTGTTGGTGATATTATTAAAGCGCTTAATTCGGGTAAATATCAACGTGATGAAGTGGCTATAGGCATTACTCAAACGGGTGGACAGTGTCGAGCGAGTAGTTATCTTTCTTTGATTAAGAAAGCAATGATTAGTAATGGTTTTGAAGATATTCCTATCGTGTCGCTCAGTACCGGTAATATTAATGAAATTGAGCAACCAGGTTTTAGAATTAATTGGCTAAAAACTTTACCAACGACGTTTTTTGCGATGTTATTTACTGATTCGATTTCGAAGATGTTTTACTCGATTGCGCCTAGAGCCAAATTTAAGCAACAAGCTAACCAAGCGAAAGATCTTTATATTAGAAAATTACAACAACTTATTAATCAACATAAAGGCAAAAAGGCGATCTTTGCGCTGTTGAAAGAGGCGGTTGATCATTTTAATCAAATCGAGACATTGAATAAAGATTGCCCACAAATTGGTATTGTTGGTGAAATTTATGTTAAATATAACAGTTTTGGTAATCAACATAGTGTTGATTGGCTAGTCGATCAGGGTATTGAACCTGTTATTCCGCCAATGATTGAATTTTTTGCGCAATGTTTTGTTAACTATGATAGTAATGTCGATAATTATATTGTTAACAAGAGTTTTGTCGCTTATTTTGTGCACTTTTTTGAAAAGGTGGCACAAAAGTATATTGATAAAACTAATCAGATTTTATCTGGCTTTAAACATTATCAACCATTTCATAATATTCGTGATATGGCGAAAAAAGCAGAGGAAATTTTGAATTTGGCCAATCAATATGGCGAGGGTTGGTTAATTCCTGCTGGTATTATGACCTTTGCTGAGCATGGCATCAATAATGTTATTAGTTTGCAACCGTTTGGCTGTATTGCTAATCATGTTGTTTCTAAAGGGGTTGAGAAGCGGATGCGCGATCTTAATCCAAAACTGAATCTGCTCTATTTGGATTTTGATGATGGTGCAGGTGAGGTCAATGTACTTAACCGTTTGCATTTTATGGTAAGTTCATTAAAGTATGCTCAACTACAACGAATTGTATAATTACCTATTAAGGGACGATCTGTGTTTTCTATTTATCAATTAAAATCTCGCTTTCAAGCATTGCTTCGTCCTTATGTGAATTCGCTTTATTATTCACGAATAACTGCTAATCAAGTCACGTTAGCTGCTTGTGCTGGGTCGATATTGGTTGCTTTAGTAGTTGGCTTTTTTGCCGATCATCAATGGCTATTTTTGTTAATACCCATATGGATGTTTATCCGGATGGCTCTTAATGCTATTGATGGTATGTTAGCCAGAGAATTTCGTCAGAAATCCAATTTAGGTGCCTATTTAAATGAGATTTGTGATGTGATTTCCGATTGTGCTCTGCTGTTAATCTTTACTCAAATAAATCAAGTCAATACCAATTTAATGATATCAGTGATCTTGTTATCATTTCTAACCGAATACGCGGGTGTACTCGGTGTGATGATTGGTAGCTCTCGACGTTATGATGGACCTATGGGGAAAAGCGATCGAGCTTTAGCTTTTAGCCTAATTAGTTTAGGCATTGCAACCTATCTATTGCCGCTTGAATGGCTAAATGTTCTATTGTGGCTTATCGCCTTTTTGTTACTTATTACGGTGATTAATAGAGTGAGAAAAGGATTGCAAGAAGCGAAAAATAATAAGGAATAATTAATGCGCGAACAGCAGCAAAACACATTTATTAGTCATGATGGCTGTCAATTATTTTATCGTTATTGGCCAGCAGTCGATAGTGATACTAAAACAGCTTCAAAAGCAATTGTACTTTTTCATCGTGGCCATGAACATTCTGGACGCATTGCCCATTTAGCAGAAGAGCTGGAATTACCTGATTTCCATATTTTCGCTTGGGATGCGCGAGGAAATGGCCAATCTGATGGTCAACGTGGTGATGCGGTAAATTTTGCTACTCTGATAAAAGATGCCAACTGTTTTATAGAGCATATCATTAAAGAATATGCGATTGATATGCAAGATATTGCTATTATCGCTCAAAGTGTTGGCGCGGTAATTGCTGCTGGTTGGGTACATGATTATGTACCGAATATTCGCGCTTTAGTTTTAGGTGCTCCAGCTTTTAGCGTTAAATTATATGTGCCATTAGCGGTGCCTGGACTTAAGTTGTTATATAACTTGAAGGGCAATTTCTTTGTAAATAGTTATGTTAAACCAAATTTACTAACCCATGATGGCAGTCGAGCAGATTCTTTTAATAAAGATCCTTTAATTACTAAACCTATTTCGGTGAGATTACTGCTTGATTTGTATGCGGTAGCGGATCGAATTGTTAAGGATGCCAATGCTATCACTGTCCCTACACAGTTATTAGTTTCTGGTTGTGATTTTGTAGTGCGACGCAAACCTCAACAGGCGTTTTATGATAATTTAGGAACCAATCAAAAAGAGTTTCATATCCTACCAAAATTTTATCATGACACCTTTGGTGAGAAAGATCGTTATATGGCAATTGATAGAGCAAGGCGATTTATTCAAGGCTGTTTTGCGAATCAACCCGATGTTCCAACGTTAACCAATGCCGATCGGGTCGGTTATACTCGATCTGAATCCGATAAGTTAGCTTTACCGCCTTCTGGTTGGCTTAAACCATGGTATTGGAAGTTAGTTAAAGCGACCTTGAAATATGCGAGTAATCTGTCGGATGGAATTAAACTAGGCTTTGAAACCGGTTTTGATTCCGGTAGTACACTTGATTATGTCTATCGAAATGAACCGTCTGGCACTTCAAAATTCGGGCAATTCTTTGATTATCTCTATTTACAATCTATTGGTTGGCGAGGGATTCGGCAACGAAAAATTCATCTTGAACAACTCTTAAAGCAAGCTATTGAACAGTTACAACAACAATTTACTGAAGTAAATATTGTTGATATAGCCGCAGGGCATGGTCGATATATTTTAGAAACCATTAATCAAATAGCCCATAAACCCAATTCGGTTTTATTACGCGATTATAGTGATATTAATATCCGTGATGGACAAGCACTAATTGCGCAACAAGGTTTAAGCGATATCGTTCGTTTTGAAAAAGGCGATGCTTTTAGTCGTGACGAACTTTCACAATTATCACCGCAGCCTAATTTAGCGGTAGTATCAGGATTGTATGAATTATTTGGCGATAATCAACTGTTACAGCAATCTTTAGCTGGCTTGGCTGATGTAATTCCACAAGGTGGCTATTTACTTTATACCAATCAACCTTGGCATCCGCAATTAGAATTTATTGCTAGAGCGTTAACTTCACATCGAGAAGGGCAACCGTGGATTATGCGACGCCGAACACAGATCGAGATGGATCAGTTAGTTGCCGAAGCAGGTTTTAGTAAAGTGACCATGTTAGTAGACCAGTGGGGGATTTTTACCGTATCACTGGCACAACGAACTTGGCATTGATTATGTTAAAACTGTTTAGCCGACTTAATGTCTATAAATGTGTATGGTTAGCCGGTTTGTCGTTGTTCTTTTTTGCTAGTTACAATTTTGCTAACTGGTTAACTTCGCAACGTCAAGGTGTGCCAAGTCTATTTTTTAGTTGGGAATATTCTATTCCACTTTGGTCATGGACGATTGTGCCTTATTGGTCTATCGATCTGATGTATGGATTAGCTATTCTGTTAACATCTTCTTGGCAATCCCTGAAAACTCTTGGTTTGCGACTGTTAACCGCGCAAGTAATTTGTATTATTTGCTTCTTACTTTTTCCGCTTAAATTCTATTTTGACCGGCCTGCTTTGGACGGATTTTTTGGTTTGCTGTTTGATATTTTAATGGGTTTTGATAAACCGTTTAATCAAGCGCCTTCATTACATATCACGTTATTAGTGATTTTGTGGCAATTTTATGCGCAATATTTTCGGGGGATTGGGCGTTATCTTTTACATATTTGGTGTTTGTTAATTGCACTTTCGGTTTTAACCACTTGGCAGCATCATTTTTTTGATATTCCAACTGGATTATGGGTAGGGTGTTTTTCTATTTGGCTATGGCCAGATAATATGACGACGCCATTAAAACATCGTCCATTAACTAAAAATTATACTTGGGCGATGTTTTATTTTGGTTTATGCCTACTGTCACTCACTATAGCTATTTATGTTTCTGGCTGGGCACTCTGGTTGTTATGGTTGGCTGGTGCCTGGTTATTGATTGCCGCTAATTATTTATTGTTTGGCGCATCTGGTTTGCAAAAACAGCAAAATGGTCATTTTAAGTTAGCTGTTTATCTGCTCTATTGGCCATTTTTTGCTATTATGTGGCTCAATTCAAGGTTATGGACAATTAAACATCCAACTGATGATTTGGTTATTGATAAAGTCTATTTAGGTCGCATTCCATCCTCAAAATCGCTAAATCAAAATCATTTCATATCGGTTGTCGATCTTTGTGCCGAGTTGCCAATTGGATGTTTTGACGGTAACTATAAGCTTATTCCGGTTTTAGATATGACGCCCTTATCACAACAAGAGTGTCAGCAGGCTGCACAAACTATCGAACATTATCGACAGCAGGGTAAACTATTAGTCTGTTGCGCTTTAGGTTATTCGAGGAGTGCAACTGCAGTTATTGCATGGTTATTGTGGACTAAAAGAGCTAACACGTTGCAACAGGCGATAGGAATAGTAAAAGGACAGCGGAATTCAATTGTGATTTCTAGCCAGCAACAACTGATTTTATCCAATTGGCTGGCTAACTTTAAAGATGAGACATTGATATGTTGAGTAGCAATAATAGTTCGCAAAATAGTGTAACTAAAATAGATTTAGTAACGTTTTGTTGTTTTTTATCGATAAGTAAACAGATTGATTTTTTTTCGATGCTATTAACCATATTAGCTGCTATTGTTGCTTTGATTCATGTTTCGCTGACATCATTAACTATCTGTTGTTTAATCATTTTTATTCTCGGTTTAATAAGTAAGTATTATGCAATAAGGATAGATTTTGATAGAAAATTGTTTGTATATTTATCTGAGCATGTTGATCATTTGCCAGAAGAGCTGTTAGCTATGGATAAAGCATTAGTCAATTTGCAATTAATCAAGCCTAGTCAATTTACCTCAAGAACCATTGTAGATCGCCAAAAAGGGATTTTATCCTTGTTTAAAAAGCAGATAATTCTATTTTTGTTACAAAATTGTTTAATCGTTTTTATGGTGATTAATGCTATTATCACAAGTTAATAGATTAGAACTACAGCAATATAAGGAGCGCTGAGATGTCCCATTTCCAATATGATACGTTATTATTATTTTTGGGCATCGGCTTGTTTTTGTTAGTGGCAACAATTATTGGTCAATTGTTAAAATATCGTCTTACATCACCTAATAGTGTTATCGATAATTTAAATACTCGCATCAATGCGTGGTGGGTAATGGTTGCCATTATTGGTGTCGCGTTTTGGTTTGGACAACTGGCAGTAATTTTTTTGTTTTTTGTTATTTCAGCTTTGGCATTGCGAGAGTTTCTTATTTTAACTCCTATCAATCGCTATGACTATTTCGCCCTAATCTTTGCTTTTGCAGTTGCTTTACCTGTGCAATATATTTTGGTTGCCTTAGCATGGTATGGTCTATTTAGTATCTTTATTCCAGTTTATGCTTTTTTGTTTCTGGCGATATTTGCCACAATAACTGGTTCAACCGCTAATTTTTTGGCTAGAATAGCCGATGTGCAATGGGGATTGATGATTACGGTTTATTGTATTTCGTGTGTACCGGCGTTATTAGTGTTGGATATCGAAAATTACCAAGGCCGTAATCTATTACTCATTGCTTATTTAGTGTTAATCGTTCAGTTATCTGACGTGTTGCAGTACGTATTTGGTAAATTGTTTGGTAAACATAAAATTAGCCCAAATGTATCACCATCAAAGACGATTGAAGGCTTTATTGGTGGCGTTTTATCTGCTAGTTTTATTGGTGCCTGTATGTGTTGGATCACTCCGTTTACTTTTGTACAATCAGGACTTATTTCTTTAATGATCACTTTGTTAGGATTTATGGGGGGTCTAGTTATGTCGGCTATTAAACGTGATCGCGGGGTAAAAGATTGGGGCAAACTAATAGGTGGTCACGGTGGAATACTTGATCGTTTTGATTCTATTTGCTTTGCCGCGCCGATATTTTTTCATATCGTGAGGTATTTTTGGCTAGAATAGTTTTATGTGATGAAAAATATTATTAAAACTGAAATATAATCAAATAATTTCAAAAATTGATGCTAAAAAAGAGCAAAAAAAGTTAATTTATGATATAAATACATGCATTGTATTAACGTTAGATATATGTAAGGACTATAATATGTTAAAAGAGCAAATGGTAGTAAAAAATGCAACTGGTTTACATGCACGACCAGTAACAACTCTGGTTAAATTAGCTGGCCGTTATAAATCATCAATTGAACTTGTTTATAACGATAAAACCATTAAATTAAAAAGCATGATGGGTTTACTTGGTGCTGGCGTTAAAGGTGGTTCAACTGTTGAAATCATCTGTGATGGTGAAGATGAACAAGCAGCAATGGATGAAATCCGTGAATTATTTGCTACAGGCTTTGGTGAATAATTTTAAGCGATTTTAATTTAGCTTATTTTATTTACTGAGAAATGAAAATTCCGTCGACCTTGGTCGACGGAACTGTTTTAAAAGGGCATTAACTAAATACTTTTAAGTAGACCTAATAGATTACTAATCTTTGATGATTGAATCCAATTCTGTATGATCAATAGAAGGTAATGATTTGGTAAAACATCGAGTTAGATAAAGTAAATAACAAAATCCAATTGCTAACCAAATTAAACCTACCGTCATCGCTGTCGCTTCAAGACTGGTCCATAGCCATAACGAAAGTGATACGCCAATTGCTGGCAATAATCCATATTTTAAAAGCATTGGTACTGTTTTTTCCATACCACTTAGGTAGCTTTTGATTACGCATAGATTAACGAAGGTAAAGGCTACTAAGGCGCCAAAACTGATCATCGAAACGACTAAGCTTAAATCAAGTACCAAAGAGAGTAGGGAAAAACAGGAAACAAAAATAATTGATAAATAAGGTGTTCGAAAACGTGGATGAATTTTATAGAAGATCTGTTTTGGTAACACACCTTCACGTCCCATCGCATAAAAGATTCGTGACACACTAGTTTGTGCGGTCATTGTAGAGGCAAATACACCTGTCAAATAAGCGGTTTGGAAGAAATTATACATAAAATCATTTCCGTATTTGCCAAGTATATTGGTTAGATGACTTATGCTATCAACTCTACGCATTACATCTAAACTGGCGGTATCTTTATTATCAATAAAATCTGTCCATTGTGGGTAAGCTAAATGCGCACAATATGAGACAACTAAAAATATACAACCAGCAATCAATACGGTGCCGATAATTGCTCTTGGTAAGGTTTTTTTCGCATCATTGGATTCTTCTGCTAATGTTGCTATGGCATCAAAACCTAAGAAGGCAAGACATAATATGGCAGCTCCAGAAAATAAACCACTAAAATCATCGGTTGTGACTGATATTGGTTTTAACATTGTTTCCGGTGTTAAATGAACATTTGTCAATGTTAAAATAATAAACAATACGATGAATAATGCTTGAAAGAAGTTCAAAGTAATATTGGCCCAGTTAATTAACTTGATTCCAAGGTAATTTAATACACTTACACCAATAATCGATGCCAATACATATATATAAGCCGGAATACTATCATAGAGTTCATGTAGATAGATGCCTAAAACCAAGTAATTTAATATTGGTAAAAATAGGTAATCAAGAATTTGTGCCCAACCAACTAGGAAACCTGCTTTTCCACCAAAAGTTCGTTGTACATAGGTATACGCCGAACCAGCAATAGGTAATTTATTTGCCATTCGACAATAACTCAATGCTGTGAAAAAGATCATGGCGAGGGTGATGATATAGGCTATAGGTAAGTGTCCATTACTGACAACGGTAACTTCCCCATAAGTGGTAAAGATCCCTAAAGGAACCATATAAGCTAAACCAAATGCAATCAATGCAGGTGTGGTTAAAACTCGTTTCATTTTTATTGCGGACATGATTTAATTTGCTCCTCTGTCCCAAAAAACAATAAAAAACTACTAAGTATAGTTTTGCCTTTTTACCCGCTTAAAGCGGCAGGGAATTCTCCCACATTATTATAATTATGCAAGCTAATTTTTAGTAAAGATCATAAGTCCGCATAATTTGTGAGCTTTTCCTAAATAAAAATTCAAAACAATAGGTTCAATAGTGTATTACTAGGTTGGATTGGCAAATTTATTAGTTGATTAGTTAATTATCCGATTTTATATAAAAAAATTATATTTTTACCTAAAAATCATGTATAAAGATTGTACGGAGTAAAGTGATTAATTAGGAGGATATATTATGGAACCAATTCCTGTTTTACCTGTTGAATTAACAAGTGATGTTATTACGCATAAGTCATCGGTGATTAAATTGATGGCTGAAAAAAGTGAAGTTTATTTAACCGACGTAAATAAATTTTCTGCTGATGTTATGCAACATGAGCAAGAGATGGAAACTGATGTTTTGCCTGATATTGCATTACCACATTCAAAAAGTAGTGCTGTAAAAACGCCATTTATTGTCGTGGCAAAATATAATCAAGGGGTAATTTGGAATAATGAAAACAAAGTAAAGTTGATTGTGATGATTGGCGCTCCACAAAATGCGAATAAGGAGCATTTGGCAATTATTGCCAAATTGGCGTCTAAATTAGCTGATGACGATTTTATTGAACTTCTATTAAATAGTGATATTCAAACTGTAGCAGAAAAAATTCGAGGTTTATATGAGTAAAGAATCGATAAAAAATAAAAAGATTGTTGCTATTTGTGCCTGTACTGCCGGTATGGCCCATACTTATATTGCTAAACAAAAAATTGAAAACGAAGCTAAAAAGCGTGGCTGGGATTGTAAAGTTGAAACCCAAGGTGCAGCTGGAATTGATAATATATTGACTGAGCAAGATCTGAAAAGTGCTGATGTAATTTTATTAGCGACAGATATTTCAATCGATAATGCTGAAAGGCTCGAGCCTTTTAAAAATGTGATTAAGGTTAGTACTGGTGAAGCGGTTAAAAATACAGCTAGTATTTTTAATAATGCCGAAGCCTTATCATCCAAAAAAGAAGTAAAGGAGAGTATTGGTAAAGAAATATTTAGATCGTTAAATACTGGTATTAGTAAATTTTTACCTGTCATCATTGCTTCCGGTATTCTTTTTTCAATTGTGTTAATGACTGGGCATGTGACTGGTGACACCATTCTACCTAGTAATCAATTCTTTGCCGATTTGCAACAAGTGGCTTTTTACGGCTTTGCAATGATGGTACCAGTGCTTGCGGCGTATATGGCTTACTCTATTGGTGGTAATGCCGCCTTGGCACCAGCGTTTATTATGGGCTATGTAGTAAATAATCCAATTGGCAGTAATCATGTATCTACCGGTTTTATTGGTGCAATGATTTTTGGTGTCCTTATTGGTTATTTTGTTAAATGGTTCAAAACTGTTAAGGTCCATCCGGTTATTGCTTCGGTTATGCCTGTGATGATCATTCCAACTGTGACATTATTGATCATGGCCCCTATCTATATTTATGGTTTGTCATATCCGCTCGATTGGTTTGTAAAAGCAATGGTGGAAACCTTAAAAGGTATGTCAGAAGTTAACGCAGCATTTTTAGGTATAGGAATCGGTGTGCTGGCTGCGCTTGATATGGGTGGACCTTGTAGTAAAGCAGCCACGGCCTTTACGTTAGCCGCTATGGCGGAAGGTGTTTATGGTCCTAATGGTGTGTTCCGTATGTGCTGTGCAATTCCTCCTTTAGGATTAGCAATATCCTCTTTATTGGTATCACGTTCTAAATATACCAAAGAAGAAAAAGAGTTTGGTATCACTGCATTCTTTTTATCGTTAGCTGGTATTACCGAAGGCGCGATACCATTCGCCGCTAAAGATCCCAAACGGGTTATTCTTGCTATCGTTGTAGGTACAGCCGTTGCGGGTATGCTAGGTATGATTAATGGTATTGATTCTTTAGTTGCATTTGGTGGTTTAGTTGCACTTGGTGGTGTAACCAAAGGTGCAATGTGGTATGTGATTGATATGTTTATCGGAGCGTTTATTATTGCTGCGATTTTACACTTTACTCGAAAACCAGCAGTTGAAGGTGATGTTGTTGTTGATGCTGACTAGTAATAAAAAACTACCCCGATCCATTGGCGGGGTAGTGAATTTGTTTAAGGTTTATTAGGCTTGTTGATAAACCGTTTTGCCACCAACAATTGTGGTTAGTACTTTGACGTTTTGTATATCTGTTGCCGGAATGGTAAAAGGATTACGATCTAAAATAATTACATCAGCAAACTTACCTTTCTCAATAGATCCGATATAGTCATCTTGTTTTAAAACATAAGCAGCACCAATGGTCGCACAGCGTAGTACTTCAAGTGCCGTTAAATTGCGGTCGCTGTTTAAACGTGGATGTTCAGCATCAATCTGTCTAGTCATAGCTATTTGGAAATCATACCATTCATTAAGTGGATCAATTGGCCAATCACTACCAAAAGCACAAGTTACTCCCGCGTCAATATATTGACCATGAGCTTCTAAACCATTATACCGTTCAGCACCAAACAGAGTTTGGTATTGTTCAACCATTGCCGAGCTACAGCCAGCCCATTGGAATGAGAATACCACACTGGTTTTTAATTGTTTATAACGGTCAAATTGATGCATCGCACTAAGTTCATTATGAGCCGTGCTTGGTCGAATATCCGCATTGGGTAGTGCTTTACGCATTTTTTCAATCGCATTAAGCACCACTTCAATGGCGCCTTCGCCAACGGTGTGCATGTGCGGGTGAAAACCTGCCCGTGATGATTCTAAAATTAATGCATCAAGCATTTCTATTGAATAATAGAGGTCACCATAGCGATCTTTTTCATTTTCTAATTGATAAGGTTGTAATAAACGAGCGGTCATTAGTGGCGCTTGCATTACACCATCGACAAATAATTTGGTATGAGATACTTTAATTCCTGGTTTTGGTTGCCAGTTTTTGTCATTATAACGCTCAGCAAATTGTTTAACACGATCAATAACAGCTGGGATATCTTCAATGCTACCAACATCATCAGGTGGTAATTCTCGAGCACCAAATAATCGGATTGACAGTTGATCTTGTTGTTGTAATTTTAGAAATGCATCGGCTTGGGTTTCTGTTATCCGCGCATCCATTACTGCTGTTACACCTTGCTTATTTAATTCTTCTTGTGATAATTTAGCAATGTTTACTGCTTGTTCGTCGGTAAGTTTGGAAATACTGTCAAATGCACGCATTGCAGGGGCATCTTCTAATATACCGTTTAAATCACCATCCTCAGTACGCCCAATTTTGCCATCAGATGGTTCAGGTGTATTTCGATCAAGGCCAAATTTTTCTAAAGCAATGCTGTTGGCAACTAGGGTATGACAGTCATTTGAAAATAGAATGATAGGACGCTGAGTATTAAGTTTATCTAGATCGAATCGAGTAATATCTGTACCAATTGGTAAAACTTCTTGGCGTAACCAGCCTCGAACTTGTAACCAACTATTACTATTGTGAACGGAATCATTGTCTAAATATTGTTGAATGATGGCTAATGTATCATCTACAGTTAAACTCTGGTAATTTAGATTACATGAGGATAATTGCATGCCGCCCCAAAATGTATGTAAGTGGGCATCAATAATCCCTGGTATCATGGTTTTACCTTGTAGATCATAGATTACCGTATAATTATCAACATATTGACTGTTATTTATCTCTTGCGTGCTGCCGGTTGCCATAATATAGCCATTTTGAATTGCAATCGCTTCACAAACCGTATCGTGTTGGTCAGCAGTGTAGATGTAACCATTAATATAAATAACATCGGCTTTTGCCATTATTTTTGATTCCTTAAAAAAGATCTAAAGTTAAGGGTGAACGATAGCAGATTTATAAAAAATTTGTCAAATGCAATAATTTTCTTTATTGTGTGTCAAGATTATGTTACAACTAACATATTTAGTTACAGCGTCACAAGGTGAACCGATGAAATACCAGCAGTTAGAAAACCTTGAATGCGGTTGGAAGTGGCACTATTTAGTAAAAAGGCATTTGGAAGGGGAGCTTATCACTCGTTATATTGAGAAGAGTGCAGCAGAGCAAGCCGTAAATGAATTATTGTTATTGGAACACAAACCAACTGCGGTTATTGATTGGATTAAGCTGCATTTAAATCCAGATTTAGATAATCGCATGAAGCAAACCATTCGAGCACGACGAAAACGACATTTTAATGCCGAACAGCAAAATACACGTAAAAAGTCTATTGATTTGGAATTTCTTGTCTGGCAACGATTGGCTAATTTAGCTAAGCGCCGAGGATGTACGTTGTCACAAACAATTACGCAACTAATTGAAGATGCTGAGCAAAAAGAGCAATATGCTAGTAAAGTATCGACAATTAAAGATGATTTACTGTCATTACTCGATGATAATCTAGACGGTAAATAACTTAAACTACAGGATAAATAGGTTTAATTATGGGAAAATCCCTTGTTATTGTGGAATCACCAGCCAAAGCAAAAACGATTAATAAATATCTTGGCAAAGATTTCGTAGTTAAATCAAGTGTCGGACATATTCGCGATCTGCCAGTGAGTGGTAGTAGTCAACGCACTGAAAAAATAAGTAAAGATAAAGCCGAGAAAAAAGTTAAACGATCGGAAAAACAAGTGTTAGTCGATCGTATGAGCGTTGATCCTTACAATGGCTGGCAAGCGCATTATGAAATTTTACCTGGTAAAGAACGAGTGGTTGCCGAACTTAAAAAGTTAGCCAAAGATGCCGATATGATTTATCTGGCAACCGACTTGGATAGAGAAGGGGAAGCTATCGCGTGGCATCTAAAAGATGTTATTGGTGGTGATGATAATAAGTACCGGCGCGTCGTATTTAACGAGATCACCAAAACGGCGATTAAAAATGCTTTTAATCATCCAGCTATGTTGGATATGGATCGGGTTAATGCTCAACAAGCAAGACGATTTATGGATCGTGTGGTTGGCTTTATGCTATCACCACTACTTTGGAAAAAAGTCGCGCGTGGCTTATCAGCTGGTCGTGTTCAATCAGTTGCGGTGCGTCTAGTGGTTGAACGTGAGCGAGAAATTCATGCATTTATTCCTGAAGAGTACTGGGATCTTTATGCTGATTTAAAAACCGCTCATCAAGAGCAATTAACTATGCAAGTAACGCATTATAAAAATGATGCGTTTGAACCTAAGGATCGTGTTGCTATTGATATTGCTTTGGATGAATTGAATAAAAGCCAATATCAAGTTACTAATATTGAAGAAAAACCGACTAAAAGCAATCCAACTGCGCCGTTTATTACTTCAACTTTGCAACAAGCGGCAAGTACTCGTTTAGGTTTTGGTGTTAAAAAGACGATGATGTTAGCGCAACGCCTATATGAAGCTGGTTATATTACTTATATGCGTACCGACTCGACTAATTTGAGTCAGGATGCGTTAACTATGGTTCGGGACTACATTGGACAAAACTTCGGCGAGAAGTATTTGCCTAAATCCGCTAACGTTTATAGCAGTAAGAAAAATTCGCAAGAGGCGCATGAGGCAATTCGTCCATCGGACGTGAACATTCTAGCGGATAGTCTTGGCGATGTTGAGGTAGATGCGGCTAAATTATATCAGTTAATTTGGCGTCAATTTGTGGCTTGCCAAATGACATCAGCCGAATATAACTCAACAACTATTACAGTTAAAGCGGGTGATTTTACCTTAAAAGCTAAAGGTCGTACCTTACGTTTCGATGGTTGGACAAAAGTGCAACCACAATTAACTAAAAATAATGAAGATAAGCTGTTGCCAGCAGTATCTATGCAAGATATGTTGGAATTAATTGGCTTAGATCCTAATCAACACTTTACTAAGCCTCCTGCTCGTTACAACGAAGCGTCATTAGTTAAGGAACTTGAAAAACGGGAGATTGGTCGTCCTTCGACTTATGCAACGATTATCTCAACTATTCAAGATCGTGGTTATGTACGATTAGATAATCGCCGTTTTTATGCGGAAAAAATTGGCGAAATTGTCACAGATCGTTTAAGTGAAAATTTCAATGACTTAATGAGTTACGATTTTACTGCTCGCATGGAACATGCACTTGATGAGATTGCCAATAAAAAACAAGAATGGCGCGAAGTTTTAGATCAATTTTTTGATGATTTCAGCCAACATTTGACCATTGCAGAACAAGATCCTGATCACGGAGGAATGCAATTAAATCCACTCGTTTTAACACCGGAAATTAAATGCCCTAACTGTGGCCGTGAAATGGGTATTAAAACTGCCGGCACTGGTGTATTTTTAGCCTGTTCGGGTTATGCATTACCTCCTAAAGAGCGTTGTAAGCAAACAATTAACTTAATTCCAGAATATGAAACATTAAATATTTTGGAAGAGGCAGAGACAGCCGAAACTGACGCGCTAAGAGCACTTAAACGTTGTCCTAAATGTCATACGGCTATGGATAGTTATTTGCTGGATAATGAGCGTAAATTACATATTTGTGGTAATAATCCAATCTGTGATGGTTCGTTGGTTGAAAAAGGCACATTTAAGGTAAAAAGCTATGAAGGTCCAATCATTGAATGTGAAAAATGTGGATCAGAAATGCATCTTAAATCAGGCCGTTTTGGACTTTATATGGGATGTACCAATCAAGATTGTAAAAATACTCGTAAGATCTTAAAAAATGGTGATGTAGCGCCACCTAAAGAAGATCCTGTTGATCTGCCTGAGTTAAAATGTACTAAGTCAGATGCACATTTTGTATTACGTGATGGTGCTTCAGGTATCTTTTTAGCTGCACATAATTTTCCGAAATCAAGAGAAACTCGTGCACCACTAATTGAAGAACTACAACGTTTTAAAGATCGTTTACCGGAAAAATTTATTTATTTAACGCAAGCGCCGAGTCAAGATCCAGAAGGTAATCCAGCTATTGTGCGATTTAGCCGTAAAAGTAAACAGCAGTATGTTACTTCGGAAGTCAATGGCAAATCGACTGGCTGGGTAATGCAATACGTTGATGGTAAGTGGGTTAATAGTAAAAAATAGGTAAGAACACCTGATGATTTTATTTAAAATCGCTTAGGGTAAGGAATCGTTTTAGTATAAAAAGCTGTTTTTTGTTTGTGCTAAAGTGTGAAAGGAATTACCTTACGATTTCCCTCTTTTTGACTTTTTATATAGTTTTAAAAAGAGGGAAAGGTATACAGTTAAAGGAGCCTTTGTCATGAAGTTGCAACAACTGCGTTATATTGTTGAAGTCGTTAATAACGATCTAAATGTGTCACTTACCTCTGAAAAACTGTATACCTCGCAACCAGGGATCAGTAAGCAGATTAAATTATTGGAAGATGAGCTCAATGTACAAATCTTTACCCGAGTAGGTAAACATCTTTCCGAAGTTACGCCAGTTGGTGAGCAAATTATTGCTTTAGCCCGTGAGATTTTAAATAAAGCACAAGATATTAAAATTATTGCTAAAGAATTTAGCCAGCCTAATCAAGGTTCATTAACCATTACAACAACCTATACTCAAGCTCGTTATACTTTACCAATTGTTATTCAGCAATTTATGCAACAGTATCCTAGTATAACACTTCATATGGAGCAAGGATCATCGCCGCAATGTCTCTTACAAGCGCAAACAGGGCAGGCTGATTTTGCTATCGTTACTGATTTATCTGAACTTAGCGATGATATGATTGCTATACCTTGCTATCATTGGAACCAAGCGGTGATTGTAATGAAAGATCATCCATTAGCTAAAAGTAGTTTAATTACTATCGAAGAATTGTCTAAATATCCTTTAGTCAGTTATGACTTTTCTAATGATGGGTCTGATTTGAATCAAGCTTTTATTAAAGCCAATCAAATTCCTAATATTGTTTTTAGTACCACTGATGCGGAACTGATTAAGACTTATGTTAAGTTAGGGGTAGGTGTTGGCATTGTCGCTAAAATGGCGGTTAATGAAAGATCTGATAGTGATTTTGTGGTACTTAATGCTGGGCATATATTTCCATATAGTACCACTTATATTGCCTTTGCTCGTTCGCTATTTCTACGCAATTATATGTATGATTTTATTAATCAGTTTTCGGCACATTTAAATAGGCAAACAGTTGATAGACTTATCTTATGTGAAAATAATGTGGCAGTACAGGCTATGTTTAATGGGATCAAGTTACCAGTTAGGTAGTAGGAATATCTTTTGCTTATCAATTTTAAACACCAAGCACAATAGATTGTGCTTGGTGACTAATGTTATTTATGTCTAGCTTTTAAAATAGCAATGACATCTTGCATTGATAGATTTTGATCTTGTAGTAAGACCAATAAGTGATAAATTAAATCAGCTGATTCATTTTTTAACTCTTCTTTGTCGTGTACTGTAGCTGCAAGTGCAGTTTCAACACCTTCTTCGCCCACTTTTTGGGCAATACGCTTGGTACCATCATGGTAGAGTTTTGCCGTATAAGATGATTTAGGATCAGCATTTTTACGAGCACCAAGTAATTGTTCTAAATCGTATAAAAAGCCCCATTCAGTTTGGTTATTGTTAAAACAGCTATTTGTTCCAGTATGGCAAGTAGGGCCAATTGGATTAACTAAAATCAGTAGGGTATCATTATCACAATCGGTCGAGATACTTACCACATTTAAAAAGTTACCTGATGTTTCACCTTTGGTCCATAAGCGTTGTTTGGTACGCGAATAGAAGGTTACTTTGCCACTCGTTTGTGTCTGAGTTAATGCCTCTTGATTCATATAGCCAAGCATAAGCACTTCACCAGAAACATAGTGTTGTATGATAACCGGCATTAAATTATCAACTTTTTGCCAATCAAGCTGTTTAAGGTCTATTTGCATTTGGGAATGTTGAGTTAACATAATCGGGTTTCTACTCCATGTTGAGCTAAATATTGTTTAAGTTCACCAATATTAATTATTTGTTTGTGAAAGACGGAAGCGGCTAAAGCACCATCAACATTAGCCTCTTGAAAAGCTTGCAAAAAATGCTCCATAGTACCAGCGCCACCAGAGGCAATCAGTGGTACATGACAAACTTCTCGAATCCTTTTAAGTTGTTTTAGATCGTAACCGTTGCGAACGCCATCTTGGTTCATCATATTTAGCACTATTTCACCGGCACCGCGTTTTTGTACTTCTTGCACCCAATCAATCGTATTCCATTTGGTTGCCACTGTGCGTTTTTCATCGCCAGTGAATTGATAAACGTGGTAACTTTCTGAATCTTTATCATACCAAGTATCAATCCCCACCACGATACACTGCACCCCGTAACAATCAGCTAACTCAGTAATTAAACTCGGATTAGCTAAGGCCGGAGAGTTAATTGAAATTTTATCCGCACCATAAGTGAGAATTCTTGCTGCATCTTCAACCGTTTTTATCCCACCAGCGACACAAAATGGAATATCTATTACTTCAGCGACTTTTGCCACCCAACTTTTGTCTACTACCCGACCGTCAGATGAAGCAGTGATATCATAGAACACTAATTCGTCGGCCCCTTCTTCGGCATAGCGTTTGGCTAATGGTACAATATCACCAATGATTTCATGATTACGAAATTGTACTCCTTTTACAACTTGTCCATCACGGACATCCAAACAAGGTATTATCCTTTTTGCCAACATGAAATTGCCTCCTGAACTGTAAATTTACCTTCTAATAATGCTCTACCAACAATAACACCGGCAACACCACTATCTTTTAATGCTTTCACATCATCTATTTGGCCAATACCGCCAGAAGCTTGCAACGCAATTTGTGGATATTTTTGGCTGATCTCTTGATATAGTTTTACATTAGAGCCACTTAGCGTTCCATCTTTGGAAATATCTGTACATAGTACATGTTTCAAGCCATAGGGTAGATAATCATCAATAACTTGTTCCAATGTCTGTTTAGAATCCTCTTGCCAACCATGAATAGCGACGTTTTTGTTACCTTGTTGGTCAATACGAACATCTAAGGCTAATACCAATGATTCAGGGCCATAATTATCAAACCATTTTTTTACCAAATCAGGTTGTTTAATAGCGGTAGAGCCAATAACTACTCGGGTGGCACCTGCGGATAATAATGCTTTAACATCTTCTTCGGTCCGAATTCCACCACCAATTTGTACCGGGACTTGTACGCCGTTAATCAGTGATTTTATTAATGAGATTTGTCGCGCTTGTGGATCTTTAGCGCCAGTTAAATCAACCAGATGTAGTTGTTTTGCACCTTGTTTTTGATAATCTTGTAGGCGAATTAAAGGATCCTTGCCATAATCGCGTTTTTGCTCATAATCACCTTGATGTAACCGCACCACAGTACCATCAATTAAGTCAAGCGCGGGAATAATAATAGGGTAAACTGCCATTTTTACATCTCCAAAAAGTTCTTGAGCAATTTTGCACCGGCTGAGCCAGAACGCTCGGGATGAAATTGCACACCGTAAAAGTTGTCTTTTTGCACGGCAGCGGTAAAGCTTTCGCCGTAATTGGTTTCTGCGATAGTTGATGAGCATAATGGTAAGGCGTATCCATGTACAAAGTAAAAGTAAGCACCATCAGGAATATCTCGAAATAGATGATGTCCAGCTTTTGGGGTGACTTGATTCCAGCCCATATGTGGTAGTGGTAATCCACAATCAGGAATTTGTACTACTTTTTCGTGAATAATACCTAAGGTATCGACATGACCTTCATTACTATAATCAGCTAAAAGTTGCATACCGAGGCAGATACCTAATACTGGTTGAGTACAGACTTTGATAAGCTTAATTAAATTACGTTCTTCTAATTTTTGCATTGCAGCTGACGCTGATCCCACTCCAGGTAACAAGAGTTTGTCAGATTCAAGCACAGTATCAGGATCAAGGCTAATGATTGGATTATAGCCTAATCTCTGTATTGCATATTTGACTGAGGAAAGATTAGCACAGCCAGTATCTAGAATGACAATTTTCATCTATAACACTCCTTTCGAGCTAGGTAATCTGTCACTTTCAATTTTAATCGCTTGTTTAAGTGTACGCGCAAAAGCTTTAAATAAGCTTTCGATACGATGGTGGTCATTATCACCAGTTGTTTCAATATGTAAAGTAATTGCCATCGCATAACTTAGAGAATAGAAAAAATGTTCAACCATTTGTGTACTCATATCGCCAACTTTCGGATCACTGAATTGCGCCGAAAACTTGAGGTAAGGTCGACCTGAAATATCCATTGCACATTTTGCTAAACACTCATCCATTGGAATAACTGATGCATAACGAGTGATACCTCGTTTATCGCCAAGTGCTTTTTTTAGTGCTTCGCCTAAGGCAAGACCAGTATCTTCAATAGTGTGGTGATCATCTATATGTAAATCGCCTTCTACTTGAATGTTTAATTTGATACCGCCATGAGTGGCGATTTGGTCAAGCATGTGATCAAAAAAACCAATGCCGGTATTAATTTGACTGCCACCTTGTCTATCTAACCAAACTTCAACTAAAATTTTGGTTTCTTTGGTATTTCGTTCAACTTTAGCATAACGATCTGCTGTGGTTAAACGTTGGGCTATTTCATTCCAATTAAGTGATTCTGGATTATATTGTAATCCGTTTATTTGCATATTTTCAGCAAGTTGCATATCTGTGACCCTGTCACCGATTACATAACTATTTTGTTTATCTAACTTACCACTGGTTAAATAAGGTAGAACTAAAGTGATTTTCGGCTTACGACACTCACAATTATCTTGAGGAAAATGAGGGCAGATCAGTACATCTTCAAAGTTAACACCTTGTGATTCGAATATTTGCATCATTAAATTATGCGGTCCATCAAAATCAGCTTGCGGATAACTACTGGTTCCTAATCCATCTTGATTGGTAACCATAACTAATTTGTAACCAGCTGCTTGTAGTTTTAGTAGTGCTGGGATCACATTAGGTTCAAATGCAAGTTTTGCAAAACTATCAACTTGAAAATCGATAGGCGGTTCAACTATCAATGTTCCATCACGATCGATAAATAAATATTTTTGTAACATACTTGCTCCTATTTTATCGCTTTGAGTGCGGTTATTACTGCTTCACATTCTGCTTGTGTACCAATCGAAATTCGCACAAAACCATCTTGGCCAATTGATTTGCTTTGATCTCGCAAAATAATGCCTTGATTCCATAATTTGCTAAATACCGGTTTATTGCTTTGGAATTTAACACATAGATAATTAGCTTCGCTAGAATAAACTTTCTCAACGATTTCTAAAGCTGAAAGTTGATTAGCTAATTGTTCTTTTTGCTTATTGAGATTGGTAACATGCAACTTCATGGTGTTTATACCATCTTTACTTAATGCTTGGGTTGCTATATCAGCAACCGGTGTTGCTAAAGGATAAGGTGCGATGACTTTCTGTAAAGCATCTATTACTGGTTTATTTGCTAAAGTGAAGCCACACCGTAATCCTGCTAGCGCAAAAGCCTTCGATAAAGTTCGTAAAATAACTAGGTGAGGATAATTTGCAAGCCAGCTCACAACTGTTGAATTTGGAGAAAACTCAATATAAGCTTCATCAATAATTACTAAAGCGCGATTTTCAGCTAGTTTAAGTAAAGTTTTGATATCATCTTGGTCTATCAAATTACCTGTTGGATTATTAGGTGAACATACATAGA
Source organism: Gilliamella sp. M0320 (assembly GCF_016101635.1). NCBI lineage: Bacteria > Pseudomonadati > Pseudomonadota > Gammaproteobacteria > Orbales > Orbaceae > Gilliamella > Gilliamella sp. M0320. The sequence continues at coordinate 26,833 of NZ_JACFQD010000002.1, forward strand.
TCAATTTAACATTGTCTAGATTTTGTTTAATTCGGTCTAAATCAAGTTGCCAATTAGATTTAGTCGGGACGGTTTTGGTTTTTATACCTAGTGTTTCGGCACTGACTTGATACATACCATAAGTTGGTGGGCAATAAAGCACAGTATCGGTTTCTGGCTCACAAAAAGCCCGCATTAACAGCTCTATCGCTTCATCGGCCCCTCGACTGACAATCACTTGCTCTGGGGTAACTCCAGCATATTGCGCATAACGATTAATCACTTGTTCGGGTTGTGCTTCAGGATAGCGGTTTAAGTTTTGTTCGGTTAACTGGAAATTGGGTGCAACTGGGTATTCATTGGCATTTAGCCATACATCACCATTACCACCTATACGTCTAGCTGATTGATAAGGCGTCAATTTTTGTACGTTCTTTCTGACTAATTGATTAATGTCCATTTTATTCACCTATTTTTCAGAATCTGAGTTAAGTTTAGCTAAACGAATAGTTACGGCATTTTTGTGGGCGGTAAGTTGCTCAGCTTGAGCCATTAGCTCAACAGCATTACCGATTGCTTTTAACCCTTCAGCAGTTAATTTTTGTACTGTCATACGTTTTTGAAAATCGGCTAAGCCAAGGCTCGAGTAAGTAGCGGTATAACCATAAGTAGGTAAAACGTGATTAGTACCCGAAGCATAGTCACCTGCTGATTCCGGTGACCAGTCACCTAAAAATATCGAGCCAGCACTATTAATTTTATCAACTAATTCATCAGCATTTTGTGTTTGAATAATTAAATGCTCCGGTCCATAGCGATTACTGATATTCACACATTCTTCTAAATCTTTAGTAACAATAAGTCGGCTCTCTTGTAACGCTTTTTCAGCAATTCCTTGACGTGAAAGTTGAGCAAGTTGCTTATCAACTTCGACTGAAACTGCTTGGGCGATCTTCTCATCTGGTGTAAGCAGTACAACCTGTGAATCGGGGCCATGTTCAGCTTGAGAAAGTAGATCAGCGGCAATAAATGCTGGATTAGCAAAACTGTCAGCAATCACCAAGACTTCTGACGGGCCGGCTGGCATGTCTATTGCTGCGCCATCCAATCGTTGGCTAACTTGGCGTTTCGCCTCGGTAACATAAGCATTACCGGGACCAAATATTTTATCGACTTTTGGTACTGATGCGGTACCTAATGCCATTGCTGCAATCGCTTGTGCGCCACCCAATTGATAAATTTCTGTTACACCACAAAGTTCTGCCGCATATAGAATCTCGTCAGCAATTGGTGGAGGTGAACATAAAATCACTTTACGACAACCGGCAATTTTAGCTGGAATGGCTAACATTAATACGGTTGATAGCAACGGAGCCGAACCACCCGGTATATACAGACCTACCGAATCAATTGGTCTAGTGACTGACTGACATTTGATGCCAGGCATCGTTTCCACTGTTATAGTTTGTCTAACTTGTGCTTGGTGGAATTTTTCGATGTTACTTACAGCTAATTGCATTGCCTGTTTTAATTCTGGTTTAACACGGCTAGTTGCTGTTTTTATCTCATCTTTAGTTAATTTGATTTGCTTAATTTGTACTTTATCAAATTTATTACTTAATTCTTTTAGAGCTTCATCGCCATTTTGTTTTACTTGCGTCAAAATATCTTTAACCGCTTGGCTAATAGTATCAGAAGCAGCTATAGCAGGACGAGTTAGTAATTCTGCTTGTTTTTCTTTAGAACATTGTTGCCAATATGATAGTTTCATTTGATTACTCCATCATTTTTTCAATTGGTAGTACAAGGATTGAACTTGCACCTAATGCTTTTAGTTTTTCCATGGTTTCCCAGAATAATGATTCAGTACTCACCATATGTAGTGCTACCCGATTTTGTTCGCCAGTTAATGGTAAAATGGTTGGATTTTCTGCTCCTGGTAATAGTGATACGACTTGATCTAAAACGGCTGTTGGCGCGTGCAGCATAATGTATTTGGATTCACGAGCTTGAATCACCCCTTGAATACGGGTCATCACTTTATCGATTAACGCCTGTTTGGTGGCAGACATTTCACCTTCACGTTGAATTAAACAAGCTTTCGATTTATAAATAATTTCAATTTCTTGTAGACCATTAGCTTCAAGTGTGGCTCCACTGGATACTAAATCACAAATTACATCGGCTAGACCTGCTCGTGGTGCAACTTCTACAGAACCATTAAGTAGACAGGTTTTAAAATTGACATTGTATTGTGAAAGGTAACGGCGGAGTAGGTGAGGATAAGTGGTTGCAATGCGTAAATTATTTAAACATTCTGGTCCGCTATAAACAAAATCACGAGGAGCAGCAATTGATAAGCGACAGCCACCAAAATCAAGGCGACGTAAGGTTTTATATTGTGGGTTTTCACCTTCGGCTTGTCTATCAAGAACTTCTTCTTCTAACACATTCTCACCGACAATACCAATATCAACAACGCCATCAATGACTAGTCCGGGTATATCATCATCGCGAACGCGTAAAATATCAATTGGCATATTTTCGGCAAAAGCAATTAAGCGTTGTTCTTGCAAATTGATTTTTATGCCACATTGAGCCAATAATTTTTTCGACTCATCGCTTAAACGTCCCGATTTTTGCATTGCTATACGTAAACGTGAATTATCCAACATATTCTTCTCCAACTTGTTTAAATAAATTTATAAACCACAAATAAAAAACCCTCGGAAGACTGATCTTCCGAGGGTTTTCTAAATGCTTTTGCGATATCACCGGAAGACCTTTTGTCTTCCAGCACCAATCGCCCGAAGACTATTCAGGAATGATGGTGATGATGATGTTTAGTAACGAAAACACAAAAACAATTCATAAAAAATAAAACCTTTAAATTTAACTGTTGTACAAAATATAATATAAATGACTAACTAGCAACTTAATTTTGTCGATTTATTAAAAAAATATAAAAAATTCAAATTTTTTAATTATCTGTTTTGTCTTAATTCATTCCGTGATCTTGAATTTAACGGTAATATTATTTCATCGTCAGATGTTCATAATAGCTTTATGTCGGCATTGATGCGATTTGCAACAGTAATGGATATTGAATCATTCATTGAAACAAATTAATAAGTTAAAATACTTTTTCTTAATTTTTGAGGATTAATAAAAAATCCTCATTTTTTGACATAAATATTTATCCGTGATAATCATAACTGAAAGGAATTTTGTTATAGCTAGTTTTATAAATTGGATTTTATATGGATCATCCTGCTAATCATATCGATAGTTACATTTTTGTTTGGTTTTTCATGCTACCATTTTTTTATGGTATTTATACGTTTTCGTTAATATTTGTTTTTGTCCGGATGCATTGGATTATCAAAGCAATTTTTACAATTCCAATGGTTGTTTGGTTAATATTTTGCTTTATGCATACCAATCTTATTATTTTTCTATTTACGTTAACCGGTATGGTTTTTCCAATAATACTTCGACTATGCCAATTACAAGCAAAAAAATCTTATGGTATAAAACGTAAATTTGCTTCAATATTCAGTTATGTATTATTACCATTATTTTGTACTTTCTTTTGGCCTGCCTATTTAATAGCTCCTATAGTTGTAGAATTTGTAGAAAGTAGACCCAGTAGTGAATGTAGAGAAAATGGACGTTTAGTTGAATTGTCTAAAGATACTATTCTGCGAGTTTATCCTAATTCCAAATATTCACCATTTTGGATTAGAAAATTACATGATTCTACTTCTGTAAATAATTCTGAAAAAGATTTTTGTGAGCAGTTTTCCCATACTCAAGCCTATCAAATTGACAAAATCAGTGAAATTAGAATTAATTCAGGGAATTTATGCATTCATCCAACATCTAAAGCAATAATCGCTTATTGCAGTAATATAAAAAATGAACTTTTAAAATTGGATAGTTTAGACATCGAATTTGTGAAAAAAAATAAAGATGAAGTTAGTGGTATTCGGCTTAAATCATTTCAGAAAAGATTAGAAAATATAAAGGAGATAAAGAGAAATAGAAATTCAGAAGATTGGTATGGAGATTGGTATGGAGATTGGCTTGAGACAAAACAATTCAATAATGGCATAGAATTACATAGATTTTATAAACATGAAAACACACTAATCATTCCTCAAGTAGATTGGTTGCCACCGCAAACAGAAGCTTTAGAAATTAATTGCTACCGTAAAAGTGTTTTAAGGTGTACTTATAATTATGAGTATAATCAAGATTGGAATGTATCCGTTTTCTATATATTCAATATTGGAGATAGTATCGAAAATGAATATGACGATAATAATATGCCAGTTTATGATCAAACTTTTATAGATATGAATTTAGAAGGTGCGCAAAAAGCTCATCAAATAGTTGAAGATTTCATTGAAGGTCTAAGTGTGAAATGAATTAATATTATACTTTTTAGTCATCATTAATATGAAAAATGGTAATAAGTAAAATTGAACGGAGCGCGATTATAGATTATAGAAAATTTGGTATATTGGAACGAGTATTGACTCTTAAATATTCAATCAAATCTTTTTAAAAAGAGACTTATATTAGCGTTCGAATATTTTAGGCATCAATTCATAGCTTTGCTTCTATACAGATTATGGGGATCTATCTCGACCGTTTGCTACGTTTGCCTGTTGCAGGTCATAAAGAAGTAGGGTGATGGAAATATTTGCGAGGAATTGCATGAAAGAGAGAGAAATAAGAGCAGTATTTGATGAAGAAACAATAACAGTTTATCAAGCATACAGAAAAGAGATAGCTTTATCAGCGATAAAAGCTCAAACATTTGTGCCGCCATTTAAAATAGAGAGAATGACATGGATTAAACCTTCTTTTCTTTGGATGATGTATCGATCAGGATGGGCACAAAAAGAGGGGCAAGAACATATTTTAGCTATTAAATTAAAACGCGAAGGTTTTGAATGGGCTTTAAAACAGGCATGTTTATCCACTTTCAACAATTCTGTTTACTCCAATCATTCAATTTGGCAAGAACAATTAAGCAAAACTCCTGTACGTGTACAATGGGATCCAGAAAAAAATATTCGACTTGAAAATTTGGATTTCAAATCTATACAAATTGGTTTAAAAAATGAAGCGGTTAAAAAGTATGTTGAAGATTGGATTATTCAAATTGACGACATTACTGACTATGTAAAGTCAATTCATCAATTTATTCTTAATAATCAAATAGAAAAAGCAAGCGAAATGCTGCCTATTGAAAAAATTTATCCTTTACCGGATTCAATCAAACGTATAATAAATGCTGATTAAAACTAATCAGTTTTCTAATTGTTGGATTTTTTTAAGATTAAAATTATGCCATTTTTAATGGCAAGGAATACTTATCATATGATTTAAGTTTGGCTTATATAGGAGTTTGTTGGTAAATAATGAATATTAAGTCAACTCATGAAATATACATCAAATATAAGTAAAATTTTAAAAAGTCATTTATTTGTCCTTGAAATGAGCAAAATAGAATGACTAAATGATAAAAACTTCAATGAAAAACGACCTTGAATATGGATATAGCTAATTGAATCGAGCATTATTTTATAGAAAATTTGGACTACCTGAACAAGTATTGACGCTTGAATATGCAGATAAATCATCCTTAAAAGAAAATTGCGTTAGAGTTCAAATGTTATATGCACCCATCAATGCTTCCGATCTTATTCCAATTACTGGCGCTTATCAGCATCGTATCATACTGCCACAGATTGCTGGTTATGAAGGAGTAGGTAAAGTTATAGAAGCTCCACTATCTTATCAACATCTGATTGGAAAACGCGTTTTACCGCTAAGAGGCGAGGGTACTTGGCAATCTTTGGTTGATTCACCAGCTGAGTATGCTATTCCCGTTCCCGATTATATTGAAAGTAAGATTGCAGCACGAGCATATATTAACCCTGTTGCAGCATGGCTGATGATTAAACAGTTTTTACCCAAAGGAAAACATATTCTTGTTACAGCGGCAGGTAGTGATTGTGCAAAATTGCTATGCAAATTGGCAATAAAATTTGCGGCTTTATCTGTTACAGTTATCTGTCGTTCTGATAATCATGCGCAATATTATAATAAATATGCAATCAAACATATAAAGCAAGATGATAAGCAAACTATCGAATATTTTGCCAGATAAGCTGATATTGTTTTTGATGCTGTTGGTGGTGAGCTTGCGGAAACAATTTTGGCGCCTGATTCAAGTGAATTTGTCTCTTATGGTCTGCTTTCTGGTGCTTTTTTTCAGCCTAAAAAGCGATTACCTAAAGTTCATTGGTTTCATATTCGTTACTATTTAAACCAAATAAGTCAACATCAATGGCTAAAGATGTTCGATGATATATGGCCTATATTAGATGTAAATGATTTAAATAGAGCAAGTTTATTTAAATTTAATGATTGGCAAGAAGCGATAAAAACTTATCGGCAACCCTATAGAAACAATAAACCATTATTAACATTCGATTAAATTATAGATATTATAATATTTTATTAATTAAGAGCATTTAAATATTTATGCCATTTACTTAAGTCGCAAATTATTACCACTTAGAACTGGATGTTTGATTGATTTTTTAATTATTGAATTAAAAAATTTACAATGGTGAAAAATGATAAATAAAATATTTACTTAATATACACAAGTAGATATTATTGCTTAGGTTTTAGAGCGTCAATTACTATAAAATGCACTAAATTGGATTTAATTTAAAATAGTTGTCATAAGGAATATTAAATGGGTATATTTTCTCGTTTTTTTGGTAAAAAAACAGAATCAAAACAGATGGATAATTCGATTGTCCCAAATCCTGATATTGAAAATGCCGTTAGCTTAAGTGTTGTTTTTAGCGGTGTGCTTAATATTAATAACGATGAATTATTAGCAAAACTTAAATCGATTAATCCGATCATAAAAGATATTCGATATGAAACACCGTTCGGACAACTTGAAGAAGGTATGTGTATTTTAGTAAGTTGGGGTAAACATGTTATTAGAATAGTTGGTCTCAATGCGCCTTATCCTAAAGCTGTATTAGAAGCATGTGTTACTCCTGCTAGTTATAGTCAAGAAATAAAACAACAAGTTTATGAAAGTGATAGTCATTTATTATTATATTATGTTGGCTATGAACAAGATGTATTAGAGCAGTACTTAGCTTTAACTCGTTTAGTAGCATGCTTTGAACAATTTAATGCGTTAGCAGTAATTAATGAAGATGCTCATACTTCATTACCAGTTAACTTTATTAATTCACTAGCTTCGGAAAAAGATGGTTTATCCACTTTAGGGGAATGTTTGCCTTTATTGTTTTGTGGTTTTGTTAAATATGAAATAGAAAATATTAAAGGGATTTGGATGCGCACTTATGGCGCTAATAAATTTGGTTTACCTAATTTTGCAGCATTAGCCAATAGTTATGAGGAAAGTGAGTATTATTTTGACATGTTTAGTAACATTTTAAATTATTTGCGACAAAGTCAAGCGACAATGAATCCTGGTGATACGATGGAAATGGGTGATAATCGTATGATGTCATTACGAGCGCCTCAAGATGATGAATATTTCTTAAAAGATCAGGGTGAACTTTTAGTAATTGAAATTAATAATTAATTTTAACTATGCAATTTTTAGGAAAGGTAATAAATAATTGGCGCTACCTTTCCTAAATATTTAGCATCTTATTGTTGAGTTATTTGTGGATATTTTTTACCTGCTAAAACACTAAATCGGCCAGTCCCTAATAATGCCAAACTAAAAGCAGTTAATGACATAAAAGCTGGATACTCCCAACCACCACCTGGATTAGTAAATGACCAACCATTATTCCAATGCACAATAGTTATTATTGCTAATTGAAAGAAAGCAATTAGCGCTATGGCACGGGTTAAAATACCGAGTAACAATAGTGCACCACCACCAATTTCAAAAATGATAACGATATAAGAAAAAAAACCAGGAAAGCCAAGAGTATGAAAATACTCTGCCGTACCTTCTGGGGTTAGAACAAGTAGTTTGGTAAAACCATGGGCCAAAAACATCATACCTAAAGCAATTCGTAATACAAATGCAGCTACATCAGTTTGATATTCTCTCATTTTGTGTTTCCTATATTAAGTTAGCAAAATAACAATAATGAAACTCATAAAAATTTCTTACAAACGTTATTACTTTTTTAAAACATAGGATACTGCAGTTACGATTGTCTCACAGTTAACAATCAATAGTAAAGTAGTAGACAATTATCATCAATTTTTATCACTGAAAATTAAGATGGTATAAGTATAATTTGCTTAGGTTGGAGAATAGAAAAAATAGCAGTGCGACGAGTGGTCGCACCGTTATTGCTTACTTATTGTTGGTGTCGAATAGCTTTAAATCTTTCTGTCGTCTGAGTTAATGCTGTTTCTGTTGGCAAACGTTCCATTGAACTTGCGCCATAAAAACCATTACAATCAGGACAATTTTGTAAAATATATTCTGCATCTTCAGGGGATGAAATAGGTCCACCATGGCAAAGTATGATAATATCTGGACGAATTGCTTTAGCTGCTTTGGCCCATTGATTGATTAAAGGAACACAATCAGCAAGTTTCAATGCAGTTTGGGCGCCAATGCTACCACCAGTGGTTAAGCCCATATGTGGAACTAAAATATCCGCACCTGCTTTGGTCATGTCAATAGCATCTTGTTCACTAAATACATATGGTGTAGTTAATAGATCTTTTTCATGTGCTTTGCGAATCATCTCAACTTCTAATGCATAGCCCATACCAGTTTCTTCAAGATTAGCTCTAAAATTACCATCAATTAAACCAACAGTAGGGAAGTTTTGTACGCCAGCAAATCCGGTAGCTTTAATTTGATCTAAAAACTGATCGAATTGGCAGAAGGGGTCGGTGCCATTAACACCAGCTAACACAGGGGTATGTTTTACAACCGGTAATACTTCTTTTGCCATATCCATAACAATTTCATTGGCATTACCATAAGCTAATAAGCCTGCTAGTGATCCACGACCCGCCATACGATAGCGACCAGAATTGTAAATTACAATCAGATCAATACCACCAGCTTCTTCACATTTTGCCGATAATCCTGTACCAGCTCCTCCACCGATGATTGGTTGACCTTTAGCAATCATATCATGGAATTTTTTTAATAATTGAGCACGTTTACTACTCATAATTTTCTCCATTACTTTATTTAATTATATTTTTAAATTCGTTAATAACTAAATTACAAAATTCTGGTGAATTAATATGATGCGAGGTTTTTATTAACCGTCGTTTTTCAGTTTGAATAAAGACTTTTTCAAACTCATCTATGAAAGCTTGATCCGCTTGCGGTGACCAAAAATCCCCATTTTCAATATCAAGGGCAGAAAAACCACTTTCAGGAATAATAAAAACTACTTCGCCTTGACATTTATTTAGTTTTGTAGCGATCCAATTTGCCATGATTTTATTCTCTTCAGGGGTGGTTCGCATTAAAGTAACTTGTGGATTATGAGGATAAAACAGACGATCTCGATATTTTTCTGGAATAGTATCTGGACTACCGAAATTAACCATATCAAGGGCGCCGCAAGATCCAATATATGGGACTTCGCTTCTTGCGATGGCTTCAAATCGGTCATCATCACAAGCAAGTACTCCATCAAATAGATGATCACAAACTTCCGTTGTTGTAATATCAAGTACACCTTTTAAGAGATGGCTATCAGCTAATTTTTCCATTGCTTTACCGCCACTACCCGTTGCATGAAAAACTAAACAATCATATTTATCATTTAATTTTGCTGAAAGCGATTGAACACACGGAGTAGTAACACCGAACATGGTTAATCCAATTGCTGGTTTATCTTCGACTTGTTCTTGCGTTTTAAATAACACTGAACCTGCAATAGCATTAGCTGCATTGGCGAGTACTTTTCTTGATATAACATTTACGCCAGCAATATCTGTAACGGAATAGAGCATCGCAATATCACTTGCACCGATATACCCAGATATATCACCTGAGGCCATGGTTGAAACCATCAACTTTGGTACGCCAATAGGCAGTGCTTGCATAGCTGGAGTGATTAATGCGGTACCACCCGAGCCACCTAAACCGAGGATAGCGTCAACATCATTTTGCGCTATTAAAAATTGTTTAAATGCATTAGCCATTGCAACGATAGCCTTTCCTCTATCGGTGACAAAAACCGCTTTTTCACCCTCGGGATGATATTTAGCAACAGTACTGGCGCTAATATCAGCAATGTGATTAAAAGAATGCGGTTGCTTAGTGGAGATATCAACTATTTTACTTGCAACATTTCTTTTACTAAGTAAATGTTTGACGTAAACAATCTCTTCTCCTTTTGTGTCTAGTGTCGCGACTAAGTAAACCATATTATGCGATGCCATTTATTTCTCCTTAACAGATAAAATAGAACTCGATACTTCTTACTCAACTATCAGCGATTACTACTTTGATAATTATAAGCTAAAAATGAGACATTAGTCTCATTTTTTTTAAATTTTTTTGAAAATTTTTTAAATATTATAGTTATGTTAAAAAAAGTTGTATAATTTACAAAAGTTTACTAGCTGGCGATAAATAAAAATATGAATATAAATAGCTTAATGAATTCTAAGAAATATTCTGGGGCCAAAAAAAGAACTTACGATCGTCTTATCGAAACTGCGATTGAGGCTTTAGAGCAGGGTAAAGATATATCCATTACTGAATTATCAGATAGAACAGGTATTTCTAGAGCTACTGCTTATCGCTATTTCCCGACTAAAACCGATTTAATATCAGCGGCTGTTGAACAATCACTTAGTCCAATATTCTTATGGCAATCAGATAGAGAAAATGTCGAAGATCAGATAAATGATTTTTTAGCTTTTGCTTTGCCGCAAATGTTAAAACATGAAGGAACATTACGTGCAGCTTTAAGCCTTTCTTTAAAACAATGGGCAGATGAACGGTCACAAATAACGGAAAAGACTAAAAAACTTGTGCGAGGTAATCGTAAGGAAATTCTTACCAATTTATTGCAGCCACTCAGAGCTCAATTTTCTGATGAGCTTTTTGATAAAGTTATCTACTCAATTTCAATCATATATGGTTCTGAAATATTCATGGTGTTAAAAGATATTTGGAACTTTGAGAGTGAGCAAGTGATAGATCTTTCACAATGGATTGTTAAAGCTATCATCAATCAAGCTAAACAAGAAGCGCTAGATGAATCGATGACCGAATCTTGATTGCTCTGAGTTCGGTTAACAATTTTTTTCACTCATTTAACTTACAATTCCAACTAGCAGTTTAACTTGATTCAACAACTTTTATAAAAGTTCACTTATATTTTGCTAGAGTAAACAATTTAGCTTATTTGGTGATTTAACATTAACGATAGTAGTATAAATAAAAAAGACACTACCACATTAGATAGTGTCTTTTTATAACAACGGCTGTTAATAAAAAATAATTAAATGGTATGCCAAACACTATTTTTATTTGAAAGGTTAATTTTCAAATTAATGGTATTGAATAGCTGGGTGACTTTGTTCATCGTGAACTAAGAATAAACATGTATCGCTTGTTAATACGGCCTGTTGTAAACGTTGTTTGTCCTGCTCATTAAGATCGTTAATACAAGCAACCACATAACTACAGGTTTTACTTTGTAATGCCTTTTCTATAGTCGAGACTAAATTATTATTAGTTAAGTTAGCCAAATGTACGACTTTTTGTTTATCAAGCCCGGCAATATTTAGCCATGAACGTTTTAACATTGGACGATCTGATAGCCATAATTGCCATTTTTTTTCTTTATTGAATGAACGTAATAAAGGTCTCTGCTGTTGCAACACTTGTTGAAAAGGTGTTTCAAAATTTATAGCCATAAGTTGTGGTGATGAATGTTCAATAAGCATAATAACCTCTATACTGTTTACTTATACAGTGTATATTAATACAGTATTTTACGGTTGTAAATACTATTTATGCTCATTTTTTAGATTATTATGGCGTAATATATCTTCATGAGCGAAAATATTGATAGGTTAAAACACCTAAAAAGGTCATCAATACTGAACCTGCGACATGAATCGCGATGGTAGTTAATCCCCAACCAAAACGTCCTTCCTGAAGAAAATTAACAATCTCAGCTGAAAAAGTGGAAAAAGTCGATAATCCACCACAAAAACCAGTAATTATTAACAATCGCCATTCAGGGGATAGGGGCGTGTGATTAAAAAAGGCAATGGCAAAACCGATAATATAACCAGCAATTAAATTAGAAACTAAGGTTCCTAACGGAATAGTAAAAGCAATCACATTTAACTTTAACGATAAAAACCAGCGCAATAAGCCTCCAGCAACTGAACCGACCGAAATAGCTAAAATAAGTTTTAACATAAATGGAAAACCTTTAAATCATTAATTAACCATGATCATATCAGTAGACTAATAAAATGGGTATCTTTTTACAGAGTAAATTATTTCATTTATCAGGCAGGTTAACCAAAATCATTTGATTGTAATCATTATTATTTTTTTATCGTTTGCGCTAAAATAGCTGATAATCATGATGAATAATAAAGGTTATAATAATGTTTACTGGAATCGTTCAAGGTGTTGGTCAAATTATTGATATCATCGATCAAGATAAATTACGTACTTATAAGGTAAAATTACCAGCAAAATTAACACAACATATCGAAATCGGTGCATCCATTGCTAACGATGGATGTTGTTTAACCGTGACCGATTTTCAAGATGATTGGGTTACTTTTGATATTATGCAAGAAACGTTAGCCTTAACAACTCTCGGCAGTAAAAAGTTAAATGATTTGGTTAATATTGAGCGTAGTGCAAAATACGGTGATGAAATTGGTGGCCATGTAATGTCAGGGCATGTATCTTGTCGAGCCACCATTATTGACATCCAAAAAACAGCAACTAATTGTCAAATGACGTTAGCTATACCAGAAAGATTTATAAAATATGTTTTATTCAAAGGTTTTATTGGTATAGATGGTGCAAGTTTAACGGTAGGAGAAGTAAAAGATAATCAATTTAATATCCATCTAATTCCTGAAACATTAGCGATTACCACTCTAGATAGTAAAAAGATTGGTGATGAAGTAAATATTGAAATTGACTCACAAACTCAAGCTATTGTTGATACAGTTGAAAGGGTATTAGCAACGAAAAAATAAAGTTAAGCTAATTTGTACCTAAATTGGCTGATTGTTAGTTAATAATGGTTTATTGTTAAACATTCATATGTTAATAAAAAAGGAAACAATATGTTTATAGCAAAAAACTTTAAACCATTATTATTAAGCTTGGTGATGTTTGTACCTTTTAATTGTTTAAATTAATCATTCCAAAATTAGCTAAAGATAGATTTACTAGTAAATTTATTGCCAATCAATTTGGTTGTATTGGCGATAACATCTCACCGCAAATTGAATGGCTGAATGTTCCAACTAATGCTAAAAGTTTAGTATTGACCATGTATGATCCTGATGCACCGACGGGATGCGGTTGGTGGCATTGGCAGGTGATAAATATTCCTCTGTAAAGCCAACATATCGCCCAATCAGCTTGGTTATACCCATTATTTCAAAAAACGTTTTGGTATTTAGCCTAAGATGTTACGTTCTGCATAAGTTTCTATTTCAATATCTACCTATTATTGATTATCTACATTATTACAACAAATACCCCATCTTAAGCTTGATATTCAGTCAATCCCATCATTTTACATTGATTAAGATCACATTCTATTCCAGATTAATCTGGAAAAAAATGTAATCGTCTTATTTATTTAACTAACTATACTTTAAATCATCAAGTTATGAATGTATTGCAACAACAATTAGAAAAAGGAGTTGAGTAATGGAAAGACAAATCAAATTACTTAAACTACTTTTTAGCCAATCGGAATTTAAACCGGCTGCTTTTTTTAGTTCAAAATTATCTATTTCAACTAAAACGGTATATTACGATATTGAAAAACTAAATGAACAGTTAATAACGGTACCGAATACGGATATTCGAATCGAAAAGTCTCCCCGTAAAGGGCTAATGCTAGTAGGTGAAAAAACCGATATTGAGCCGATTATTAGCTATTTAGAACAAAAAAATAGTCATAGCTATTTTAATCAAAAATCACGACGCTTAAGTCCTGAATACCGTCGATTAGATATCGTCAAACGCTGTTTACTTAAAAGTGAATCAGTATCACTGGAACAATTATCGGATGATTATTTAGTCAGTAAAACATCGTTACACAAAGATATTGAATTTATTAATCGGGCTCTTGAGCAAGAAAATATTCTATTAAATGTCACTCATAAAGGAATTTATGTTGACGGTAATGAAAATCAAATTCAACGAGCGATTAAACATTTCTTATCTTTGTATATTCATAAACAAGATGATTATTATCTCAATCAATTGATGAAATCATTTATTGGCGATGACTCTTTTGAACAGATAACTCAGTTATTATTTGAACGTTTTGAATCGGTAGTCGTACAATCTTCGGAACATTATTTATCTTCATTACTGATATCCATCACCATTCAGCTAAAAAGATTGTGTTTAGGTTATTCAATTCCTGAAGAGAGTGATTTCTTATTTAATCATATCCGATATATGCAATCTTATTTGATTGCCTCGGAACTGGCTAAAACGTTAGAGTTAACTTTTACTGTGACGTTTTCGACCAATGATATTAAATACCTAAGCAAATTGTTTTTTGCTCATCGCATTATTGATGAAAATGTCATTGTTGATGATAGTTTTTATGAGCAAATTATTCGTAGGATCATCAAAAAAATAGGCGATATTGAAAGTGTCGATCTCTCTGGTGATGGCAAATTATTTCACTCATTATTGTCGCATTTTCCACCGATGATTACTCGGTTACAAAAGCAAATTCGTATTATTAATCCAATATTAGATGAAATAAAACAGGAATATTCGAAATTATTTAGTGTGTTATGGTATGCACTTTCAGACTTAGAACGTAAATTTGATATTCATTTAAATGATCATGAAATTTCATTTTTATTGATTCATTTCCAAATAGCCTTAGATAAAGCCGCTGATGCCAATAACATTGTTATTATTTGTCAATATGGATGTTCATCATCAAATTTAATCTTAAATAAAGTCCGCAAATTTTTGCCATCTAAAGATAATATTGAAGTGTATTCTGTGGCTAAACTGAATTCGACTAAGCTTAGTAATGTCGACTTGATCATCACCACTCTTGATATCAAAAATATTAATAAACCGATGGTCAAAATATCATCTTTGTTGAACAAACAAGACTATCAAAATATTATTCAAGCTTACGCTAACTATGTCTTGAATAAACAATCCGATTTTTCAGACAAAGGTAATTATTACCCATCTACCGCCAAATTTGTCAATGCGGATTTAATTGAATTAAATGTTGATATTCAACATAAAAGTGACTGTCTTAATTTGCTGATAAGTAAGTTAGAAGATAAAGGCTTAGTGACTAAAAACTATCGTGACTCAGTTTTATATCGAGAAGAAATCGGCGACACTTCAATCGAAAACGGTATTGCTTTACCGCATGGTTCGCCAATGTTTGTTATTAAATCGAGTATCTCAATTATGACCCTCAAACGACCAATAAAATGGGGCATGATTGATGTCAGTATTATTATTATGGTTAGTCTTTCCGAAGACAATATCAATAGCATTAATGACGTTTTTACCGAAATTTATGAAATTGTTTCAAATAAACAAGCAATTTCATCCTTAAAAAATCTCACAAATTTTAAACAACTTAAACAATTTTTGGATAATCAAAGAGGAATCAAGAATGTACTTTGATCAACATTTATGCCTATTTAACATTGAGGCAAAAACCAAAGAAGAGATCTTAACCACAATGGCACAAATGTTATTGTCACATGGCATTGTTAAACAAGATTATTTAACAGGTATTTTAGAAAGAGAACAGCAATACCCTACAGGTTTATTAGTTAATTCGATTGGTTTTGCAATTCCCCACACCGATTCCTCAAAAGTGAATCAATCACAAATTTGTTTTGCATCACTAAAAAATCCAGTGATTTTTTCTGGTATGACCGATGATAAAGAGCAAATACCAGTCAAATTTATTTTCATGTTAGCAATGAAGCAAGCACATGAACAAGTTGAGAATTTACAAAATTTAATCGGCTTATTTCAAAATGAGGAACAAATAAAATTACTAGAACAATGTCAATCAACTAACGAATTTATCTCTATTTTAAATAGCGCTGGTGTTAAATAGGATGGATTATTTTTATTAAGGAGTTACAAATGGATAGTGTCATTAATATTTTTCAATGGCTAATAAATTTAGGTGGGGTCGTTTTTTTACCTATCATCATTTTTATTATCGCCTTGTTTTTCAGAGTTAGCTTTTCCAAAGCGATAATGTCTGGTATTACCGTCGGTATTGGTATTGTCGGTCTTGGTTTAGTTATTGGTTTATTATCAGATACATTAGGTGTTGCGATTCAAAAAATGGGTGAGCAATATGGAACGTCATTAAGCATCATGGATATTGGTTGTGGAGTAGGTGGTCCGTTAGCTTTCTCAACCACATTGGGATTGTTACTCATTCCAGCTTCATTAATTATTAACTTTTTATTTATTTCACTCGGTTGGACTAGAACGTTAAATGTTGATATTTGGAACTTCTGGTTTGCAATTTTCCTCGGCTTGGTGGCTTATTCAGTAACCGGTGAATATTGGGTTGGTATTATTGGTTGTATCACTGCTGTAATGTTGCAATGGTTTTTGGCTGATCTTTTACAAAAACCAATTAGTTCATTCTTTGGATATCCGGGTATTGCCGTTACTCACCTTATGGCGTTATCAGGGGCAATTGTTGCAATCCCATTAAATTGGATATTTGACCGTATTCCAGGACTAAACAAATTAAATGCTGATTCAGAAACATTAACCAAACGATTTGGGATTTTCGGTGATACAGTGGTAATTGGTTTAATCATCGGTATTGTTGTTGGTATCTTAGCTAATTACGATGTTCCACAAATTGGTAAATTAGCGATTTCAACTGCGGCAATCATGAAAATTATGCCGAAAATGGTCGCTATGTTTATGGAAGGCTTACTTCCTGTTGCTGATGCTGCTCGTGAATTTACCAGTAAAAAACTCAATGGCAAACAAGTTAACATCGGTATGGATGCTGCGTTAACTGTTGGTCATCCTGCGGTAATGGCAACTGCGTTAATTATGGTGCCAGTTTCATTATTATTAGCCTTAATTTTACCGGGTAATAAAGTGCTACCTTTCGGTGATTTAGCTTTCTATGCCTTTGGCATCTGTTTAATGGTACCGTTTTTCAAAGGTAATATTATTCGTTCAATTTTAGGTGGCACCATCTATTTGGTCGTCTGCTTATATATGGCAACATGGCTTGCTCCAGTTATTACTGATGTATTCCATTTGGCTAATTACGATGTAGGGACTGCTGGTATTGTTACTGTGATTTTATGTGGATTATGGCCAGTAACCTTATTCGTACTATTGTTAACCCATCTTGGTTTTATTGGTTTAATTGGTTTAGCGCTAGTTATTCTTTGCTTACTTATCTATATCAACAAAATCAAAAAAATTGAAATGTATTAAAAGGAAATAATCATATGAAGAATTTACTTATCATGTGTGGTGCAGGGCATGCAACTTCAACTATCGCAGTAAGCAAAGTGAATAAATGGCTTAGTGATGAAAAATTAACAGATCAGGTAAAAATCTATCAATCTAAGATTGCTGATGAACTTAATAAGATTGACTCTTATGATGTAGTTGTAAGCACAACGATTGTACCTGATTCAATTAAAGCGAAAGTAATTAATGGATTACCACTACTTACTGGTGTTGGATTAAATGAATTTTTTGCTGAATTGAAAAAGCGTTTAGCTATTTAATTTAAATTCAATTTTAAGTATTGATAATGATCGCCTCATTTATTTTGTGAAGTTTAACTACAAAGTAGATGGGGCTATAACAAGGAATGAACTATTATGAATATTATTCATCATGCCATTGAAATTAACACAGTTGCAGGTAGACATTCATACCACGATATAACCGAGCAATTAAAACAGTTTGTAAAGCAATCCAATATCCAAAATGGTCAATTAACTATAGCTACTAGCCATACAACATGTTCACTTTTTTTTGAAGAATGCATGCATGATACCAATTTTTTTGGTGATGAATTTCTGCAAGTGGATATCAACAATACATTAGAAAAAATTGCTCCACGGATGACCTGCGAAAATCAATATAACTCACCAGGTCCAAAGCATGTTGAATTTGGTTTAAGTCTTAGTGATCCTAATTATCCAGCTGAAAAATGGGTTATGTTAAATACCGATGCTCATATCAAATCATCACTGTTTGGTCATTTTTCAATTGTATTAATTATTAAAGATGGTCAACCGTTATTAGGGCAGTTAGGACGAATTTATTTTGTCGATTGGGATGCACTACGTGAAAGGAAACGTAATGTTAATTTTATGCTGATGGGTTGTTAATAAAAGGAGATAATTATGATACTGTCTCCATCACTATTTAATTCTGATCTTTATCAGATCAAAGAAACTCTAGAAAATCTACAAACTTTAGGTATTCGCCAACTACATATTGATGTAATGGATAATCATTATGTACCAAATCTAGGCTTTAACGCTAGCTTTGTTAAAAATCTAAAAGCGCATACTGATTTTATTTTAGATTGCCATCTAATGGTTGAAAGACCTGAATTAGCTATAGTTGATTTTATCGATGCTAAAGCTGATATTATTACCTTTCATTATGAAGCGACAGCGCATCATTCATATATTATTAATAAAATCAAAAATAGTAATATTAAAGTCGGTATAGCCATAAACCCTTGTACACCAGTTGAAAATCTGAAGCTCTTATTACCTCAGGTCGATCAGGTTTTAGTTATGACCGTCAATCCAGGCCAAAAAAATGAAAGTTTTTTACCTTTTACCTTACAAAAAATAGAACAATTAAAAAGTTTAAAGCAAATCGGTAATTACCATTACGATATTCAGGTTGATGGCAATATTAACGATCAAAACATATCGTCATGTGTTGCGGCTGGCGCAAACAGTATCGTATCGGGTGGATTTATCTTTAACAATAATCCGCTCGAAAGCAATATAGAAAGATTAAAAGCGGCAATCAAATAGGGAAATAATAATGGATACTAAAGATGTATTATCAAAAATATTAACTGAAATATCAGCACAAGTAAGCTCCATCAATGAGGAACAACTTAGCCAATTTAAAAATGCCATTATTGCAGCAAAACACATCTTTCTTGCTGGGACAGGCCGCTCTGGATTAATGATTGGGGCATTTGCTAATCGATTAATGCATTTGGGCTTGAATGTTAGTTTGATAACTGAAATTAGTAAACCAAAAGCAAATGTCGGTGATTTATTAATTTTAGGATCGAGTTCCGGTGAAACCAAAAGCTTAATTGCTTATGCTAATCAAGCAAAAGCACTTGGCGTTAAAATAATATTATTTACTACCAATGGTAACTCTAGCTTAGCTAAGTTAGCGGATAATATTGTGGCGATTCCAATAAAAGTGCTTGAACTAAATCAACCCATGGGCAGTACGTTTGAACAACTATCATTACTCACTTATGACAGCATTGTTTACAGTCTAATGACAGAATTGCAACAGACACCAGAATTAATGAAAAATCGCCATGCTAATATTGAATAGAGTACAAACTAAACTAACAAAGTTGAGATAAAATTCTACTTATTATAGTAATTCCGATGCTCGATGGGACCGATGAATACTATGTTATTAAATGTGGCTGAAAAAATTTTGAGGAAAGCACTTTTTTGAAGCAAAAAAATTGAGGAGAGGGGTTTTTTAGGTTATAAAACTCATAATTATATAAAAAACACCGTTAATTAATCTTATCGATTTAATTAGCGGTGCTGATTTATTGGTCTAAAGCTATAAATGTAAACTATCGATTATACTTAATTAGCTGCTTTTAAATAGTGAGCAATTTGTGCAATATCATTTGGAGTTGTTTGACAGCAGCCACCAATCAATTTTGCTCCTAACTTGATCCAAACTGGCAATTGATTATCAAAGGTACAATTATGTTGATGATCTTTGTGCCATTGTTTAGTGGTTGGATCATATTGCTCGCCCGAATTAGGATAAACAATTAAGGGTTTCGCTGTTAGTGCTTGTAATTTGGTTAATGCCAGAGAGACCTTTTCTAAAGCAATGCAATTAATACCGATACTAACTACCTGATCAATCTGATTTAGATAATCAATCACTTCGACAAGTGGAGTTCCATCACTAAGGTGATTTGCATCTTTTAACGTTAACGAAAACCATGCTGTCATTGTGGGATAATGTTGTAGCAATTTAGCTAACGCTGTTATTTCAACAAAGTTGGGTAGGGTTTCACAAGCTAAAATATCAACTTTTGCCTCAATGAGTGCTTGCATTCTGGCCTGATGAAAATCGATAAATTCATTTTCACTGAGTTGATAATTGCCAGTATATTCTGAACCGTCTGCCAAATAGGCTCCATAGGGCCCTACCGAACCAGCGATAACTAATAACTTATCTGACTTAATTTGATCTAGATATTGTTGTTTGGCTTGTTGAGCTAATGTTACACTTTGTTTAATCAAATTTATTGATTCGGCAAGTGATATCCCTTTTTGGGCAAAACCTAATGGTGTCGCTTGATAACTAGCGGTAATAGCACAATCTGCCCCTGCGTTAAAATAATCAAAATGAACTTGTCTAATAAGATCGGGTTGTTCAATTAATACTTTAGCTGACCATAAGCTATCATTAAGATCACAACCACGGCGCTGTAGCTCACTTGCTAAAGCACCGTCAATAATTACGTAGTTATTTTGGTTTAATAACTGCGATATAGGATTTTCTTTTGACATTATCGATTTTCTCGTTGTTGATAAGCTCGGGTAATATGATAGGCGATATAGCAAACCACTACAAATGGAATACCACAATAAAGAGCAATCCGTTGTTCAGGATCGAAAGCCAGTCCAATACAAGCAATTAAACATAATATAAACCCTAAAATAGGCACTAATGGATAAAGAGGTGCTTTATATTTTAGAGATTGTATTTCAGAGGTAGATAATTGTTTTCTAAAAAAGTAATGTGAGGCACAAATACTTAACCAAACAGCAACGACGGCAAATCCTGAAATTGCCGTTAAGCCTACAAACACAGTATCTGGTGCAATAACGCTGGAAAACAGTGCTAATAAACCACCAATCATACTAACCGCAATAGCAGTAGTTGGGATACCTTTTGGATTTAATTTACCAAAGCATTTTGGTAATGTACCCTGATTAGATAGCGACCACAACATACGACCAGAAGCATATAATCCAGAGTTAGCTGCGGATAAAATGGCAGTTAAGATAACAAAATTCATAATGTCAGCAGCATAAGGTATACCGATACTTTCAAATACTTCGACAAATGGACTTTTAATAACTCCTGCTTGTTCCATTGGTAGCAGGGCAGCTAACACAAAAATGGTACCAACAAAAAAGATAATCAATCGTAGAATAGTGGTTTTAATCGCTAAGGGAATGGTTCTTTCTGGTTGATGGGTTTCGCCAGCGGCTATACCGATAAGTTCTGTTCCTGAAAATGCGAAGTTCACTGATACCATGGTCATAACAATCGGAATAATACCATTAGGAAACCAGCCATGTTCAGTAATATTATGCAAAAATGGCGCAGGTAAGTTATTTTTCATTGGAATAAAACCAAAGATAGCCGCACTACCAGCGATGATAAATACAATAATGGTAATCACTTTAATAATGGAAAACCAAAATTCACTTTCAGCAAAAAATTGTGCGGTAATAATATTTAACAAGAAAATGACTACACAAAAAACTAAGCACCAAATCCAAACTGATACTTGAGGTAACCAGTATTGCATACATAAACCGGCCGCAGTAAAACTTGATCCTAATGCTACAGTCCAGGTTAACCAATAGAGCCAAGCAACCGTATAGCCCGTTGCAGGACTAATAAATTTTGATGCATAAGTATGAAATGCGCCCGTTTCAGGCATCGCGACAGCCAGCTCACCCAAGCAAAGCATAACTAAATAGACAACAATTGCACCAATTAAATAAGCAATAATTGCACCGATAGCACCAGCAGTAGCAATGATATAACCAGTATTAAAAAATAATCCAGTTCCTATAACACCACCTAGTGATAACATGATTAAGTGGCGAGTCTTCATTGATCGTTTAAATTGATTTTCAGGCACGGCAGAAGAGTTTTTGTTCATATAAGTTTTGGCTCATTAAATTGTGTTTTAAATGGTATTCCGCCTGATGATAGGCGGAATTTTTTAGATTAGAAGTTTAAATTGTTAAGAAATTCTTGTTTGCTAATTTTATTGCCATTGATAGTTACTTGATCTTTTGATTTTGAGTAATCAAGTTCGCTAAATATACCAGAGGTATTACCTTTTTTAAAGGTGACTAATGGCGAAGTACTCAGTGCCATTTGTGTCATTAATTGTAAATTATTGTTTGTTTTTTGCAGCTGATTGTCGGTTATTTGTTCTGACTCAGGAGCTTCTATTTGTGACATAAATCTTGCCATTACAGCAAATGGTGCTTCAAGATTTATTGAAAGTTGGTTAATTTTGTCAATGTCTCTATCATAAATTGTCATTTGGTTAAGGTTAGCAATATCAACTAATGCACTAAAGTTGAAATCACCAGAAGCATTGTGCCAATGAAATTTTTTAATGTCTATTTTAGTATTGGTGATGTTTGAGTTATTAGCTGAATCTAATAACCAAGATATTTGCGTATAATCGTCTAAAAATGATTTATCTAACCCTTGAACATTAAGTTCAAGAGTACCATTTCCCATTTGTTGCTTGCCGTAATTAAAGGCATCAATTGCAATATCCATATTACCTTCAAGGCCAGTTGTTTTATTGGCAAGTTTATAGTCCATTACAAAATTTTTAAGCACAATTGTTGGTTTGTTGGTATTAGTCTTTAAATTAATAAATAAATCATCAACTCTATTTTGTGCTTCGAAGAAATAATTTTGATAATCAATTTTATTAATAACTTTTAAATTTTTTAGTTGAATCTCATCACCATCGTGTCTTTTATAATTTAAATTATCAATAAATATTGAAAAAGAAGGTTTTTCATTGTCTAGGTTGCTAGACACCTCATAATTTATTTGGCCTAGTTCAAGCTTACCTTCAAGAAATTGGAAAATAAGATCTTCATCACTCAAAACAAGCGGTTGGGTGGTCATATTAAAGGTTAGATTATTAGAATAAGACAAATTGATATGCCCATTTACAAATGACCGGTTACCAGCAAGTTTCCATAAAATTGGGTTAGATTTTTCTGTACCTTGATACTCAAGCCACGCCATTTGTGGCGAAAAAGTACCTTGTTTTAAGGCTGCTAGTGGGAATGGGCCATGATGAATAATGATATCATCGTCGTATAGTGTAATAGGATCGAATGCATCATCTGGCTGAGCTATAATTTTTATATGTGTTTTAGTTGAAAAAATACCTTTTTCATCATTAGAATGGGTGATTTGTACTTCAACATCATTCTGTAAATTATTAACTTGTTTTGTTATGTTTTTTAATGTGTTATCTAACTCAGCTTCAATTACATTGCCTGTATGCCAAGCTATACCAACATAACCAAGGCCTAATATTGCAATAACGCCAATTGCCAGTGTACTTTTCTTCATGTTTACTCTCTTACCTTCTATTTTCTTTAAATTATTTATAAAATATATTTCATTAAAATATGATTTAGTTAAATTATGACTAAGCTAGTTTAAAATAGACTAAGCATATCATCTTTGTTAAAAATATCACCATTAACGTTAGCTTGGCCACTGTTGTTAGGGATATCAATATTAGTAAATATTCCTTGTTCGTCACCTTTATTATATTTGAATAGTGGTGAATTATTTAATATCTGTTGGTATAGATTTTTAACGATTTGTTTCGATTCGTTAAGTTGTTGTTCAGTTAGTTCATTATTTTCAGGATGATGAAATTGAGCATAGCTACGAGCTAAGACTTTAAGTGGTGCATCAATATTTAATTTAAAACTATTGATTCTATTTAAATTGTCATCGTCTAACATGGTGTTATCAAAATTGTTGATAGTCGTTATGCCACTAATATTGATATCACCATCAAGATTGTGCCAATTTAGTTGTTTAAGTTCAATTTTACTGTGAATAGATTGATTATCTATAGCATCTCCATTTATGAATCCATCACCAAACAGTGCTTTATCTATACCTTGATAATCTATATCTATATTTGCATTACCTAAGTTCTGTTGTCCATATAAGATTGAGTCAACACTGCAAGTGAACGAGCCATTAAGAACGCGAGTATCACTTAAATCGATTTTTTGCTTAATAGATAGTTTGTCTAATTTAGTAGAGGGTAGTTGTTCATCTGATTCAGCCATTAAGCTGAATTTATCAAGATTAGTATTTAAAGTTATATTTTGATTAACGTAATCAATAATCCCATTTGCTTTTAAATTTTCAATTAAAAAGGTATTGTTATCAGGTTTGTCATAGTCATATTCATAATTGAAGTAAATATCTTTTAAATTAGTTTTTAAAGAATCTAAATTCAAATTATAACGAATCATATTTGACTGTTTTTCGCCATCAAGATCAATGTGAAGCTTATCTAATGTAATATATTGAACTGATTTTTTAGTGTGAAATCTATCTAAATTTAGTGTTATCGAAGGGATAGCCGAATCAATATTACTAATAAATGTGAAATTACCATTGCCTAATTCGGATTCGAATTTAATATGATTATCTGTTTCTCTATGATGAATTATTTTCCTGCTGAAAAGTTTTATAATTATATTATTACTATAATCTAAACTAATATAACCAGTAATAAAGGGGCGATTACCATTAGTCTTCCATAATAATGGATTAGATTCTTCGCTAGTTTCATATTCCACCCAAGCCATTTGCGGTGAAAATATGCCTTGTTTTAAGGCTGCGATTGGTAATGGACCATGATGGATTGTGAAATCTTTATCAGCTAGCGTTAAAACATCAGCAAAACTGCCATCTTTGGAAGATAGGGTCATATTAATATGAGTTTTGGTTGAAAATAGCTGTTTTTCATCATTAGAATGGCTGATGTTGATTTTAAACACATTTTGACTATTGTTAAATTGCTCAGCAACTTGCGTTAATGATTTATCAAGATTGCTTTCAATTAGGTTTCCTGTATGCCAGGCAATACCGACATAACTTAAACCTAATATAGCGATAACGCCAACAGCCAGTGTCGTCTTTTTCATTTTTACTCTTTATATTCTGTTATATTTTTAGCTATTTTTCTTGATGCTCGGCAAAATCAGCTAATAAATTTTTAATATAATCAATGCGATCAACTCGCTGTAAATCAGATTTAAGCAATTTTAATCGATTTGTTCCTTCTAGGCGATAATTTTTTGGCGATTTTTGAATCGTTTCGATTAAATAATCTATCGCAATTTTGTTGTTAGAGCCAAATTCTATAAAGCCGCCTTTTTCACCATATTCGATTTTTGTAATGCCCAATTTACTTGCTTGATAGCGGATTTTAGTCGTTTCTAATAAAAATAGCACTGGATCGGGTAATTGACCAAAACGGTCTCGCATTTCAACTTGTATATCGGTAAGTTCATCTAGGTTTTCAATACTCGCAATTCGTTTATATAGTGATAATCTGGTATTAACGTCAGGAATAAAATCATCTGGAATCAGCGTTGGTAACCGTAATTCAACTTCAGTTTGTTGATTATTAAGTAGTGATTCGAGGGTAGGCTCTTTGCCTTCTTTAAGTGATTTAACCGCATCATCAAGTAATTCAATGTATAAATTAAAACCTATTGTTTCAATTTGACCACTTTGATCACTACCAAGTAACTCACCGGCACCTCGTATTTCAAGATCATGGGTGGCTAAGGCAAATCCAGCACCTAAATCTTCTAAACTAGCAATAGCGTCAAGGCGTTTTTTAGCATCTTTAGTTAATAATTTTGGATGTGGTGTCAATAAATAAGCATAGGCTTGATGATACGAACGCCCAACTCGACCTCGCAATTGATGTAATTGTGCAAGACCAAATTTATCAGCACGATCGATAATAATCGTATTGGCATTAGGAATATCGATTCCTGTTTCGACAATAGTTGTACATACTAATAAATTGAATCGTTGGTGATGAAAATCATTCATAACTCGCTCAAGATCACGTTCATGCATCTGACCATGGCCTATAGCAACACGAGCTTCAGGTACCAATTCCGTTAGTTTTTCTGCCACTTTTTCAATATCCGAGACATCATTGTGTAGATAATAAATCTGACCACCACGGAGAATTTCCCGTAGAATTGCTTCACGAATGACTAAATCATCAGATTCTCGAACAAAGGTTTTTACAGCTAATCGACGCGCAGGTGGTGTGGCAATAATTGATAGATCACGCATACCACTCATTGCCATATTTAGGGTACGTGGGATTGGAGTGGCGGTCAAAGTAAGTATGTCGATATTGGCGCGCATTGCTTTGATTCGTTCTTTTTGACGAACACCAAAGCGATGTTCTTCATCAACAATCAATAAGCCTAAATCTTGCCATTTTACATCTTCTTGTAATAATTTATGGGTACCGATGACAATATCGATTTTACCTTCAGCAAGTTCTTGAATAATGGCTTGCTGCTGTTTAGCAGTTTTAAAGCGAGACAAACTTTCGATACGGATTGGCCAATTGGCAAATCTATCACAAAAACTCTCATAATGTTGCTGAGCCAGTAATGTGGTCGGAACTAATACGGCGGTCTGTTTATGGTTTATCACTGCTAAAAATGCGGCACGAATAGCCACTTCGGTTTTACCAAAACCAACATCACCACAGACTAATCGATCCATTGCGTAAGGTGAACACATATCACCAATAACTGCGCCAATGGCATTTTGTTGATCGTCGGTTTCTTGATATGGAAAAGCTTGGCAAAACAGCTCATATTGTTCACGATCTTGTTTAAATTCAAAGCCAGGCTTGCTTTCTCGTTCAGCATAAATATCAAGTAATTCAGCGGCAACATCTCGTACTTTTTCGGCAGCCTTTTGTCGTGCCTTA
Organism: Gilliamella sp. M0320; assembly: GCF_016101635.1. NCBI lineage: Bacteria > Pseudomonadati > Pseudomonadota > Gammaproteobacteria > Orbales > Orbaceae > Gilliamella > Gilliamella sp. M0320. Next base: position 54,168 of record NZ_JACFQD010000002.1, read on the forward strand.
CTCCATGTATCCGTTCCTAATTTATTTAGTGGAGCATTATCTTCATCGCCACCTGAATAACGGCTAATTAAATTTAGTGATGAAACCGGTACATAGAGTTTAGTTTCATTCGCATAGAGCAAGATAAGATACTCGGCTGTTATACCACCGGTCTCTAATGTTGTTAAACCAGCATAACGACCTACACCATGTTCTAAATGTACCACTGGTTTGCCAGGGGTTAATTCGGCTAAGCTACGAATTAAACTATCGGTATTGATCGCCTGTTTGCTCTCTTTTTTTCGCCGAATAACCCTACGACCTAATAATTCATTTTCAGTGATAAAAGCGAAATTTTGTTGTTGATTGATAAAACCTTGTTCACTGGCACCGATCATTAAAAAATAGCGATTTTCGGTATTGGCTAATTCATCAAGCTGAGAGATAGTTGTCGGGTGTATTCGTATTCTGCCTAAGATCTCTTGTAAGGCATCTTTACGGCCTTCCGATTCAACTGAAAAAATGATTTTACCATGGAAATCTTGAGTAAATTGCTGAAAATGTAAATAAGGTTGTTTTTGCTGAATTTGGATCGCAATCTCTGGCAATAAACTAAAAGGTAAATTAATACTTCTGTTCGATTCACTAATTTCAGTATGTGATATTGTGATTCGAGGGTATTGTTTAAAATGAGCAAAGATTTCATCGGTTTTTGTCCAAATTATCGTTGGTGTTAACAGTGGTCGCATTGGATCGACTTTGCGACTCTCATAACGTTGCGTAATATCTTGCCAATATTTATTAGCAAATTGTTCAATATTGGCTGTGTTAATGATCAACGTATTCGATAAAAAGTAAGAAAATAGTGGCGTGAGTGGTTCGTTAAAAAATAGTGCCTGCCAATATTCGATACCTGTAGGTAAAATATTTTTACTGACTTGTTGATAGATACTTTCAGGATCGAGTCTTACTTCAAATTGCTCTCGCCATTGACTACGAAATAATTCGATGGATGTTTTATCAAAAGGAAACTCATGGGCTGGAAGAAGTTGAATTTCATTAATTTCATCGAGTGTTCTCTGACTTTCAACATCAAAAGTGCGAATACTATCTATTTCGTCATCAAAAAAGTCGATACGATATGGTTTCTCACTGCCCATTGGGTAGATATCAAATAGCGCACCGCGAGTAGCATATTCACCATGCTCCATAACTTGACTGACTGAACGATAACCGGCATTTTCAAGTTGTAATCGCAGATTCTCACGACTTATGGCTAAGCCTTTCTTCATCATAAATACATGCCCACCTAAGTAGTTTTGTGGACATACTTTTTGCATAAGAGTATTAATTGGTAGGATTAAGGCACCCTTAGTTAAATGACCAAGTTGATAAAGACAAGATAGCCGCTCGGAAACAATATCTTGATGCGGTGAAAAACTATCATAAGGTAGTGTTTCCCAATCGGGGAAAAAAATCGATGGAAAAGTTGAAAATTGTTTCAACTCTTCATGAAGCCGAGTTGTTTGTTGCATGTCATCTGTAACAATCACTACTAAACCATTGTGTGCAGCAATAGCCTGTGCACAAAATTGAGATAGGGAAGAACCTACAAGTTGACCGACTTGTTTTACTTCACCTGATTTTTTAGGAATAATGTTAGAAATATTGTATGTTTTTGACATGTTAGAATAATAGATAATTGCGACAAAGTTAGCCTAAGATTATAACGTAATTATATGGTTGTTTTCTATAACTGTTTAATCCTGTATGATAAGCAGTTAAAATTTAACTGGTTAAACTTAATTGAAAACTTTAGGTACTTTATAACTATTATGTCAAAAATATTTCGTCCATTAGTATTTTATATAGGTTTACGCTATGTATACGGGCAAAAAACCGATGGGTTTGGTCGCTTTGTTTCTTGGCTATCTATGATTGGCATCATGCTCGGTTCTATCGGTTTGATTGTGGTTTTGTCGGTAATGAATGGATTGGAAGATCAGATGCAAAATAGTATCTTGAAGTTTTTTCCTCAAGCGCAAATTACTTCAAAAACCGGAAGAATCGATACAACAGTCATTGATTCTAAACAATTTGAAAATATCCCAGGCGTTGAACGAATTACGCCAATAATTACCGGTGATGTGGTACTACAAAGTCAACAAAGTATTACGGTTAGTACCTTAATGGGTATCACCGCAGAGGATCATGATCCAATAGAAAATTATGTTTATACAGGTTCAATCGATTCATTACAAGCGGGTAGCTATAATGTGATACTGGGACAGACATTGGCTAATCAACTTGGTGTATTGGTTGGTGACAAAATTCGCTTAATGGTTACTGATGCTAGCCAGATAACACCAGTTGGACGCATTCCTTCACAACGTTTGTTTACTATAAGTGGTTTATTTTCGGTCAATCATGATATTAACCAAGCGTTAATCTATATCAATCAATCTGATGCCAAAAATTTATTACGCTATCCAGCGAATAATATTAGTGGCTGGCGATTATTTTTAACACATCCACTGGAAATCGCATCTGTAACTAACCGTTCGTTACCCGATGATTTAGTTTTTACTGACTGGCGAGCTAAACGTGGTGAATTGTTTCAAGCAATCAAGATGGAAAAAAATGTAATGGGCTTATTGATTAGTTTGATTGTAATTGTGGCAGCTTTTAACATTATTACTTCATTAAGTTTGTTGGTTATGGAAAAACAAGGAGAAGTGGCGATTTTAAAAACGCAAGGCTTGTCACGTTTTAAAATTATGCTGATTTTTATTATTCAAGGTGCTAGTTCTGGTGTCATTGGTACTTTACTTGGTAGTGCTATAGGACTGTTACTGGCTTCATATCTTAATGAATTGATGTCAGTGCTTGGATTATCCTTTGCTGGTATTGAATTACCTAGTTTGGTTGAGCCTTCACAGATAGTATTTATTATTTTCGGATTACTTATGTTATCACTAATTTCAACACTTTATCCTGCCTACCGTGCAGCCAATATTCAACCAGCGGAGGCTTTACGTTATGAATAATTTACAGCCACTTCTTTCGGCTAAAAATCTTTATAAAACCTATAAAGAAGGCAAAATGGTCACTGAAGTACTAAAAAATGTTTCATTTGATATTTATCCGCAATCATTACTCGCTATTATTGGTAGCTCAGGATCTGGAAAAAGTACATTATTGCATTTATTGGGTGGATTAGACAAACCAACTTCAGGTGAAATTATATTTAAATCACAACAACTTAATCGGTTATCAGAACAAGAAAAAGCACATTTACGTAATCAAGAAATTGGTTTCGTATATCAGTTTCATCATCTTCTTCCTGACTTTACCGCATTGGAAAATGTGGCGATGCCGTTATTAATTGCCGGTACTTCACCAAATGAGGCTAAAAAACGCGCTATGGCAATGTTAGAGTCGGTGAATTTAGTTAAACGAGCTAATCACCGCCCAGCAGAATTATCTGGAGGTGAACGTCAACGAGTGGCAATAGGCAGGGCATTGATAAATAATCCGGCGTTAGTGATGGCCGATGAACCTACTGGTAACTTAGATAAATCAACCGCTGATGCCATTTTTGATCTGTTAATCAAACTTAACCGTGAACACGGCACGGCGTTTTTAGTCGTAACTCATGATTTAGTTTTAGCGAACAAACTTGATCAGCAGTTGATTATGAGTGATGGCCAGTTATCTGCCAGTAATTCTGTTAATTAAGGGTGAATGGATAATTAAACATGAATTTATCATTAATTACAGCCATTAAATTTCGTAAAGGTCGCCGTAAAAGTGGCATGGTTTCGTTGATATCAATTATTTCAACTTTGAGCATTGCTATCGGTATTGCCGCATTGATTATTGGTTTAAGCGCCATGAATGGTTTTGAACGAGAACTTAACGATCGGGTGTTATCGGTAGTACCACATGGGCAAATTTATTCACAATATGGCAATTTAGATAATTGGCAACAGGTACAAACCGAGTTACAAGAAAATAAAAATATATTATCGGTGACGCCTTACGTTAGCTTTACCGGATTGATTGAAAATGGAAGTAAGCTTGGTGCCGTTGAAGTACAAGGACTTGATCCTGAACAGGAACAGAAAATTAGTTCTTTACCTAGCTATGTCCTTAATAATAAATGGCAAGATTTTAAAGCTGATAGCCAACAAATCATTTTAGGGGCCGGATTGGCTAAATCGTTAGCGGTTTATGAAGGTCAGTGGGTTACCTTACTTATTCCTGTATCAAACAATCCTGAGCAACTTAAGCCTCCTCGTCGTGTTCGTTTGCAAGTACACGGTATTTTAGATCTAAGTGGTACGTTAAGTAACAATGTTGCATTATTACCATTAGCTGATTCACAAAAGTTACTCGCCATTGGTGACAGTGTCACGGGTTTAATGCTTAATGTTGATAATGTCTATCAAGCTAGTGCTATTATTGGCCATGCAATATTGAATCTGGAAGAAGATCTTAGTTTTAACAGTTGGGAACATACCTTTGGCTTCATGTATCGTGATATTCAAATGATTAGACAAATTATGTATTTAGCGATGATTGTGGTTATTGGTGTGGCTTGTTTTAATATTGTGTCGACGCTGGTTATTGCGGTAAAAGATAAACAACGTGATATTGCTATTTTAAAAACACTCGGGGCGACTAATCGTCTAATAAAACGCATTTTTATTTGGTATGGTGTGCTTTCTGGATTAATTGGTAGTGTGATTGGTGTATTGCTTGGATCTATTTTGGCATGGCAACTTTCCAATATTATGGCAGCGGTTGAATCAATAATGGGGCACAAATTTTTAAACAGCAATATCTATTTTGTTGATTTTTTACCATCAGAAATTCATCTTTTGGATGTCATCTTGGTATTTATTACGGCTATGTTACTAAGTTTGATTGCCAGTTATTATCCAGCGCAAAGAGCTTGTAAAATCGATCCGGCCAGAGTGTTAAGTAGTTATTAATTTACAATTAAACAGAATATAAACAAGGCGCAATATCTGATTTGCGCCTTATTTTTAATAATATTGATAGCCACTTATCAATTGATAATGCTGATAGCCCCAATATAAAAGTAAAGATGAAACTATTAATATCGTGATAATTAATATTGTGCAGATCTGTTTTCGATTGCGGAATTTTTCTAAACAAACACTAATTAATCCGCCTAAAATAAGCCCTGTGATTGCTCCACCAATATGCGCCATATTATCAATAGAAGGTAGCAACCCTAAACCAAAGGTCAGTAATAAACTGACTACGATTGATTTGATTGGCATCTCTTGTAAGTCAGTACGATTAATTAAGCTATAAGCAAGTAATGCGGTAATAATCCCTAAAATTGCACCTGATGCGCCACAACTAATGACATTATAATTAATAGTGGCAACATCACTGGCTAAACTACCAAATAATCCTGATAATAGATAAATGCCAATAAAGGCTAATGGTGGTATCAAGCGTTCTAGAATAGTGCCAATACTCCACAATGCTAGCATATTCATGGCAAGATGGGTTAAGCTAACATGCATGAAAATATTAGTAAATAAGCGCCAATATTGCCCAGAAAAAGTTAATTGAGCAATATCAGCACCCCAATCAATCAGGAATCTATTCTGACTGAATGTTGAGAATCCCCGCTCATCAAGTAGTCGAGAAATAAAAAAACAGGCAATATTAATCAGTATTAAAATACTGGTAATTTTCGCTTGATTATAGAGCGGTTGAACATTTTTTAAGATAGACATATGCTAAGGTTTCCGTTGAAAAAATCACATTAAATTAGATGGTTAGTTTAATCAAATCGTTTACCTAAAATAACTAAATCACGTTTGATACCATCAAGTTCAGCAATTTTAGGCAGTAATGCCCATTGTTGATAATGCATTTTTTCGAATAATTTAATACTTGGAATATTATGGCCAAAAACATAGCTCAATATAGCATCAATACCCGCTTGTTTGGCAAAAGCTTCAATCTGTGCCACCGTGGTTTGGCCAATTTTCTTACCTCGGAAATCTTGATGAAGATATAGACTGATTTCAACTGTTTTATCATAAGCTGGACGACCATAAAAAGATGACAAACTGACCCAGCCACAAGGTTGATTTTGATATTTGATTAACCAAAGCGGACGTTTTTGCGGATTATGTTGCTCAAACCAAGCATAGCGACTTTCGACTGAAACAGGTTGTAAGTCGGCGGTAATTTGACGGCTAGCAATGGTTGAATTATAAACATCAACAATAAAAGGTAAATCATCTAAAGTGGCATTAACATAAGTAATCATAGGAATAAAAGAGTTATGGTTAATTGTGCTTCATTGTAATGGCTTTGCTATTAGCAAGCAATATTTGTTAAAGTTGCTTTAATCGTAAGTAATTATAAAATCGGAACAATAACTCACTCAAAAAAGCTGTTTCGCAACATTTTTATTATTGCTTAATATATTGCTTAACAAATGTTTACATAAAAAAATATTACATATCATCAATTTTAGATTAATATTCTATGTGCATTTTTTGTGATTTTAGTTTGATGGATTACTAAACTAACAAATGTAATGTTTAATACTTATCTTATTGTTTTATTGTAAATTAAATGTAAATTTCAGCAAGGATTACTGAAAATATGCTAAAATGTATACTTAATCGGGCATCGGGCATCGGGCATCGGGCATCGGGCATCGGGCATCGGGCATCGGGCATCGGGCATCGGGCATCGGGCATCGGGCATCTAACTTATTATCCTATTCTTTCCAGCATTTTTTAAAATTCAAGTTACTTATTATTTTCTTATATCCAACAATAGTACCTTGTACTTATGGCTTAAGCAGTTTCACTATCAATGTTATACAGGGAAATAGTCCCAAGGTGGTTAATAAACAAATAGTGGCAGATAAGTACGGTTTTACTGTAAATAACGTATTTTATAGTGAAACAACAGGTAATATAAAAGAAGAAGAAATTAAAGAATTTGATGGTGATTTAACGTTCGCTCAATTTGTCGTAAAAAAATTTGATTATCAAGAATTAGACAATCAAATTAATTATCAAGATATAGATGGTGATGGTATCGATCCTTTCCAACCATTTTTAATAACTACAACTGTTTGGCAATGGTTTGATGCTAATGGTAATAAAATAATGCCTAGAGATAATCAGATAATTGGCTGTGGTAGTGGTTATTCAATGCCATTAATGTTAGAGATCAGCAATCAAATACAGACTTTTTCACAATATGGTATTCCAAGACATAGTGATTTGGTAACAATAAAAAAAGTATACAAAATCACTGCAATATCAAAGTTATGCTATGCAAAACCTTATGCTATAGAAAAAAATCCAGAGCATCAATGGTTAAGCTTTGACCTATCTTCTAATTTTCTTAGATGGAATGACCCTAATTATACGGTTAGAACTTTAGCTGGTGGTGGATATAATTCAGATTATGTGCCTAATTGGGGATTTAAAACTGAGCCTACTTTATCTGGCGGTAAAAAATTTCCTACAACGGGGTTTGATGGTGCCAAATTTCAGTTAGTACTAACAGGTGCAGCGAGTGATTATACTTTTACAATTCCAAATAACCCAGGAGGAAAAGTTGAAGTCGATGAGAAAGGTTATGTCACTTTAAATGGTAAACCCAGTGGAAATGTAACTGTCCGTGCAACATTAAAGAGAGATTCAACTATAAAACATGATTATACCTTTAATCCTACTAGTGTATGGGCAAAACCAATTAAAGGATTTTGGAGTCATTGGATGGATGCTATCAATATATGTACAGAAGATAGAATGCTTTCTTATAAAGAATTAACAAATGCACCTGAATACAAACTTAGTGGAAGTTTTAAAATCGTCAATGGTTATACACGAGCAATTGGTGAGGGGCTTTTGCCTGAATGGGGGTATACCGTTCAGCAATCTTATCCGAACTCTAATTGGGAGGATGATAGAGATAGATATTGGACTAAAGATCGTTATTATGGCAGTGATTATGGACAGCATGTCGATGTGAGTATCTCGACAGGATTAGTTGGAGTAGATGCTGAAGATGTCAATGCTCCTAATTTTCTAGTTTGCAAGTAGAAGCCAAAAATAAGATGGAATCAATGCTTTTTATTATGGTGATTTTGCTTAATTAGTCACTTCTTTTGATGGCTATAACTTTATAATTATAAAAAGTATTGAATAAATCATTAAGACTAAAGTATGAAAAAGAAAGTCACCAAGTCACCGGCGTGATAGCGCGTTAAGCGTTATCACGCCGAGGAATTTACGAACAAAAAATGAACATTAGCATTAAAGAGAAATTAAAAGTTAGTCAAAGACAAGGTTTTTTAAGCCTAATTGATGAAGGTTCTTTTTTACGAATCTATAATCAATCGGCTTTTATTGTTACCCAAATATTGCAACATAATTTTAAAATATCAGCATATACAATTGGAAAATTCCAACAATATCATTTTGTTTATTGTGCCTTTCCAAAACGGAATTTACATTTTCATTTTGAAAATATTCGCAAAACTGCTTGGGGGTATGAATTAGCTGGTGAATATGACTTAGCTGATTACGATAACTGGTTTAAGCAATTTTTTGTTCAAACTAACAAAAAATTAAATAAAAATATCACTGCTCAACAATCAGATTCACATTTAGCTTCTGCATATTTATTTTCAAATGAGCGAAGCGTAGAAATTGAAGGAAAGCATATCTATTTAAATCCCAAACAAGTCATGTTTTTAAGTAATTGGCAACGTGGTTATGATAACAATATTGTTATCGAAAACTTTATTGAAAGTTTACAACGTAAATTACGGTAAACACCAATATATTAAAAAATGAAAATTTTGAGGAGAGGGGGTTTTTGCGATCCTAATAAAGCCATTCTATACTTTAACCACGCTTAAAATAATTTATTATCGCCTGATTAACTGCGGTGATTTTTAAATCTTTACGCCAAATCAGATAAATATTTATTTTTAATCTTTTATCTTGATTTGAGATCAATTTTTTATAGGTAACTCCATCAACTTTAGCTTGTGCCATTGATTGTGGTAGAAGCATCATCGCCTTACCTAATGCAACCTCTAGTAGCATAGATAAATTATCAGCAAGTTCGGCTCGACGAGATAGTGGATGCTCAAGTTTATTGAACACTTGTTCACATTGATCGTAAAAAAAAGGATTAAGCTGCTGTTTAAACCAAAACAGCGGCAAATCAGTTACATCATTTAGATTTACTTTGTTTTGTTGACTACATGGATGACTTGCAGGTAATACTAATGTTACTGGTTCTTGATAAATGAGTAATGAGTTTTCGCTAAAATCTCTAGTTGGATAATCAGAGACAATTGCAAAATCGATATTGCCTTTTTGTAATTCAAGCAGTAGTTCTTTTGATGTGTAGTTATGTTTATATATTTTAGTTTCATCTCTAAACTCTGACAAAAATAATTTGAAATAAGGAATATAGTCAAATGATAGAGTTTTTGTTGTCCCTATCGTGACTTTTTCAAGAGTATTTGTTTTAGTTGATTTAGTGATAGTGCAAAGATCATTTAATAATTGGGTTACTTTTGATTTTAATATTTCCCCTTCTTTGGTTAATACAACATTGTGTGAATTTCTTAAAAAAAGTGTGTTTTGTAAAGTATCTTCCAAATTTTTAATTTGTGTTGAAAGAGGTGGTTGACTAATACCAAGTTTTTCAGCTGCACCAGTAAAACTGAGTTCTTCACAAACAGCAATAAAATATTGTAATTGCTTAATTGTTGGTAATCTTTTGCTATAGATATCCATAAATTTTATTATCCTTAATAAACTATTTTACTGGCTTGCAAATGGTTGTGTAATTTATCTATTTCAATTCAGACTATTATTATGAATGAGAACTTTATTTTTTGCATTTGTTTATGTGATTTTTCTGCAATACGAATTTCGTATAACAAAATATGTATTTCTCTATTCTTATTTTGTTAGCTAACCTTTCTTAACTTTAATCAATTCTTAATTAGTATTTCGTTTATGGATTCAATATCTAAAGAAGAACCTGTACAAATAAAATCCAGTATAGTGCTGTCAGCATTATTAATCATACTGTTAGTTGGATCGGTTTATATAAGCCAACTTATCTTTCAAGAGATTTCTCAAACTTATCATATCGATATTTTAGCCGCCAGAAATGTATTTAGTTTATCTTGCTTTTTTTATGCTATTTCGTTTTTTATTTATGGTCCTCTATCAGATAAAGTTTCAACCAAATTGTTAGTTTTGCTTGGCAGTATTGGAACTATTTGTTGTTTATTATTATCAGTGATTATTGATTATTTTGATTTGTATTTGGTCATTATGTCATTGATCGGCTTTTTTGCCGCAGCGGTTCCGGCAGCATTGTTTGCATATACAGCTAAAAACACGCCTAATCATAAGTTACCGCAAGCAATGGGTATTATGATTTCAGCATCAATTGTCGGTATTATTTTTAGTCGAAGTGTGATCGCAATGTTGACTGATTTTTGGTCTTGGCAAGTTGCCTTCGCCATATATGCCGGTTTGATAACCATAGTATGTCTTTTTGTTCCTTTTACTATAAAACAATCGAGTCATCAATCTTCAACCACTAGTGTGCTTGGTACTTATTTAGCGGCAATTAAATTACTGTTTGATAAAACTGTGATTATATTTTTATCTGTCGGTTTTCTACTCTTTTTTGTTTACCTAGGATTATCTTCATTACTCACATTTTATCTAAAAAGTGCACCTTTCTCTTTATCTGCAACAGTTTTGGGCTGGCTTAATTTTGCCGGTCTCAGCGCGGTTATTGGTACCATAATTACCAGTAAATTATTGCAGGTTTTAAATGAACGCTATCTTTTAATTATTTATTTGCTAGCTGTATGTGCATCGGTTGTGACTATTGGCTATAGCTCAAGTTTATTTATTATTGGCTTAGGTATTTTTAGTTTGTTTTTATTTGTATTTGGTCTTCAGCCATTAGTTATTGCTATGCTTAACAAAATTGTGCCAATTAACTCGCGCGGTGCAATTTCATCTTTATATTTACTTTCTTGTTTGGCCGGAGGCAGTATTGGTACTTATTTATTAGGCATCGTTTATCAAAATATGGCTTGGAATGGCGTGATAGTTATTTGTGTTGTGTTGGCAATAGTTAATCTAATTTTAGCGTTAGTTGGCATTCAACTTATCAAAAGTAATCATAGGAAATAAAATTGTAGGTATTTATTAATAAGGAGACTCATCATGATGAAAAGATTATTGCATTTTTCACTATTTATTTTTTGTTGTTTTTATGGAGCATTCTGTATGGCTGATTTAACCAAGATTTCTTCGACCTTTAGTGCACCAACAGGTATTGCGTTTGATTCTAAGGGATTAATGTATGTAACTAATTGGTCAGGGAATTCAGTTTCGAGAGTCAAATCAAATGGAGAGACAGAGACTTTTTATTCAGGTATATCTTCACCAGCAGGTATCGTTATTGATGGAGAAGATAATGTTTATGTTTCATCATATGGAGATGATTACATTGTAAAAATTGATAGTAATGGTAAATCAGAAAAAATATCTGATGGTTATCATACTCCTACCGGTATCGCTTTTTCTAATCAAGGTCAATTACTTATTACTAATCGTTCAACAGGTGAAATAGTTTCTCTTGATCTTAAAACCACGCAAAAAAGTATTATTGCGCGTGGATTAACAACACCAGTTGGTGTTACTCAATTAGCTGATAATAGTTTAGTTGTTTCACAATACAGTGGTCGTTTAACCATGATCAGCCCTAATGGTACTAAAACTGAGCTAGGTTCGGATTTTAATCGCCCCGGTGTTGGTATTGTTACAGTTGCACCAAATGTTGCCGCCGTTATTGATAATGGTGCTGGAATGGTTCGACAAATTGATGTAAAAACTAAAAAGGTCTCAACCTTAGTTGGCAATTTATCTGGAGTAGTAGCGTTAGCTTATCATAATGGTCGCTATTATATTGGTACTTGGGGTGACGGTACTGTATATGAGTTGAAAGATAAATAGAATTACATTAAGACTCTTAATAATTTTTATACATCATTAACTAACAATAAATATTTTGAGGGCATAGGATAGCATAAAATAATCGGGGAATATTTATATGCGATAAGTCAAAATAAAAGAGGTAATTTACATCCAATCATTATGTTCTATAATAATTATGTTTATCATTAGATGAATAATGTTAGGAATATCAATGAAACAACGAATAAAAAAACCTTATTATGCTTTCGATCCTAAACAATCGCATTTTTTGTTTGAGCGTACAATTAGGTTTGAATCACGAGAAGAGCTTTTTGCAAAAATTCCCCGAACAATTCGTCGTATGTATTTCCCTAAAAAGACAATAATTGTTTTCGTTGGTATGATTATAGCCTTTATCCTAGCTATTATAGTAACGTACATCATAAGTTTATCATCTCCTTCTTTGGCCCGCAAAATTGGTGAGTATTCGGTTCTAATTCCATTGATTGATATAGGGATTTTAATCTATCTTGTAAATTATTATTTCAATGTATATTTAGAAATACGTTTGACTAAGATACTTTATAAAAATGTTGAATGGCCGGTTGAATGTTATTGTGCTTATTTCGAAGAAGGTATTTATATAAAATCGATCGATATGGAAGGAATTTTTTATTGGGATGATTTTATGGCAATATGCTGTAGCGAGGATGTACTTGTCTTTCATTTTTGTCCAGCAGGTACCAAAAGTGGAAAATTTTTCAAGCAATATTATCCTCGATTAGATAATGTTTACATTTTTATTGATGGTGATACGCAAGTGAGGTCGTTAATAAGTGCTGTTAATGAATCTTATAAAGATTTAGTTGTATTTAAATAATTGAACCGAAGATTTAACTCTATTTTAGCAATTTTTTGACCAGTAATATTTAGCTTTGCTGGTCAAAAATAGTTAAATTTCACTAGAAAACAAACGTCTTATTCTTTAATACGATCACAAACATATTCTTCTTTAAATTTGCTAGTTGGTTTGTTGTTTTTATCGATGATTGTATATGTACCGTTTAGACTAAAACTATCTTTTGATAGGTATTTAATCTTTTGAGTTCTTTGTCTATCATATTCCGTATACTCAGGTCTTTTGTAAATATCCTCTAGATTAAAAGGCATTAAATCTTCTTTATATAAAGATAAACTTACAAAAAGCTTTCCATCTTTTTTGGTAAAAATGTATTTATTTTCCTCGAACTCTGGATCACCAAAATCTTGTAACTTACCATTCCTTGATTCTGCTTCTTGCGAGCTAACTTTGCAGTTCCACTCACCAAGTAACATCTCCTCAGTGACCTTTTGCCCATCACTATCGTTACCGCAACCATACAAAGCAAAACAAGCTATCCCAAATAAAGTAATTCTTTTCATGCCATCTCCTTTTTAGGCAATAGTAAGTTATTTAGGAATTCTGGGCAATAAAAAACCGCCAGAAGGTGGTTTGTTTGAATTTGAAGTTAATTCCTGTACACACAGGGAACGCAATAGCCCTATGTGTATAGGGAACACCGTTACGCCAAGCTCCGTTGAGCAACTTACACCGGTTTATCCCTATGTGTATAGGGAACACAAAAGGGCCTATTCCTGATGGGTATTGCGTCTCGGTTTATCCCTATGTGTATAGGGAACACGTCAGCAAGGTTCCGAACTAGGTTCAGTTTTACGGTTTATCCCTATGTGTATAGGGAACACAGTGGTTGCATCAGCAACATCAACACCGACTACGGTTTATCCCTATGTGTATAGGGAACACGGGATACTGGTTTAACATCATCAATAATTCGGCGGTTTATCCCTATGTGTATAGGGAACACGTGACGATACAAATAATACTGATGAAGTGAAACGGTTTATCCCTATGTGTATAGGGAACACTTTAAATAGGGAAGTTATGGAATGTTTTAATACGGTTTATCCCTATGTGTATAGGGAACACAAATTGGGACGAATACAAGCAAGATACAATTGCGGTTTATCCCTATGTGTATAGGGAACACTCTAATTATAACCGTTTGTTTTATAATTAAAATACGCAGTCTACAATTTCTACCAATTTTTTTGCTGTATTTGGATGGATATTTATACAGGTGTTTTAAGTCTTGATAATCACTCTACCGCGAGTAATATCGCTAATATTTTTTTTAAGTATGACTACATTATCTTGTGTTATAGCAATAATGACAGTTACACCTTCAGCATCAAAATTTTGTTGTTCAATGACTGCATCTAGTTCTTTTAAGCGGTTTTCAATAATTGGCCATTCATTGTAATAGCAGTGAAATTGTAATGATGTTCTAGCAATAAGTTCGATCAATTCTGCTTGTTGTAAGCAGTGACTAGCCGAACCACCGTAAGCCCGAATGAGTCCGCCTGTGCCTAATTTGATGCCACCAAAGTAGCGGGTGACCACCACTACCACCTGATCACAATCTTGACCTTCAATGGCCGATAGAATAGGGCGTCCGGCTGTGCTGGTTGGTTCACCATCATCGTTGAAACGATATTGTTGGCCTATTTTCCATGCCCAACAGTTATGTGTTGCATTTGGATCACTGATGTTGTCGATAAACTCGGTTGCTTGCTGAGCATTAGTAATTGGAGCTGCATTTACAATAAAGCGGCTTTTTTTTATCTCTTCGGTTAATTGGGTAGGATTTGTTAATGTATAAGGCATACTAATTCTGGTAAAATCGTTTTATTGTAACTAATAATACTGAGCAAAATTGAAATGTCTATCAATTTAGCACAATTAAAACTTTCACAACAACAATTAGCCGAGCAGGTAAGCTTGGTGGATAATTTTAATCCAACAATAAAACTAATTGGTGGTACTGATGTTGGGTTTGAGCAAGATGGCTCGGTAACGCGTGCAGCGATAGTGACATTGACTTTTCCCGATTTTGATGTAGTTGAGTATCATATTGCTCGATTGGATACGAGCTTTCCCTATATTCCGGGTTATTTGTCTTTTCGTGAGTATCCTGCTTTGCTCAATGCATGGCAACAGTTAAAGCAAAAGCCCGATTTGTTATTAGTTGATGGGCAGGGAGTTGCTCATCCAAGACGATTAGGTATCGCTAGCCATCTTGGTTTATTGTTAGATATGCCAACTATAGGTGTCGCAAAAAGCAAATTATGTGGGCAATATCAAGAGCAAGCAAAACAAGCGGGCAACGTAACCCCTTTACTTGATAAACATGAACAAATTGGTTGGGTTTTGCAGAGTAAAAATAATTGTAATCCGTTATTTATTTCAGCTGGACACAAAATTAGTCAAACTAGTGCATTACATTGGGTAAAACAGTGTTTACGAGGTTATCGATTACCTGAACCAACTCGTTGGGCTGATGCAATTGCATCTAATAAACCTTTATTTAGAAAATTTAAGCATGGTAAATAATAAATTAGTATTAAAACAAGGAGGGTTTACCTTTAAACGTTTTTTTGTTGCTCACGACAAAAGTCCAATGAAGGTGACAACGGATAGTTGTTTATTAGGCGCATGGGTACCAATTAAATCCGATGTACAACATGTCTTAGATATTGGTACCGGATGTGGTGTAATTGCTTTAATGTTGGCTCAACGTTTAGAACATCAAACATGTCAAATTGATGCGATTGATATCGATATGCAAGCGGTATTGCAATGTCGAGAGAATAGCTTTAATGCAGGCTTTAAAAATATTAAGCCATTAAATATCGATGTAAATCAATTTAAAACCACTGAACGAGGGTATTATGATTTAATTGTCACTAATCCTCCTTATTTTCAGTCAGCTGTAGAGTGTAGAAGTTCAGAGAGGCAGTTAGCCCGTTATACTGAAAGTCTCAACTATCAACAACTTATTGATGTAGTAAAACGATTATTAAATCCGCAAGGGTTGTTTTGTTTGGTTTTACCTTATCATCTTGCCGAGCAATTTAAGCAATTGACTACGTCAAATCAATTATATTTGTGTCATGAACTGCAAGTTAAATATACAGCCAATAAAGACTATTCATTAGTATTGATGGCATTTTCATTTAATCAGCATGCTAATATTGAATGCCAATCATTGTGTATGCGAGATGAAGAAGGGCGTTATTCCCAACAATTTAGACAATTGTTGTCCGATTTTTATCTATTTCGAAAATAACGCCTAGTTCGTTGATTAATTAGGAATGATATAAAAGTGAATAATGGCAATAATGGCTAGTACCACTATAGCTATGGCATAGATTTTATCATGTAAATAGCTAAATGCTGACAATTGTCTTTGCTTTCTAGCATAAAGATAAAACAGTAACCCAAAACTATATAAGATCATTGATAGTAGCAAATATGATATGCCGCCAGCATAGATTAACCAAAGTCCATATAGCGAACCAAATGCGCCGATGAAAATTAGGTATTTTCTAGGTTGATGTATTGCTAATTTAAACATAAACAGTGCTGAAAGTAGATATGGGATAAGCACCATAGATGTTGATAATTGAATCAGCGTGTTATAACCTGATTCATAAAAATGAGCAAGTATAATCAACAAGCTAATTAAGCTGGTCGTTAACCACAAAGCATTGGCTGGTGTACTGTTTTTATTAAGTTTACCAAAACAGCTAGGGACAGTATGTTGTTTACCTTGACCGGCTAAAAATAGCATTTCTGCAGCTAACATTAACCAAGACAATAATCCTCCACTTACAGAAACTATCAAACCAATATTAATAAATGTGGCCCCCCAACTACCAACGACATGTTCAATTACTAGTGCCATTGACGGATTTTTCATTTGTGCGAGTTCATGTTGTGGCACAATGCCCAATGAAAGAACGGAAACACAGACTAATAAAAGACTCGTAATGGCAAAACCAAAAAAGGTGGCTCGACTTATACTGATCATATTCTTCGCTCGTGCAGCATAGACAGTAGCACTTTCAATCCCCAAATAAACCCATACTGTATAAAGCATAGTATATTTTACTTGATCAATGATTGAGCCTAATTGTGGTGTCCCCCAAAAATCAGTGTTAAAAGTTGAAATTTTAAAGGCTAAAACAACACAAACGATAAATAAACCGATAGGTACAATTTTAGCTAGTGTTACTAGGCAATTAAGTAAAAATGCTTGGTAAATTCCGTTAATGACAAAAAAGTGCATAATCCATAAAAGGATAAGTCCGGCAATAACGGCAGGAATTGTCGTACCATTACCAAAAAATGCAAAACAATCAAAAGAGCCTAACGCACTAAATAAGATAACTAAATAGCTGGTACAAGACATCCAAGCTGATATCCAATAACCCCACGCGGCATTAAAACCGATATAATCCCCAAATCCTTCACGAACATAACCATATAAACCTTCATTAATTTTGTAAAATCGAATAGAAAGATATTGGAATATTCGTGTCAGCATAAACATGCCGAATAATGTTACGGCCCATGCGATAAGTATCGCACCGGCACCGGCGCCTTCGGCCATATTTTGTGGTAGGCTAAAAATACCACTACCGACAATACTTCCCACCACCAGTAATGTGAGAGGAAATATGCCAAGCTTTTTTCTTACTGGTGTATTCATATTGTTTTCTTATTTAGTTGGTTTAATTTTTGTGGTTTTTTAAATTAAAATCGTAATGACATACAACTTACTCCGCCATCGATTTTGCGGTATTCTGAAGTATCAACTTCAATGACTTGATAACCGAGCGCCTCAATTTTGGCCTTGGTAATTGGATAACCAGCCGGCATTATTACTCGTTCATTGACCCATATACAGTTAGCGGCATAACTTTCTTGTTCAGGTATTTCAATGATGTTGAGATGTTGAAATTCTGGCTTAGTAATAAACTCACCTGCTGCTAATAAGTTGTTGTGTTCTAGATAGGCAAGTCCTGTTTTAAGATGTAATACTTTTTCTAAAGTGACGACAGAACCAGTTAAACCATATTTTTCCAATATTGCAATCATTTGGTTTGCACCTTCTTGATTGGTACGAGCGGATAGACCAATGTAAAAGTGATTCTCAACCATCATGATATCACCTGCCTCTACGGTGCCTGGTGCCTGAATATATTCAATTTTATTTGGATAAAAACGACCCACCGCTTCAGTGATTAACTCAGTTTCAGCTCGACGAGAATCCGCACCAGGTCTAGTAATAATTACGCAATGAGGAGTACAAAGGGCAACATCTTCAACAAAAACTGAATCTGGGAATTGTTCGTTAGCTGGTAGAATGGTGATATCGACATCACATTGTTGTAATGCACGTATGTAGCTGTTATGTTGATCTAGCGCTTTTTGGTAGTCAGGTTTGCCTAAATTAGCCGACGTTAGGCCATTGATTAGTGACTTTGCTGGTGTTCTTGCAATGATATGACTAAATTTTTTCATCCTATAAATTCCTTGTAATAATTATGCAATAATTATGAATAATAATTCATTAAAAAAGCTAAAGCAAGCTTTTTGATTAGCTTTTATATTTTTGATATGCATTTTTATGCTATTTTCTTTATAAGCAAAATTGTGAGGAATTGATATAGGTGTTAAACAATGGTGAATTGTTAATAATTAAAATAAGAATAGCGAATATGTGATAAGAAATAGGGCGACAGCTCGCCCTAAAAATAAATGTTATTCACCGGCAAAATCGACTAATGTATAGCAGTTGATTCCCATAGCGGTTAATTTCGTTTTACCTTGTAAATCAGGTAAATTGATGACAAAAGCGGCATCTTCAGCGATCCCACCCGCTTTTTGAATTAATTTAGCGGTTGCAGCAACGGTGCCTCCTGTTGCTAGTAAATCGTCAATAATCAATACTCGCTCATTAGGTTTTATGGCATCACAATGCATTTCTAATGTATCGGTACCATATTCAAGTTGATACTCTTCTCTAAATACGTTACGCGGTAACTTATTCGGTTTTCTAACAGGTACAAAACCAACACCTAAGGCTAAAGCAAGAGGGGCGGCAAAAATAAAACCACGCGCTTCGGTGCCAACAACTTTATCGATTTTTTTATCTTTATAATGCTCAATTAAAAGATCGACTGATGTTCTGAAGGCGATTGGGTCTTCAAGTAAACTGGTAATATCCCGAAATAATATCCCTTGTTTAGGATAATTTGGGATAGTAATAATACTATTTCTGATAAGTTCAAGTTTTGATTGAGTCATATTAAATGTTCTCTAACTATTCTCTTTAAGAACGAATAATTTTTTATTATATACCGATGCGCTTTTGGCTGGCAATAAACAAACGGTTAATGCACCGTAAAATCTAGAGATTGATTAGTTTAAGTACGAATAGGGATATTTTTTAGTAATTATTTATCTTATTTTAATTTTGTGTTTTTACAAATTTTTACAATTAAATACATTAATTAGACAGTTTAGTTTGCAATTAGTGAATAATTGAATAAACTTTATACAAGAAGGAAAACACAATGAAATTTATTAAACTATTTGCCATGTTAGGGCTTTCAGTCTGTAGCTTATTTAGCCACGCTGAACCAATAAAACAAATTCAAGTTCGTTCAGAATTGTCTTCACCAATTATTCTAGAAGGTAATCCAGAAGCAAATTACTTAAAAATCTCGTTAACTGGTCAAAAAGTTGATACCAACAAACGGGTACCGCTCAATTTAGCTATTGTTATTGATAGATCAGGTTCAATGGCTGGCGATTGCATTGAAAAAGCGAGAGAAGCAGCTATTTTTGCGGTCAATTTGTTGAATGAAGAGGATACATTATCTATTGTTGCCTATGATAACGAAGCAGAAGTGATTGTTCCAGCAAGCAAAGTAAAAGATAAACAAAAAATCATTCAACTTATTAATAAGAAAGTTATTGCTGGTGGTGGAACGGCCTTATTTGCCGGTTTGAGTAAAGGAATTAAGCAAGTTGAAAATCAGCTTACCAAAGATAAAGTTAATCGTATTATTTTGCTCTCTGATGGTCAAGCTAATGTTGGACCAAGTTCTGTCAATGAGCTATCTGAGTTGGCAATTATTGCAGCGAAAAAGAATATTGCGATCACCACCATGGGGATTGGCTCAGGTTATAATGAATTATTAATGTCATCGATCGCCAGTTATAGTGATGGTAATCATGTATTTGTCAATAACTCATCAGAGCTTGAAAATGTGTTTGTTCACGAGTTTACTGATGTAATGTCCACAGTTGCTCAAGACGTTGTCATTACTATTCAATTGAAAGAGGGTGTTAAACCGGTGCGTCTACTTGGTCGCGATGGGGTGATTAAAGGGAATCAAGTCACGGTTAAAATGAATCAACTGTTTTCAAATCAAGAAAAATATGTATTGCTAGAGGTGCTTCCGGAGGAAGGAAAAGTAGGTCAAAGTAAGACATTAGCTGAAATTGATTTAAAATATGATAATTTATTGGTCAATAAAGCGGAACATGAAACTCAATTGGTTAGCATTGCTTATACTGACAATAAAAAATTAGTTCAAGATTCTATAATTCAAGATGTTTTAGCTGAGTCAGAAATACAGAAAGTGACTCTTGCGAATGAAGAAGCTTTGTCGCTTTACGATAAAGGAATGCATGCGGAAGCAGAAGAAATGCTTATGCAAAATAGTAGTAGACTAGCATCATTTTCAAACATGATGATATCACCTTCATCAAAAGCAAGAATAAATAGTCAAATTGAGAAAAATAATATTATGGTTGATGCAGTTAAAAATCAGGATAGCAATGTTTCCCGTAAAATAATGACTGAGCAACAATTTCAATCCAAAAGTAATGTAATTAAAAAATAGTTATGAAAAAATTAACAACGATTTTATCTTTATTGGTATTAATGGCATTCATCAGCTATTTAGGTTGGCGAAGTGTCGAGCATGAAGTTTTGTTGCGTGAAAATAATCAAACCTTACTCGTGAAAAGCCGTATAAATAATATCAAATTATCGATTGAATCGTTGTTAAATCAGCGCTTATCTTATCTAAGTAATTTGGCATCACAAATTGATAACAACAATGCTAAAGCTGAAGATTTATTAGGAACGGAAACTGATATTAAAAATATTTTTATAATCAATAAAAATAAGATTTTATTTTTAAGTGATTTTGATGATTCTCAGTGGCATAAGTTGGTTGAATCAATTGCAATGGACAATTCGGTTTTGTTTAAGCAACAAGATCATTCTGAACAATTTGAACCAAGTTCTGGTTGGTATCAAATGTATAACCACTTAATTTATTGGTCAATTAAGTCGGATAATATTATTGGTTTTGAACTTTCCAATATCAAATTTTCATTTGATGCTATCAGTTTATTAGATAAACAAGCTTTTGAGGATAATTTTAGATTATCCGACGGTGATAAACAGATTTATAGCAATGGGGAAATTTTTGATAATGAAATTTCGATTGTCCTTGATTATCCCTTACAAAATTGGCATTTAACTTATTATTATCCCTCGCCAAACTTAGTTAATTTATATCTGCTAGGTGCAGGTGTTATTGGTTTATTCCTTATCGTTCTGCTTGGACTTATTTGCTATGCCTATCGAGAATATAGTCGAACTTTGCGTTTAGCAAAACAGCAGGTGAGTTTTGTTGGACAAGTTTCACATGAATTTAAAACTCCTTTGACCAATATCACGCTATATTCTGAGATGTTATCCGAGTATTTAGAAGATGAACCAGCGCCAATTCCTGATTATCTACATATAATCAGTGCTGAAAGTAAACGACTAACTCGATTGGTGCAAAATGTTTTAACTTTTAATAAGCCAAGTCGTCTAAATATAAAACCAGTAAATTTAACCATACTAATTAGACAGATATATCTAACCTTTAAACCTATTTTAGATGCTAAATCATTACAACTGAACATCATTACTCTTGAAGATGATTGTATTGTCAATACTGATGAAGATTGTGTAATGCAAATTCTCAATAATTTTTTGAGTAATGCCGAGAAATATGCTTTTAATGGTAAGCAGATTGATTTATCTTTAACCAGAAAAGAAAAACAGGTGAAAATTACGGTTCGTGATTATGGTGACGGTATTGCTAATCATCTGTTGAAACAGATTTTTGAGCCATTTTATCGAGTCAATTCATCGATAACCGAAGGAGTTTCGGGTACAGGAATAGGTTTGACGATTGCCAAGCAGTTGGCTAATCAGATCCAAGGTGAAATTAAAGTTATCAATCAAAATCCAGGGATGGCATTTTCACTTATATTAATGGAGTAGTAAAATGAAAATCTTAATTGCAGAAGATGACAAGCATATTCTTAATGGTATGGCAGATCTGTTAGAAAAAGAGGGCTATACGATTATCAAAGCGGCTAATGGTAAAGTTGCACTTCAACTATTTAAACAACATCAACCCGATTTTATTATTTTAGACATTATGATGCCCGAGCTTGATGGTTATTCTGTTTGTCGTGCTATCCGTAAATTAGATGAAGATGTGCCAATTTTATTTTTATCCGCTAAAGATGAAGAGATTGATCGGGTAGTTGGTTTAGAACTTGGTGCTGATGATTATATGAATAAGCCTTTTGGTATTCATGAACTTAGAGCGAGAATTAAGGCTATTGCTAAACGTTATTTAAAATTAAAAAACTCTAATACTTCCCAAGAGGATTATTTTCAATTTGGTGATTTAAATGTTTATCCTACTGAATTGTACGCCAAAAGAAATGATCAGATTATTGAATTAACTTTACGAGAAGTTAAAATTTTAGAATGTTTATACCAAAATAAAAATCAAGTTGTTACTCGAGATATGCTTTTTGATTACGTGTGGGGATATAATTATTTACCTAATAGTCGAACTCTTGATCAACATATTTCAAAATTAAGAAAACAAATAGAAATTAACCCAAGCATACCAACTTTAATAAAAACAGTACATGGAATTGGTTATAGACATTAAATTTGCCATACACTCTATTGAACGGAGTTTTTCAGGATTTTAAGTAATTTCTGAAAAAGAGATGACGTTGTATAAAGCAATTTTCTTCTATAGTTTTTACAATATCATCTAACTGAGCATATTGATTGACTCATAATTATTTTTTGAATAATTATCAGTTTTTACGATTTTTATTTTCATGTTCAATTAACCATTTTTTTCGTTCCAACCCACCGCCGTAACCAATTAGCTCTCCATTCGATCCTATTACTCGATGACAAGGAACAATAATTGCAACTCGATTACAACCATTAGCATTGGCTACAGCTCGAATTGCCTGTGGATTATTAATTCTTTGGGCTTGCTGTTTATAAGTGGTCAATTCTCCATAGGGAATGTGTTTCAAGCAATCCCAAACGGTTTGTTGAAATAGGGTACCTGGTGTATGTAAGGCAATGGTAAAGCTTGTTCTTGTTCCTGCAAAATATTCGGCAATTTCAACCTTAGCTTGTTTGATATGTTTATTTTCGCCAAAAATAATTTTCATTTTAAGTAGGCGTTGTAGTTGTTCAAATTCGGTTTCGAGCATTCTTCGATCTACAAACTCTAATAGACAAATTCCTTGGTTTGTAGCACAGATAAACATTGGACCTAAAGGGGTTGTTAATCTGTCGATTAATATGACGTCTTGCTGATTTTCTGCTGATGGTGATTTTTTCATAATTTTTTTATAGGTATAACCAAAGCCACTTAACGAGTTGTAACCCGTATCAAATGCAGTATTGATTACGTTTTTTCCTGATTTTAATTCTTGAAAAGCATGGTTGATTCGGTACATTCGTTGATAAGCATGGAAAGTAATTCCATAGTGTTTTTTAAACCAACGGCGAATAGTTTCAGGACTTAGTTTATTTTGTCTTAGCTGATAATCAGTAATCTTTTGTTTGGGATTATTATTAATCAATGCTAGGGCTTTAATTATTTCATCCGGTGCTTGATTAGCATTTTCGGTTGGTTTGCATATTTTGCAAGGTCGATAACCCGCATCAAGCGCAGATTTGAATGAAGAGAAAAATTCAACATTGGCAAATTTCGGTTTTCTGGCTCGGCAAGTCGCAATACAAAAAACCGAAGTAGTTTTGACTCCGACATAAAAGATCCCAATATAGCTATGATCTCTTTCAAGTAAAGCTTGGTAATAAGTCTCTTTTTGATTAGGGTTAGTTATTAGCATTTAATTCTGTCTTGTCTAGTAATTTCGAAAATTTATGACCTAAGCTTATTAAAAATGCTATACGTTGTGCAACCGAAAAATTGACAACTATTTTATTCACTTTCTTAGCAAATTTTTTAGCTGTTTAATAAAAATAAATTGCTAAAATGATTATTATCAATCTAATATTGATACATCACTTGTTATCACTAACGGTTTTTATTATTAAATAGTCATTCCTTCGTTCTGGTAAAGATGAAAAATGGTTAAAATCAAACTTAGCAGAACAAGGTTATAAGAGTTTTGAAGGTCTTTATTGTGTGGAATATTATGATCATCGACTTTTTGTAATACCTAATGATGCAGTAAAATGAGTTTATGTTTTTATAGCTAATCACAGACCATATAAATTTAAATCACTTATATGGTCAATGATTATTGCTTTAAGAAAATTATTTAATTAGTGTACAGTGGTGATGAGTTTAATGATTTAGCAATAAAGCTTTTTACGGAGCAGGATTTAAGTTCGTTCTGTATTGACAACGCATGTTGCTTTGACTCACAACGTGTAAAAACACAAGCACCGGTGCCAGTTAATCTGGTTGGAGCATATCGCGATAAATGCTGTATAAGGTTATCAATTTCTGGGAAACGCTGACGTACTACCGCTTCACAATCATTACTAAAATCATCAATAGAAATTGACATCAGTTGTTCAATGCTGCGCTTAGGCGTATTTCGTGGCAAATTTGGATCATTAAACACCGTAACCGTTGAAATTTCTATATTAGGGTAGCTGACTAAATACCAATATTGGGGAATATCAACTTGTTGCAATTGATCTCCAATACCTTCTGCAAAAGCAGAATGCCCATAAATAAAAATAGGTACATCGGCACCAATTGTGCTACCTATTTCCATCAAGGTAGTTTGCGACAGATGTAAATCCCATAATTGATTTAACGCAACCAGCACTGTCGCTGCATTTGACGAAGCGCCACCGAGTCCTCCACCCATGGGGATCATTTTATCTATGGCAATATCTGCACCAAGCTGATTATTATTCACATAAGATTTTAAACGCTTAGCGGCTATAATAATTAGATTTTTATCTGCAGGAATATTATCAAATTGGGTTAATAGATTAATTTGCCCATCATCACGAGTCGTAAGAGTCAATTTGTCGCAAATATCAATAAATTGAAACAAAGTTTGTAAATCATGATAATTGTCTGGGCGTCGCCCAGTTATATATAAAAATAGATTTAATTTAGCTGGTGATAACCATTGATTCATCATTATTATCCGTTATCGTAAGATCCAATTGCTAATTTTCAAACGAATTAATTCATCATCATGAGAAAGTTCAATGATAGCAGGTAAATCAATTTTTTTATTTTTATAGTTATAAGTAGAGTAGCTGCTAATCTTTAGTGACCATTTATTGTTATTTTGCATAAATGAGGTGGAAGATAATCTGCCTGAGCTGTCAATTTTATCAGCTTGACTATCATCAGAAAAACCTTTCAACCAATTATGTAAAGAATTAAGTGGGATATTAACATTGGATATTTTCTTCATTAATAGCTCCACATTAATATCCTGGTAGCGAGCGCCATTGTTATCAATTAATTCGGCGTAATTAGGTTCGGCTTTTAAGGTTAAAATATTTGTGCCAACTGGCGTAGTTAATTTTACGTCATAATAATTTTCAGATTGCTGTGTAATAAGAAAACGACCATAACTTTTAGTTTTCGTTCCTATATGAGCAATACTACCATTAACTTGAAATGAATTAATTTGTGCAAGAACTTGTTTATGGTTTTGCCATTGCTGTTCTACAGATACATTTGTTTGATATTTAGTTGTTTGGCACGCACTAAGTATAAACGGCAGAATGAATACGAACAAATATTTAATTTTAGACATAAATTAACTCTTTAGTTGTGTATGGTCAAAAGTAAGGCGTATTATAGCTGATAATTGGTTGAATAAGAAAAGGTAACTGAAATTAACCTTTATTATTTTTTTTAGGTATAATGAGTTCTTAATAAAAACTTTACAAACTATTATAAAAGAATCAATGCAATGTCTATTACTGTATTAGGTGTCAATCACAAAACAGCTCCCGTTTCTTTAAGAGAAAAACTGGCTTTTTCTACTGAGGTTATTGATAAAGCATTATATAGTTTATATCAGCACCCTTTAATTGCTGGTTGTGCCATCCTATCAACCTGTAATCGAACCGAAATTTACTTAAGTTATGATCATGAAAGTGATTTTCTGCGGGTAAGGCAATCGGTTGAAAATTGGTTAGCACAATATCATAGTATTGATTTGGCTTTATTTAAATCATCTCTTTACTGTTATGATGGTCGGCAAGCAGTTGAACATCTTATGTCGGTAGCTTGTGGCATTGATTCATTAATTATTGGTGAACCGCAAATTTTAGGTCAAGTTAAACAAGCATATAGTTTTTCACAACAAAACAATTGTCTATCAACGGAATTGGAAAAACTTTTTCAATCCATTTTTCATGTAGCTAAAATTGTGCGTACTGAAACGAATATTGGCGCCAATACTGCATCGGTTGCTTATGCTGCCTGCCTAGTGGCGCGTGATGTTTTTACTGATACGTCTGCATTAAGTGTGATGTTAGTTGGAGCTGGTGAAACAATTGAACTAATTTCACGTTATCTCAAACCTCATGGTTTTAAACATGTCATTGTTGCCAATCGAACTCGAGATAAAGCATTAAAATTAGCTTCATCTATTGAGGCTGAAATCATTTCATTACCGGATATAGCTAATCGGCTGAAAGATGTTGATATTGTTATTAGCTCAACTGCTAGCCCATTACCTATCATTGGTAAGGGAATGGTAGAGCGCACTATGCATGAGCGAAATAATAAAAAGATGTTATTTATTGATTTAGCTGTACCTCGAGATGTTGAGTCAGAAATTAGCCAATTGGAAGATGTGCATCTATTTACTGTCGATGATCTACAACAAACGGTACAAAATAATCTTGAGCAACGTGTAATCGCAGCCAATGAAGCCAAGTACATAATTCAAGAACAAGCAGAGCAATATATTGATTGGTTAAAAACACGCCATGCGGTAGAGTATGTTAAACAGTACCGTAATAACGCTCAAACTATCAAACGTCAATTAGAATTAAAAGCATTAAATGCGATCAAACAAGGCGCCAATATTGACGATGTTATTTTTGAATTTTCGCATAAATTAACCAATAAACTAATCCACGCACCAACTCAAACACTGCTTGATGCAGCAACGCATGATTGTGATGATTGTTTTAAAGTCTTAAGTAAAGGATTAGGCTTAGAAGATAATTAATTTTTGATTGAATCTACAAAGGATGATGTAGTTATTGGACCAAATTGAATTTTTTGACATACCTAATCCTTGCCAAAGAGTATGTCAAATGGATAGGCAAGGGTATTGTATAAAATGCTATCGTTCTCGAGACGAAAGATTTAATTGGCTAAATTATTCTAATCATCAAAAACAAGAAGTTTTGCGGTTATGTAAACAACGGGCCATAAGACGTTATTATCAATTTTTACAACAGCAACGACAACAAAATAACCAAATTACCTCTTCACAAATCGATTTTAAATTTTGATATTTAAACATCTATTTTTTTCATAACTTGTAATTCAGCTCAACTCGGAGTAGCATTTTTAAGCATATTATTCTGGTTTTGTATTAATTACCTTAGCTAATTAATGGGGATAGAAAATATGAAAATGTGTATTGCATGTGGTATGCCCATGACGGCTATTGCTGATTATCCTCTACATGATATGTCAAAAAACTACTGTAAACATTGTGCTCATAGCGATGGAACAATGAAATCATTTGACGAAAAATGGCACGAGGTAACACTTAAGTATGCCAATAATCATAATATTGATTATTCTGTTGCCAAAGAGACCGCTTATACAATTTTAAAAAAATTACCAGCCTGGAAACGCAGATGGTAGTAGAATTTTTAGGCAACCAACTGCATTTAGAATAATATCTGTTGCAGATATTGCAAAGCTTAGTATAATTGCCAACGTTTACTTTTTTACACTTCTAATGCCAGTGTGGCGAAATTGGTAGACGCAGCGGATTCAAAATCCGCCGCCCTTAAAAGCGTGTCGGTTCGAGTCCGACCACTGGCACCAACAAAATCAATTAGTTAATTGTCATTCTTTTGTAAGTCAAATATCAAAAAAATTTTGAATGACGGTAAAATGGTTAGTGATTTTTCTTTTGAAAATTTGTAACCTACCTTAAATTCATCAATCATATTTAATTTCTCATATCAATATTCATTTAATAAATCTATCAATAGTTAGCAGATAAAGATCATTATAATTAAAGATGCTAACCGGTTAGCCAATGATCTCAGTAAAAAGGGGGGATTGATTGGAAAAGTGGCTATTAGGGTAAGGGTACTTTCGAAATAGTAAATCAAACAGGATTATGAACTGCAATGATATGGGATCAAGGTAATAAGGTTGGTCACTAGGAGAGTTGTTAAAGGAACAGATAAAGTTAGTAATGTTTTAATTCATTATCCTTGAAAAGGCACTAGTTATAAAATGACTTAATATGAATTTAAGAAGGTATATAATGAGATCGCAGTTTCTATTTTAATCCATGTTAATGATAGTTTTATTCCACCAGGGATAGATCTATATCAGTTTAAGAAATGGCACCCTGAATACTAGAAAAATAGAGCGAATGAATTTAAAAAATAGGTATATTATGAGTACATAACTCGCAAAAGATTTCGGTATTTTTTTTAAAGAAACAATTTTAGAGGCAAAAGAAAATTGGTAATTGTCTTTGATCCTATTATGGACGCTCTAACGCAGACTCTGCTTAAGCAAAATTGATTAACAATGATGAAGTATAAGAATGGACCTGATGTAAACATTCTAACCAAACTAAATGATAAAACTCTATCAATTTTATGATATAAAAAATTCTATTATTCAAGGAAGTGGTAAAGATGGTAATAAATAGTGAATTTAGTAAACAGTTATTATTAGAAAGGGAAAGGTTTGAAAATCCTCCAGATCATACTGTTAAAGCTACAGGGGTTGGTATAGCTAGGTTTATTATTCGTTGTAATAATAATGCTGATGAAGTGTTAAACTTAGCTAAACGAGTGTTAGTGATAGTAAACTATAATTCAGAGTTAGTTTGGCCTTCTTTTGAAGAATGGTCAAAAATATTACCTAATAAGTTTGTTAATAATTGTGCTCCAGAACTTTCAAAAAGTGAAAGTGAAAAAGAAATTAATTATAGAAGAAGTCTACCTTGGGAAAAACAAGTAAGTCTAGAGAAAAATAAAAAATGGAGTTTAGGAAACTGGCTTGTATGGCTTGAACCAGAGACCAGAGAATGGTTTTGGTGGAATGCTCATAAATTTGATGGTGAAATTGAAAATACACATTTTTTAATCGAGGTTACAGCTTTAGATGATCCTTTTTCATCAGGTGCATTGAAATGGTTATTTAGAGCTTGTGGTGCAATTGATGTCGTATGTACAGATGATCTTTAGTCTATGCATCTGTCATCAAGTTCTGCGAGACTAGTCGCAGAACTGAACTAACTATTTATCTACTCAGTGATCTAGTTCACAAATTGAACAATTAACTCGTCTTTTTAAGTGGTAACGGTGAATGGTCTGTGTTGGATCAGAATTTAGCCAACTAGAGGGTTTTAAAGATAATCAGTGAAGAGTAACATCCTTTGTCATAGTTAACTCTTTTACGCATAATTCACCCAAATTATTACCACTTCATTCATATTCTAATATTAATAAGACGGTATAGACTCCTCAATTATTTTTACAAATAAACCTCAATAAACTAAATCAAAATAACCATTACCTGAAAAATATAATCATCAATTAGAACTGTTACTAGTAATGACAGTTTTTTTACTGACCAGAGCGCAACCAATTTTTTATGACCATAGCAATGAAGCAAGAGTAATAAATAGAAATTTATAACAAAACAGGTAAAACTTCTTATACAAATCAATTATTATCTTGTAATGTATCGGCAACAACAAATACTTTTCTTATTGATACTAGGGAGGTATCGAAAAGAAAATAGTTATGTAAACTCGTACCTAACGAACAGAAAGATAAACTAAATTGGAATGGTTCAGCATAAGTACAATATATTTAATAGAATATTGAATTTTTTTAAATGATAAGGTAAGTAAATGATGTCAATAAAAATCGGTTTTACAGGTGGCTCCACTATAGTTGAATTAGGTACAGACAGTGATATGCGGCTATTTTTTGACTGTATTTTATATTATGTTCCACCTAAATATCCCGACCAAAATTGGTCACTAATTACTGACCGCTTATATCGTCGCTATTTAAAATTAGAAGAGTTAGATACCGCCGTAGCATTAATGAAATTGGTAGAAAAAGAGTTTAAACAGTTGGATAGAGAAGCATTTGATTGGACTAAAATATTATCAGGTCAAGTTAAAAGTGATTTAGATAGAGCTAAATCAACTTTATTCGAAATTTTTGTTAGATATTTTGAAGCATTTTATGAGTGTATTGAATCTGCCATAGTAAATTATGAATGGTTCAAATCCAATTCTAATTATGAATATGAACCTGTAATGGTAACAATTTCTACCATCCCTTATTGTGTAAGCTATAGTATGATCCCTTTATCTGTTTTCGATAATTTACAACCGGACGAAAAACCAATTTGGTGGACAGGTAAAATTCCTAAAACCACAACGTAGTTACTTTTATCTTATCTCTAATTGCTGAAGCTGAAGATATTATTGATTATGCTATTGCATTAGTTGGATTAATACCTAGTGTAGGTGATGTAGCTGGTAAGCACTTAAAAGAAACAAAAGCGGCATAAAAAAAGCTGAAAAAGCCAAGCTTCGACGACCTTTAACCCAACAGAAACGAAAAAACTAGATGCAGCGTCAACAGCTGTTGAAGTTGCAAAAGATGTTCATCAAGCAAGACCAGCATATGGAGGTAAAACACTGCAGAACAAATCATGAAAGATGCAGAAAATCTTTATGAAGCGGTTAAAAGAGATACTGACGCATTACGAAAAATATGATAAAAAAAGGTATGATTCGAAATTAATAGAAGATGCCAGAAATAAAAACACGCAACAAAGAAAACGGGATCTAGTGATCATGATTAAATGGCAGCAATTAGTTGATGTATTAGGTAAATCTGAAAATTCTTCAGAGTTTTATACGCTAAAAAATGAAATTGGTGAAAATCCTGAAATATCAGAAGATCTTATTGAATATGATGATCCTGATCGAACTAAATATTATGAGTTCTTTCAAACAGGTATGCTTATCGGTTTTCGAAAAAAATATCTGAATCATATTCAATTCTTTTGTAAGGAAAAGGATAATTATTCTATATATTATGGAAAATTATTGAATGGGATCGATTTTCAATATACTGAAAAAATGGTCATTGAGTTATTAGGGAAACCATTAAAAGTAGGTGGAAATGAACAAAGTCCTTTTTTGGGATATGTGAATCGTTGGATATTATATCATATGACACATTATTCATTACATTTTGAGTTTAATAAAAATGGGACTCTTTGTTTGATAACATTGACTGTATTAATAAGATAAAAACCCGTAGCAAAGAAAAGGGAATTTATTAATTATATTAGAATGGAAAGAGTTTATTGAAGCTTTAAGTACATTCGAAACATCCGATAAATTTGTTGTTTTAATGAATTCTATAGGAGAAAAGTTAGCTTTTTTACACATAATTCCCACAGAATATAACCACTTCATTCATATTTTAATATCAATAAGACGGTATAGACTCCTCAATATTTTTTACAAATTAGAATGATTCAATATTCAATTATAAGACTTTGTGAAAATTGTCAGATAACTAGCTCGAAGTATAAATAGATATGAGTATTTTAAATATAAATTGGAAACACGTATTTGGAACAATATTTACTTGATTACATATATTGAGTTAATTGCATAAATTAAAGTGCTTAAATTTTATATCATGAAAATAATATGTGATATTTATCACAATTAATTAATATTAAATTTGTTGGCACTAATTTTAATATGTATTATTTAAAAAAAAGGGAGTTTTTTTCTAAATGTGGTGAATCGATTCACCTAACTGATAAATGAAATTCAAGGAGGAAAATTGGGAATAATATTAAATAAGTAACGCACTGTTTTAAGACAGAAAAATAAAAAATAACTATTTAGGAATATTAAAATTACAATTAAGGAAATAATATGAATAATAAAAGAAATTCATTAAAAATAGCTGGAATCGCTATTGCAGTATGCTCATTATTTATGTCTTCAACAACAATGGCCTTTCAACCAGGTTCTACAGAAGATTTTTTAGGTCATGAAGTTGGACCTACTTATCATACAGCAGCTGAGGCAGTAAGTAGTAATGATTATCTTCCAGGACCTCCTAAAAATGATTCAGCAGTATTTGAAGCAGACAAAGCTGCATATCAAGAAGGTTATAAATTTAAAGATACAGCTCGCTGGAAGCAAGCAACCATGGATGCAGATTTACATACAACTAATATGGCAAAAATATTTTCTGAACCAATGGGAATTACTATTTCACAAGAAACAACACCGACTCTTTATAAAATGTTAGGTGATCTTCTTGTTGATTCAGCAGATAATGCTACCAAAACAGCAAAAGAAGCGTATATGAGAGAACGCCCATTTGTATTCTTTGGTAATCACACATGTCAACCAGTTAATGAAGAAGATCGGTTGCGTAAGAATGGATCATATCCTTCTGGGCATACTTCTTATGGATGGACTGTGGCATTAGTACTTGCTCAAATGGCACCATCTCATGCAGAAGCCATTATAAAACGTGGTTATGAATTTGGTCAAAGCCGAATGATCTGTGGTGCTCACTGGCAAAGTGATGTTGATGCAGGACGAATTGTTGGTGCTGTTGAATATTCTCGCTTACAAACTCTTCCTAAATTCCAAGAAGATCTTCGTAAAGCTACAGAAGAAGTTAAACGTCAATATAAGTCATCAAAATAATTAATTGATTTTTACCCTCTTAAGATATTTTTAAAATACTTAAGAGGGTAATTTATATATTAATAATATTGGAATTTATTAAATTAATTATTCTTAGAGGATGACAATTTATTGAACAATATTAGCCAATCTAAGATACATACTTTTCAACTCAAATAGGCTATCATATTTTATCTTATCTCATAGTGCTTATTTTTCTATAAAATGAAAAAAATAAATTTATTATTATCTGTACTTGGTTTTTTATTGCCATTGACAGTCATGGCAGTAGAAGTCAATGATGTAACTGGAATGACACCAGTTCAAGTTGCTGCAGTTGTGCAACCAGAATCTACTCAACAAGTTGTTGATATAGTTAAAAAGGCTACCGGACCAATTAGTATCGCTGGTGGTAAATATAGTATGGGAGGACAAACAGCAATCCAGGGGGCGGTGCAAATTGATACTCGCAAATTAAATCATGTCATTGATTTTAAACCTGAACAAAAGTTGCTAACTATCGAGACCGGTGCCACATGGCATCAAGTTCAAGAGCTTATAGACCCTTATGATTTATCTGTAAAAATAATGCAAAGTTATGCTAATTTTAGTATTGGTGGATCATTAAGTGTTAATGTTCATGGCCGTTATATAGGTGAAGGACCTATAATTCTTTCGGTAAAACAATTCAAAATTGTGTTAGCTGATGGCAAAGTAGTAATAGCTAGTCCTGAGCAAAATCAAGATATATTCTATGGTGCTATTGGGGGTTATGGTGGCTTAGGTATAATCACCGAAGTGACTTTACAACTTGCAGATAATGTAAAAGTCAAACGTTTTAGTAAAGCTATGCCAATAGCAAACTATTATGAATATTTCAAACAGAATATACGTTCTGATAGCAAATCAATCTTCCATAACGCTGTAATTTATCCACCAGATTATAAAAGAGTGAGATCGGTCACTTATAAACAGACTGAAGAACCATTAACGATTTTAGAACGATTGAGATCTGATGATAAAAAGAACCAAAATTTGGAAAAACCAATCAAAATTGTATCTTCATCGTCTATTGGTAAAAATTTACGAAAATTATTTGATGATTTTTATTATATAAAAAAACCAGTAATGTGGCGTAATTATGAGGCTAGTTATGATGTCTCGTATTTACAACCGATAGCGACTAAAAATAAAAGCTTTGTTTTGCAAGAATATTTTATACCGGTTGAACAATTTGATCACTTTTATCCAAAATTAGTCACTATTTTGAAAAAAAATAAAGTTAATGTTATTAATATTTCTATTCGTCATGCCAATCAAGATAGTGGTTCATTACTGGCTTGGGCAAAATCAGAAGTATTTGCTTTCGTGATCTATTATCAGCAAGATACTGATGAACGGAGTAAACAACATGTTGGTAATTGGACTAGAGAATTAATAGATGCAGTTCTGGAAAATCACGGCAGCTACTATCTACCTTATCAACTACATGCAACAACAGAACAATTTCAAAGAGCATATCCACAAGCTGAGCAATTTTTTAAACTTAAAGCTCGTTTAGATCCACACAATAAATTCAGTAATATGTTATTGAAACGCTACCATATTCAAACCGTTCAATAATATAGTGCCAGCAAGATAATTAGTTATTTTTTATTAAATAACTAATTATTCAAACTGACATTATCCAATATCAATAAAGATCGATACGTTATTTAACATTAGAAAAGATCTTATTTTTAAACTTATGTGAGCTTCATTTTAATGTACTATATAACGAATATTAAACAAAAAATTGTTTGTATATTTTAATATTAATTTTCCTGTCATTTTTATCAACCATTTGAAAATAAACTAGTTTTTTAATGCTTCTAATACTAGTCTAAATACATTTGAATGCCCCTTGCGACTTGGATAATAAATATAAAAAGGTTCATATGTAATTGAATATTCAGGTAATAATTCTATAAGTTGTCCTGATGCTAATTCATTTTTTACATCTGGATAACCAATCCAACTAATACCTAAACCATCAAGAGTCGCTTGTTTTCTTAAATGATTATTGATTGTGAAGTGAGAAATAGGGTGATATTGTATAATATTTCTTTTATCGGAAAACTCCCATATCGATTCCATTCCATATTGTGTTGAAACTTTTTTGCCAATTAATAAATGTTGATCTAAATCATTAATCTGTTTTGGTTTTGTTCTCTGATGCAAATAATTCGGACTAGCCACTAAAGTCATACGCAAAGGGTCTGATATTTTTACTGCTATCATCTCTTTCGCCAAATCATTACCGATTCGACAACCCATATCGAAACCTTGTTTAACAATATCAACTAAGTTATTGTCACATTGAATTTCAATTTTAATTTGTGGATAGCGTAGTGAAAATTGGCTTAATTTAGGGTATATAAAATTTTCAATAGCAATATTCGATGCATTAATTCTAATGGTACCCGATGGAGTATCAAGGTAATCACCAAGAGCGGCAACTTCTTCATTGATTTGTCGATATAAAGGGGATATTTGTTTATAAAGTTGTTCTCCTGCCTCTGTCAATGATAGGCTTCTAGTCGTGCGATTAAATAGCCGTAAACTCAAACGTGTTTCTAAGTTTCGCATGCTATGACTTAGTGCAGATGACGAAACACCTAAAGATTTGGCTGCACCAACAAAGCTTTTTGCTTTAGCTATAGTAATAAAATAACTTAGTTCATTATAGTTATACATAGGATATAAATAGACAATTAATGAATTTAATTCATGATACTATAAATGAACAACACGTTTATCTCAATAAAAGTTAACGATAAAATACTCATAACTAAGATTGAATTTTTAACAATTTATTAAGTTAATCAATCTATTATTAGCTAGTTAGGAGAGAGAGTATGGATTATATAAAATTAGGTAATTCTGATATTGAAGTCTCACGATTTTGTTTAGGGTGTATGAGTTTTGGCGATCCTGCCAGTAAAATGCATGATTGGACACTTAATCCAGAACAAAGTGAAACAATCATTAAACATGCCTTAGATCTAGGAATTAACTTTATTGATACAGCAAATACATACTCTAGTGGTACTAGTGAAGAATATGTAGGAAGAGCGATTAAACGAAATATAGCTCGAGACAAAGTAATTCTGGCTACTAAAGTCTATTTTAATGAAGGGCATTTATCTAAAACAGCAATTGAACGAGAAATTGAAGGATCCCTGAGACGATTAGGTACCGATTATATTGATTTATATATTATCCATCGTTTCGATTACAGTACACCGATTGAGGAAACCATGGCTGCGTTACACCATTTAGTTCAGAGTGGTAAAGTACGAGCATTAGGTGCTTCTGCGATGTATGGTTATCAATTTTATAATATGCAATTAGTCGCTAAACAAAATGGTTGGACGCCGTTTGTTTCGATGCAGAATCACTATAATTTATTATATCGTGAAGATGAAAGAGAATTGATTCCTGTCTGTAAGCAATTCAATGTTTCATTAACTCCTTATAGCCCTTTAGCTGCAGGTAGACTTTCCCGATTAGAATGGCAGACCAATACTCTACGTAGTAAGACTGATAAAACTGCAGTTGCTAAATACGATAGTACGCAACAAATCGACATGAATATAGTGAAAAGGGTTAATGAAATTGCGCAAAAATATGCTGTAACCATGACGCAAGTTGCTCTGGCATGGCAATTTGCCAAAGGTGTAGCTTCGCCGATCATTGGGGCAACCAAAACTCTGTATTTGGATGATGTGGTAGGCGCATTAAAGCTTTCATTAACTAAGGATGATATTGCTTATCTTGAAGAACTTTACTTGCCTCATCGTATTGTCGGAGCACTTTAATTAGTCACAATGTATAAAATTAAATTTACTGACAAATATCATTGAGATATTTGTCAGTAACAGTCACTAAATTTTTCCTGAATTTAAATATTTTTGCATCTCTTCTTTCGGTACCATTCCACCGCCAGTTGCCCATACTAAATGAGTTGCATTTTGTAATTGCTGAGGAGTGAATTGCATACGTTCTAAATATTCCGAGTTGTTAGTTACAACTACCGGACCTTGCATACCGGCAAGGGCAGACGGTTCAAGTTGAATGTGCTCAGTTTTATCCAGTAGTACTAACAAATCATACATTTCCTGATCCGACAAGGTATAATACCCATCTAACAGACGTTCCATGGCTCGTCCAACAAATCCAGAAGCACGACCAACAGCCAATCCATCTGCGGCGGTAATATTATCAATTCCGATGTCTTGTACCGAAATTTTGTCGTGTAGACCAGTATAAACTCCTAGTAACATACACGGTGAATGTGTTGGTTCAGCAAAAATACAGTGTACATTATCACCGAATGCCATTTTTAAACCAAAAGCAACACCGCCAGGTCCACCACCTACACCACATGGTAAATAGACAAAAAGTGGATGATCTTTATCAACTTTAATTCCTTGTTCATTGAATTGTTGCTTTAAGCGTTCACCGGCGACTGAATATCCTAAAAATAGGGTAGTAGAATTTTCATCATCGATAAAGAAACATTTTGGATCAGACTCTGCCGCTTTACGGCCTTGTTCAACCGCAACACCATAATCTTGCTCATACTCAACAACATTAACACCATGATCACGTAATTTCTGTTTTTTCCATTCTCGAGCATCAGCAGACATATGTACGCTAACTTTAAATCCGAGTTTAGCACTCATTATGCCAATTGATAAACCAAGGTTACCTGTTGAACCTACAGCAATACTATACTGACTAAAAAACTGTTTAAATTTATCAGAATATAATTTGCTGTAATCATCTTGTTCTGATAATAGTCCATTTTCAATGGCTAGTTTTTCAGCGTGAGTTAAGACTTCATAAATACCACCTCGAGCTTTAATTGAGCCAGAAATTGGTAAATGACTATCTTTTTTCAAATAAAGCTTACCTGCGATATCAACATTATATCTGGCTTCAAGGGCATTTTTCATATTAGTAATTTCAACTAACTGTGATTCAATAAAACCCTTGGTTATAGCTGTTTCAGGGAAAGCTAATGATAAATATGGTGCGAAACGTTTTAATCGTTCACTCGCTTTTTTTATATCCGTTTGATCTAGCCCAACGAAAGGAAGACCGATTGCTAAAGTAGTGGTATTAGGATTAAACCAACAGCTTGGTTGAAGTTTAATTAAATTTTCTACTAACGGTTTATCGGCAATAAGTGTTTTTATCTCTATTTGATTCATATTCGCTCCTTGAAAGATATCTAAATAAAATTAGATAATAAAAAAGTACCCATTAATGCAACTACTGAAGCAATGAATGTTGCGGTGGTATAGTATTTTAAAATTTCACTCATTGTCGCTCCACAATATTGCTTAACAAGCCAAAATAATGAATCGGTAACTATTGTACAACCAATAGCACCCGAACCTATAGCCAATGTAATGATTTCAGGACTGATATTAGGATAAAGAGCTAGCATCGGTGATACGATTGCTGTGGCGCCCATCATTGCAACTGTCGCTGAACCTACTGCAGCATGCAAAATTATTGCTACTAACCACGCCAATAAAATTGGATGCATATCTAAATGGGATAAAATACTTGCTAAACTATCGCTCAAGCCACTCGCTTTTAAAATACCATTAAATGCACCGCCAGCACCGATAATTAATAAAATATTGGCAATTGATGAAAAGCAATCTTCAGTTTTATTGAGTAGGTCAGACATTTTCATATCACGTCTTAGACCTAGCATATAATAGGCAACAAATGCTGCTATAAACATAGCGGTAATAGGATTGCCGATAAATTCTAAAACAGTATAAATTGAAGTGTTTTTATCCATGTTCAACTCAGCAGTTGTTTTTATCAGCATGAGAAAAATGGGTAATAATACTGTAAACAATGTTGCACCTAATGAAGGCAGTTCTTCTTCAGTTCTTACTTTTAGATCTGAAAATTGTTCCGGTACAGCTTTAAATGGAATTCTATTTTTGATCATTCTTAAAAAAATAGGACCTCCAGATAATGATGCGATTATTCCAATAATTAATCCATATAAAATAACGCTACCAATATCAGCACCTAAAGCATTAGTGACATATAATGCAGCTGGATGAGGAGGGACAATACAATGAACGGCCATTAATGCAGTACATAATGGAATCGCTAACATTAATAACGAAGTTTTGGTTTTTTTAGCAATTGAAAATGTTAATGGTATTAAAAGTACAACGCCGACCTCAACAAATAACGTTATACCACAAATCATACCAATCAATACCATAATAACATCTGGTGATAAAAAGCGGCATTTTTGTAAGGTAATACCGATACGTTCAGCTGCACCTGATATTTCCATCATTTTTCCTAGAATGGTACCTAAACCAATTACCGCCGCTAAAAAGCCAAGTGTACCACCAATACCATCTTCGATTGAGGAAATCATTGCCAATGGCTTCATTCCCATTAATGCACCTACGTAAAAACTGGATAATAATAAGGCTAAAAATGGATGAAGTTTAAATTTGATAATACTTATTACAATTAATAAAATACTCGTTATTAAAACACCTAAAACCCAAATCTGTGAATCCATAATGTTTTCCTATTCTAATTAAAGTAAAAATTACCTTGTATTAGATTTTATGGAGAGATAACTGACAAATGATTATAAATCATGTTCACATGAATAAGATTCGGTTGAATAAGTGTCAGGCTGTAAGAAAGTAACAATCATTAATTTAATTAATTGTATTTGATTTAACATTTTTAGTTAAATGTTAAGAAAATAGGTAAGGAAGGATGTACAATGTTTGATGATGATCGTTTTATTACCACTAACCGATTGATATCAGGATATCAATTAGCTAAATTCCACACTTTTGAAGCAGTTGCACGATATAATTCCTTTATGCGCGCAGCGGAAGAATTATGTATTACTCCGAGTGCCGTTAGCCATCAAATTAATAAGCTTGAAGAAGAATTAAATTTTAAGCTATTTAACCGGTTTCATCGCCGTATTGAGTTGACCCCTGATGGTGAAAATTTATTTAATATTTTAAAAAAGTCCTTGTCGATACTAAATAAAGAAATCTTTGAAATAAAGAGTCAGGAATTAATCGGGCAGTTGACCATTTATTCTCGTCCTTCCTTTGCGCAAGGCTGGCTTGTTCCAAGAATATCAGAATTTAACAAGAAACATCCTTATATTATCTTGAATATATTAACAGGTAATGAAATAATCAATTTTGATCGTCATCGTATTGATTTAGCCATTTATTTTGATGATTTAGAGTATAACGACTTGGATGTTTATCATTTAATGAATGAAACGATTGTACCTGTGTGTAGCCCTCAATATGCGGAATATCATCAACTTACTGAAAATATTGAAAATCTAAAAAATTGCTTAATAATACATGATAATCAAGCTTGGGGATATGATACCAACTTCGACGAATGGCAATCTTGGGTGAAGCACTTTAATATTGATCTAGATTTTGAAGATTTACCTACAATGTTATTTGATCGATCTGATTTAGCAATCCTCGCGGCGATTAATCATTCAGGTATTGCCATGGGAAGAAAACATATTATCAATAAATATCTTGAATCAGAGGAGTTAGTTACTTCCTTTCCAAATATGACGTTAACATGCAAACAACGTTACTATGTTGTTTCTGCTTCCAAGGGAAGAAATCCAAAAGTTAAAGCTTTTGTAAGATGGTTAAAAGAAAATTTGGCTGAGCAGTCGGTTGAAAGTGTTATCTAAAATTTAGTTAAAACTAAAGATTAATTGTATATATCTAATATGAATATAGATATAATTTTTTCGTATTATCCCAATAGTTAATCACTATCTATAATGTTATCTCTAAAAAATAGAATCAATTGTTCAATTAGATTAATTTACTGATTGAAATAGGGAGCAATAATGAAAAAATATATTTGCATAATTATGCTGTTGGGTTTGACTTTAATTGGCTGTGACAATAAATCAGAATCAGCCCAAAAAAGTCAACAAGATAAAAAAGAGATCGTAGTTGGTTTGCCACCAAGTATGCACAATATAATGATGGAAAAAGTTGTTAAGCCCGCTTTAGAACAAAAGGGTTATAAAGTTAAATTGGTAAATTTCAGCTCTCTTAGAGATTCAAATACTGCTTTAGTTGAAGGAAGTATTGATCTTAATGCCGCACAGCATCAAGCTTATCTTGACGTTTATAATAAAGAAACTAAAAGTGATCTTGTATCTTTAGTCCATATTCCTTCTATTTCAGCTGCGCTTTTTTCTCAATTGCATCATTCTATTGATGAAATAGCTAATGACCAAACAATTGTCATTCCCAATGATCCATCAAATAAGGCAAGATCATTATTATTCTTACAAAGCTTAAATTGGATTACTTTAAAATCTGATAGTAAATCGGGAACATTAGATTTAAATGATATAGCAGAAAATAGATATAATTTAAAATTTAAATCGATATTATCGGAATTAATTCCTAGAACTCTAGGTGAAGTTGATTATGCGATAATGCCAGGTGGTGTTGCATGGTTAAGTAAAATTCCAGCTGATAATGTTTTAGTACAAGAAAAGTTAACCCCTAATTTAGAATTAATGGTTGTAGTAAAAAAAGAAAATTTGAACAGTAAATGGGCTCAAGAGGTTAAACAACTTTACCAATCAGATGCACTTAAAAAATTCATTAGTGAAGATCCTGATGCGAAAGGTCGTTTTATCTGGCCCCAACAATAAGCAAATAATTATTTATAAACTATTCTAGTAATAAATTAGAATAGTTTATATTGTTATACATCATATTGATTATTTATAAATAATTAAAATAAATTTATGATGCTAGTTGTTATAAAATCAATGACTCTATTTGATTTTATTATTTTTTAATAAAGAGTTTTAGATTTTGATGATTTACTCTAAAATTCGTTGTGTTAATATTTATACTCTTTGATATAAATATTATTTAAAAAAAGTAGTTAAATGTGATGAAAAAAATAAAATACTCTCTTATATTAGCTTGTAGCATAACACTTTGTAGCTGTTTTAATGGTCCAACCTCACAAGTTCGTCTAATTGATAATCCTACTGCCAATGAAATTAAGTTAGTAATTGACGGTAAAGATGTTGTCATTCCAGCTAACTCAAAAATTAAGTATACTTTCGAATATGGTAAACATAATTTAACTTATAATAATGAGTCGTTTGACATTGTTGTAAAACCAGTAAAATTTGATGGTACAGGCATTATTAATCCAACCCAAAGTAACTACATGTTACATACGTTTATTTATGCAACTGACAACACTAGTGATGAAACATTTGACAAATTATATGAGAAAACGCTTAATAAAGTTGATGTTATCATAGATGGTGAGCAAGTACAGATTGAACTTCCTGTAAAAGTGGTTAATGATTTCTTTATTGAAGATGAAGATAATAGATGGGATTACTCTATTGATGAAAAAATTCCAGACGAAATTTCTGAAAAACTTAATAAAAATCAATCTTATCAGGCTCGTAAAATTAAAATGTATCGTGAAAGTGAATATTTGAAGTTTTTAAAAGAAGATTGGTTAGAAGAGGAAGATGAAGTTAGTTTTCCTAATAAACCTAAAAAATTGTCTGAAATTAATCAGTATGTATTCCCGAAACTTGATTTAGAAAGTATTACATGTAATGAAGGTAAAAAATATTTGCAGGATACATTAGATAAATGGCAACAACTTTTTACTTTAACAGGAAGTGATTTTGACAGTAAGTATGAAGGATTAGGGGGATATGATGGCATGCTTGCCTTACGTGATTCTAAAAAACTTTGTCCTACAGATAAAGATCCTGAACAAACTTATTCAAAAGCTATTAGCCCTTTAGATGAAGCTTTAACTAAAGGACGTGATATATACTTTTTTATTGTCAAATAAAATTTGAAAATTATTCTTTGTTAAAAGATTTAATTATTACAATAAAAGGCATAAAATCCTATAATTAGGTTTATGCCTTTTACTTTTTATACTAACAATAACCATTTCTTTATGATAAAATTTATAATCTTT
Organism: Gilliamella sp. M0320; assembly: GCF_016101635.1. Taxonomy (NCBI): domain Bacteria; kingdom Pseudomonadati; phylum Pseudomonadota; class Gammaproteobacteria; order Orbales; family Orbaceae; genus Gilliamella; species Gilliamella sp. M0320. The sequence continues at coordinate 97,527 of NZ_JACFQD010000002.1, forward strand.
TAATATGAATTATATAAATGGATGTTATGAAAAGTTTAAAGTATTCCCTTATATTAACTTGCAGCATAACGCTTTGTAGCTGTTTTAGTGGACCAGCTAAAGTTGAACGCGTGATTGATAATCCTACCTCAAATGAAATTGTAATCGCCATTGATGGTAAAGAACTGGCAATCCCGGCTAACTCTAAAACTACGTACACTTTTGAATATGGTAAGCATAATTTAACTTATAATAATGAGTCGTTAGATTTTATTGTTAAACCATCTAAATATTCTGGTGATGGATTTATTAATCCAACCCAAAGCAACTATATGCTTCATACATTTATCTATGCTACTAACAATACTAGTGACGAAGCTTTTGACAAAATATATAAAGAAACTATAAATAAGATCTCTATCATTTTAAATGGTGAGGAAGGAGAACTGGAGCTGCCTGTAATTGTTGTTAATGACGTTTTCATTGAAGGCGAACTTAATAGATGGGACTATTCTATTGACCAAGAAATACCTGAAGAAATTACTGAAAATATTAATGAAAATCAGGCTTTTCAAACTCGTAAAACTAAAATTTACCGTGAAAAAGAATATATCAATTTATTACAAAATGATTATTTCAACTCCTTAGAAGGTGAAGAGTCAAAAGTTGAAATAAGTTTCCCTAACAAAACAATAAAACTAGCTGAAATTACTAAATATGCTTTTCCTAAAATTAATTTGGAAGAAATTAAATGTGATGAAGGTAAAAAATATTTAACAAAAACATTAGAAAATTGGCAAAAATTTTTCACTTTAACAGACAATGATTTTGCTAGCACGTATGAAGATTTAAGTGGAGAAGAAGGAAAAGAAGCATTAATACGATCCCTTGAACTTTGTCCTAAAAAAATCGATCCAGAAAACACCTATTTTCCAGCATATAAACAATTAGTTGACTTTATCAATGATACGCGATATATACCTTTGATATTATTAAATAAAATATAGTTATTTTCTGATTCAAAATAGATAAAATTATAAAAGGCATAATATTTTAATTATGCCTTTTATTTTATAAACCAACCATATTAAAAGTTGAGGAGCGGGTTTTTTAAAACTTAAAAATGCAATTTTCCATTATTGCAAATCACAGTGCATTCTTAAATAAATTCGGATAGCACAAATTGTAAGTAATAATATTGATATAAATCACATAATTCATATAAAACAATTTGATTAAGTTAAGATCAATATAATATTTATGATGAGTTAATAAATGAAAGGAATATCTTATGAATAAAACTAAGTTGAAAATTGTCGCATTGATTAGTGGGATTATCCTTAGTACTTCTAGCGCTTTAGCCTCACTTGATGATGCCAAACAACTAAAAATCATTAGTTATAATGTTTATAATGGTATGAAGTTAGATGAGAGTGAAGGTAAACAGAAATATATTGATTGGGCAAAAGCACAAGATGCCGATATTATTGCTTGGCAAGAAATGAATTTTTTTACTCGTGAAAAACTTGAAAAATTTGCAGCCAGTTATGGACATAAATATGCGGTACTTTTAAAAGAATCACCAGAAGATGCTGCTTTTTTCCCTGTAGCTATTACCTCTAAATATCCAATAGTTAATGTTAATAAAGTAGTTGATAATTTGTGGCATGGGGCACTCTATGCAGATATCGGAAATTATCATTTTGTCGTTACACATATGAATCCATTTTGGACAGCTAAACGAATTGATGAGATTAATTTAATTATCGATTCAATCAAATATAGTCGTGATCCTAAAGGGAAATGGATAATTGCCGGGGATTTGAACTCATTTTCGCCAGCAGATAAATCTGACTATGATAAAAGTACCCTTTTAGAGGATATTAAAGAAAAGCAAAAGAAAAGACCAATTTTAGAAAATCTGGTTGATGGTAAACTAAGTTATACTGTACAACAAAATCTTCTGGATGCTGGTTTTATTGATGCATTAAAAATTAAACATAAAGAATTTGTGGCAACTGCACCAACTAAAGTATTTTATGATCAAGCATCAGTTCCATTACGCTATGATTACATTTATGTTTCACCACCACTTAAAAATAATGTCATTGATGTTCAAGTTATAAAAGATGATTTTACGGATAAATATTCCGATCATTATCCTGTCCAGATGATCATAAAAAATGATTAATATTAATCGAACTTATTTATATAAAAGATATTGATAGATTAAACGGGCAAAAGCCCGTTTTTTTTATTGTGTTTTTTATTTTAAAAGGCGAGAAAAATAACCGTTACTTTTAATCCAAACGAGATTAAAAAATTATTTTCTTGCAACAAATACTGCTCGCATTGGCGCAGGATAACCTTCTACTGTTTTGGATAAATCATTAGGATCTAAAAATTCCGCTAATGAATCGGATTCCATCCATTCTGTTTTGCGTTGTTCATCCAAACTGGTTTTGGATATATCAACCATTTTTATATCTTTAAAACCACATTTATGTAACCAATTTATCATGGTTGGTACTGATGGAATAAAATAGACATTTCGCATTTGAGCATAACGTTCACCAGGCATTAATGCTTGATGTTCGGTTCCCTCAATAACCAATGTTTCGAGTACTAATTCACCACCATCAACTAATTGATCTTTCAATTGATAAAGATGATCAAGCGGTGAGCGACGATGATATAACACTCCCATTGAAAAAACCGTATCAAATGCGTTTAATTTTGGTAATTCTTCAATGCCTAATGGAAGTAAGTGAGCTCGCTGGTCATTGCCCAATAGTTTTCTTATTGCTTCAAATTGGCATAGATAAAGCGCCATAGGGTCAATACCAACAGCAAGTTTAGCTCCTGCACCAATCATACGCCATAAATGATAACCGCTATTGCAACCAACATCGAGAACTGTTTTACCTTCTAAATAATCGATATGATTAATCAATCTTTGCCATTTCCAGTCGGAACGCCATTCAGTATCAATATCAACACCATAAAGATGAAAAGGGCCTTTACGCCATGGCATCATAGTTTTTAATAATTGTGTGATACGTTGCTGTTCGCCAGAAGATAATGGTTGCTCGGTTTTTGCGGTTACACTATGTAATAGATCAACTTGAAAAGGGCTAATTGCTGGTAAGTGTTTAATACTATTTATCCATTGACTAAAACGATTATCTAAATTTTGTTTTTGCCAATTAGCCAATTGCGCCGGTAAAACTTCAAGCCAATTTTTAAGCTTATTTTTTGCGATAATTTGGTAAAAATCACCAAAATCAATCATTCTGTTTTCCTTTATAATTAAATTAAATCTAGAGGTTATTTGATAGCAATAATAGAGCCAAAATTAAAACATTGAAACCAAGTATCAACATGCTCAAATCCTGCTGTCATCAGACGTTGTTTATGGGTAGCAACTGTGTCTGTAAGCATGACATTTTCTAGCATATTACGTTTTTGGCTTATTTCCAGTTCACTATAGCCATTGGCTCTTTTGAAATCATGATGCATATTAAATAATAATTCGTCGACAGTCTCATCACTAAAACTAAACTTTTCCGATAAAACTAATATGCCATTTGGTCGCAAAGCTTGATAAATATTACTTAAAACCCGTTGTCGATTTTCTGGGGTTAAAAATTGCAAGGTAAAATTAAGAACTACCATTGATGCATTTTGCATATTTATATTACAAATATCTTCACATATTACATCGACAGGTGTATTTGATTTATAGGCATCAATATGCTTTTTACATCGTTCTACCATAGGTAATGAATTATCAATAGCAATAATGTGACAATTTTCGTGTTTGATATTACGACGAATAGCGAGCGTGGCAGCACCCAACGAGCAGCCTAAATCATAAATCATAGAGTTAGGTTGTACAAATCGGTCAGCCAGCATACCAATCATTGATATTATATTCGAATAACCGGGTACCGAACGCTGCACCATATCTGGGAAAACTTCGGCAACTTTTTCGTCAAAAGTCCAATCACCTAATTTATCGATCGGGGTTGCAAATAGCTGGTCTTTTTTGGTATCCATAAAAGTTATTGGTACTATAGAATCTAATTCTGTTATCATACCATTTTTTGCGTTCGATTGTTCGAGTAATTATGACTTTTGTTGATTTTACAGCCATTTTCGCAACGATTATTATCAGTATTTCGGTCACTTTTTTATTAGGAAAACGCTGGCAGTTTTGGTTTAACCTTCACTTAACCGGTTATGGTCGAATTATTTATTGGCTGACTATTGGTTTGGCCGGTGCATCGTTAATCCTTGCTAGAGTATTAAATGATATTTTAACCTCGGGATTACATTTGTTCCTGTTAACGATTGCCGGTTTGATGATCTGTAGCGTTTTTATAACACTCATTTTTGAAATTGTTTATCGGGTTAGCAAAAAGCAAATTAAGCCTAATCTTTGGCATAAAATCAGTTATATTATTGCAGTTGTAGCTTTGTTTTGTTTTGGCCATGAAATGGCGATAAATCCTAAAATAGTAGATTATCAGGTTGTGATTAATAAATCAGCCAATGTTGATCATCTAAGAATTGTGCAACTTTCTGACATTCATATTAATGAACAAACCTCTGCAAGAATGATTCAAAACATGATTGACAAGGTAAATAGCTTAAAGCCTGATTTTATTGTAATAACTGGTGATACATTAGATAAACGATTAAAACCTTTCCTCGAAAATGGATTTATTGAACAGTTCCAGCAATTAAAATCAAAATACGGTAATTATATTATTTTTGGTAATCATGAATATTTAGGTACCCATGATAATAATAATCGTGAAGAAGATATTATTAATGCATTCAAACAGGCGCATTTAAAAGTATTGAAAGATGATATTGTTTATCTTGATGAGGTTGGCATCACGTTGATAGGGCGTGATGACTTTTCATCATATAAGTACGATGTTAAGCGCGCCTCATTATCCGATTTAATTATGTTTTCTGATACTGATAGACCAATAATTTTATTAGATCACCAACCACGAGATATTAAAGATGTTGCTGAACAACAAGTAGATTTAATGTTATCTGGACATACTCATGGTGGTCAAATCTTTCCTATCAATATATTGGTGGCGATGATGTACAAAAATGCCAATGGTATTTATTACGATGCTGATCATCATTTCACCAGTATAGTCAATAGCGGTTACGGATTTGGAGGCCCACCAATTCGATTAATGACTCGCTCTGAAATTGTTGTAATCGATGTATCTTTTGTCAACAAAACTACCATTCAATAGATTATCTTAAATAGGAAGCGTATTTTGAATTATCAATTTATTATTAGTAATGATGAATTATCCAATTATTGTCAAAAGATCAAGAATAGTAGTGCTATAGCATTGGATACTGAATTTGTGCGAACTAGGACATTTTATCCTCATTTAGGGCTTTTACAGGTTTTTGATGGTCAACATGCTGCTTTAATTGATCCGCTTAATATTAACGATTGGCAGGAATTCTTAGCAATTTTAACCAATCCTAATATTGAAAAATATTTTCACTCCTGTAGCGAAGATATTGAAGTGTTTCTTCATGCATTTAATTGTGTTCCTTCTCCAGTAATCGATAGCCAAATTTTAGCTTCTTTTTTGGATAATCCCATCAGTAGTGGTTATGCAAGTTTAGTCAATAAATATCTTGGCGTTGAGTTAGATAAAAGTGAAACACGGACTGATTGGTTAAAACGTCCTTTGACTGAAAAACAGTGTGATTATGCTATTAATGATGTTTTATATCTGTTTCCATTAATGGATAATTTAAAATCTCAGCTTACATCGATTGATTATTTAGCGGCTGCTTATCAAGAATGTCGAAATGCAATTGCGCGTAAATGTGAAACATTTGATCCTCAAAAGGCTTACTTAAATATTAAAAATAGCTGGCAATTTAAAGGGGATAGTTTAGGGCAATTAGCTAAACTTGCTTGCTGGCGCTATCAATTTGCCAAAACTCACGACATAGCGTTGAATTTTGTGGTGCACGAAGAGATATTATGGAAAATTGCGCGTTATCAACCAACTTCTTTAGCAGAACTTGATAAATTGGGTATGAAAGGTAAAGATATTCGTGCATATGGTCAAACAATTTTGGATATATTGCTTCAACCTATACCTATTATTCCGGCAATTCAACGTATTAATAGTTATCCAAATTATAAAAACATTGCTGATTTATTGAAAAAAATCGCTGAAAAAATAGCATCACAAACAGGGCTTAACAGCGAATTAATACTTTCAAGACGATTAATCAATCAGTATGTAAAATGGCAAAATGATAGGAAAGGTGAAATTCCAGAAATTCTGTCAGGATGGCGTAAACCATTATTTGAACAATATGACCTGCCTAATTGATTAAGCCATAATGTAAGAATGACAAAATTTTAGTTAAATGGTGTCAAATTACTCTGACACCAATCTCTATATTAAGCTAGTTCACTTAGCATCGATTCAACAATTTTTGATGATTGGGCTGCAGCAAGTTTTAAAAATGATTGAAAATCAACTGCCGATTCATTATCTCCATTATCAGAAATTGCTCTCACCACCACAAAAGGTACTTTAAATAACCAACAAACATGGCCAATAGCGGCAGCTTCCATTTCAACGGCGATTGCATCAGGAAAAGTTTGCTTGATCCGTTCTAAATTGCTTTTACCATTGATAAAGGCATCACCACTGCCAATTGAGCCATCAACAGCGTTGACCCCATGTTTCTTTATACATTGTTTAGCTAATGATTGATAATTAACATCAGCAGCAAACGAAACAGGACAACCTGACATTTGACCTGGTTTATATCCAAAGGCGGTTAAATCAACATCATGATAAAATACATCTTTTGATACAATAATATCACCGATATTCAGTTCCGTTGACAGCCCACCCGCTGAACCGGTATTAATGACTGCATCAACTTGATAATTATTTAATAATAATGTTGTTCCTGAGGCTGCAGCAACTTTACCTATGCCTGATTGTAATAATACAATTTCACAATTGGCTATTTTACCAATATGAAAATCACATCCTAAATGACGCTCTAATTGATAATCGGTAATTTTACTCTTTAGTATGGCTACTTCTTCTTCCATAGCAGCGATAATAGCAATTTTCATATGGTCCTCTTGGCTTATTAACCGTATATTTATTTTAAATGTGCTATCATAATTGCTGTAAGTTAACTTGACAATAAATGAATATAACGGAGATAAAATTTGCGTACGATTTTTATAACGGGGTGTTCAAGCGGTATAGGATTGATTTCAGCTATCGCTCTGAAAAAACGAGGTTATCGTGTCATTGCATCATGCCGCAAAATAGCAGACCAACAAAAATTAATTGAGCAAGGTTTTGAAACCGTTTTATTAGACTTAGACGATGCCGATTCAATTAATCAAGCTGCGCAACAAGTATTAACCTTGTGTGAGGGTAAATTATATGCGTTATTTAACAATGCTGGATTTGGCGTCTATGGCCGTTTAAACACCATCAGTCGATCACAATTAGAATCACAGTTTTCTACTAACTTTTTTGGTGTTCATCAATTAACCCAATTATTATTACCGGCAATGATTGAACAAAATGAAGGTAGAATAATTCAAACTAGCTCAATTGTTGGCATAGTCGCAACACCGGGTAGAGGCGCATATTCTGCCAGCAAATATGCTTTAGAAGCATGGTCTGATGTACTGCGTTTAGAGTTAGCTAACACCAATATTAAAGTTTGTTTAATTGAACCAGGTCCATTAAAAACCTATTTTTCAAATAATGTAAATCAGACCGAAAAAGAAAAAATAGTAAAAAATCCACCTATTGCTAAACGCTTTACATTAGCCCCTGAAGCGGTGTTACCATATCTGTATCACGCATTAGAGCATAACAAACCGAAAATACGTTACAGGGTAACAAAAGTAACTAAATTGGCGGCAATAGCTAAACGTTTGCTTCCAGATAGATTAATGGATAAAATTTTACAAAATAAATAATCAGTTAAACTTATTTATAGGATAGATTATGTCAAATCAATTTATTTTTGATGTTAATAAACAGAATATTCAAGAAATTATTGAAAAATCAACTAGTAGTCCTGTGTTATTCTATTTTTGGTCACCAAGAAGTCCTAACTATCAAGAAATGACAGATACGTTAACCAAATTAGCAACACAACATCAAGGACAATTCATTCTTGCTAGCGTAAATTGTGATGAACAACAAATGTTAGCAGCACAGTTTGGGCTTAGAGCAATTCCAACCGTTTATATGTTTCAAAATGGTCAACCTGTTGATGGTTTTCAAGGCCCACAAAATGAAGAAACCATCAAAACCTTTTTAGATAAAATTTTACCTAATGAAGATGAATTGAAACTTATTGAAGCGCAACAATTTTTTAATGAAGGCCAATATGCGCAAGCATTACCTTTATTAAAACAAGCTTGGACTGTACTTAAAGATCATTTAGGTAAACCAAGATCAGATATTGCGTTAATGTTAGCGAAAAGCCAAATTGAACAAAAACAACTAGCAGAAGCTAAGGATGTTTTGGCAACTATTCCATTACAAGATCAGGATTCAGCTTACCACGGTTTACAAGCCGAAATTGAGTTACTCGAACAAGCAGCAAATTCACCTGAATTACAGCAATTACAAGCTGAGTTAGCTAAACAGCCAGATAATGTTGAGTTAATGATTCAACTTTCATCGCAACTAATGCAAGTTGGTCGGCACGAAGAAGCATTAGAACTGTTGTTTAAACCTTTAACAAAAGATCTGAATGCTGGTGAAGGGCAGGTGAAGAAAACTTTACTAGATCTATTAGCAGCTTTAGGAACCAATAACGCACTTGCTAGTAGCTATCGCCGTAAGCTTTATACGCTATTATATTAAAATTGCTAAAACCAAAGCTTGAAGGATTTTGGACGCTTTTTTATGATCAACTGGATATTAAGGACGAATATCACAACCTAGAAATATATTTCGCAGTAAAGTTAATGAATAAAAAAATCGTGGAAAATTGAATTCTAGATAGTTAGGTTAAGTTATATAAAATGAAGAGATTCAACAATTGAGCATTGTTGAATCTTTTTTATTTAATGTTCGATAACGCGAGGAAAGTTTTCATTACTACGAAGGGTTAGAACTTCCACACCATTATCTGTAACTAAGATCGTGTGCTCATATTGGGCTGACAATCCATGATCTTTGGTTTTAACTGTCCAACCATCTTTCATGGTACGAGTACGCCAATCCCCAGTATTTACCATCGGTTCAATAGTAAAGGTCATACCTGGTTTTAATATCACACCGCCATCATCAGCATCATAATGTAAAACTTGTGGCTCATCATGATATACTTCACCTATACCATGACCGCAATATTCACGAACAGAAGAAAAGCCAAATTTATCAACATATTTTTGAATTGCTTTACCGATTTCTTTTAATCTGATCCCCGGTTTAATGATTTTAATGGCTTCGTATAAACTCTCTTGTGTGACTTGACATAGTTTTTCTCCGGCAACAGTTGGTTTTCCTGCAATGTACATTTTTGAGGTATCCCCATGAAAACCATCTTTAATTACGGTCACATCAATATTAAGAATATCACCATCTTTTAACTTTTTATCAAAACTTGGAATACCATGACATACTACATCGTTAATTGAAATGCAGCTGGTATGCTGAAAACCATGATAACCGATGTTGGCAGGAATAGCTTTTTGCACATTAACAATGTGTTCATAACAGATCTGATCTAGTTCACCAGTGCTAATACCAGGTTTTACATAAGGTTCAATCATTTCTAAAACTTCTGCTGCTAATTTACCAGCAATACGCATTTTTTCGATTTCAGCGGGGGTTTTTAACTTAATAGACATTAATGGGTTCCTATAATTTGTATGGCAATATCCTATCATATACCGCTATTTCGTCAAATCATAGCTATTGATAAATCAAGTATAATGATTAAATTTTAAATTTTTGTTAAAAAATTTTGAGGAAAGGGGTTTTTGGACATAAAAAAAGAAAACTAATACAGCTTAAAACCATTTAATTATATAATAATGCATTATAAAAAAAGGTTTTCATAAAATGCAATGTAGTTATTATCAAGAAAATAAATGTTTGTCTTGTCATAAAATAAATCAACCATATAAATCTCAATTAAATGAAAAGCAAAACCAATTAATTGAAACTTTAGCAAAGTTTAATCCTAAAGAAGTTAAAGATCCATTTGCTAGCCCTGAGCAAGGTTTTCGCAATAAAGCTAAAATGGCGGTGCTAGGCACGGTTGAAAAACCCTTATTAGGTATACAAAATGATAATCAGATCATTGATCTGTGTGATTGTCCGCTTTATAGCGTTAATATGCAAAGTATCCTAAAAATGGTTCGTACCTATATCCGTAAACAGGGATTGGTTCCTTATAATATTAATAAGCGGAAAGGGGAGTTAAAATTTGTCATTATTACCGAAAGTGTTATCGATGATAAAAGCCACTTTATGCTACGGTTTGTATTAAAATCACATAAATTTGTCGAGAAGATAAGCAATAGTTTGCACAATTTAATCGATAAGATAAATAATCTACAAGTCGTATCGATTAATATTCAACCTAATCATGCCGCCATATTAGAGGGTAACGAAGAGTTAATTTTAACGGATAATCCTTTTCTAGAATTTAGGTTAAATCACATACCACTTTATATAAAATCAAAAAGCTTCTTTCAAACAAATAGCTATATTGCTGAAAAATTATATAAAACGGCTAGTGATTGGCTGGCGAATTTAGATGTAAATTCTATTTGGGATCTCTTTTGTGGTGTGGGAGGATTTGGTTTGCATTGTGTTCGTCATGCCAATAACGATAATATTCAATTAACAGGAATTGAAATTAGTTCTGATGCTATTGAATGCGCATCAAAATCTGCTAAACAGCTAGGTTATGACAAACTTAATTTTGAATCATTAGATGCTACTAAATATGCAACACATCAAAACCAGACACCTGATTTAGTCTTACTTAATCCACCAAGGCGAGGGGCAGGTAGAGTACTGGTCGAATATCTGGAAAATATACAACCTAATTATATTTTATATTCAAGTTGTAATTTGTCATCATTAGCACAAGATCTACAATTGTTGACTCATTACCAAATGATCAAAGTACAATTGTTTGATATGTTCCCTCATACATCTCATATGGAAGTGTTAGTTTTGTTAGAAAAAATCTGATAAATCATTACACCAATATAGGCTAGTTTTTATTATGAATACTAATAAATCTAGCCTAACCAATTTTGTGAATCTTTTTGTTCTTACCTTTTATTTTTAGCGTATAAAGATTTCTTATCCTGATTCTATTCAATTTTTATAATTACCTCAATAATATTAAATGATAATCATTAGCAAATGTTAATAATTATCATTACTATTGATCATGTTTATTATTTTTGCTAGATTAATGATCAAAAAATGATAATTATCAAATATTGGGGCATTGGTTAAGGCAGTTCATTAATCTAATTTTGTGGTGAAAAATGAAAATAAATAAAATATTGCTAATGATGATAGTGGCTTCAATACCTTTCCCTGTATTTGCTGATGGTGATGATATAGAAACAATTACGGTTACGGCGAGTAGACAAAAGAAAGCTAAATTGGCTATCCCTGAAACGGTTGATGTGGTGACTAAGAAAAATATAGATGATCATCAAATGTCAACGATGGAAGATTTAGTTAGATATATGCCAGGGATATCAGTAAATAGACAAACTTCTGGTACCGATCCTTTTGGTAACCTTGGTGGAATTAGAATACGTGGTATGTCAGGTAACCGTGTTCAGTTGCAAGTAGATGGCTCAAGAGTTATTGAAAGTATACAAGACGGAAACAGAAATTTTATTGATTTATCAAATATGAAAGCCGTGGAAGTTATACGTGGACCTGGATCAGTTTTGTGGGGTGCAGATGCGGTTGGTGGTGTTGTGGCATTTAAAACATTAGATCCTAGTGATTTACTTAAAGGTAAATCTTATGCAGTTAGAGTTAATGGTGGTTATGATAGTTTGAATAAACAAAACACCAAAACCGGTATGTTAGCTGTTGAACTAATGCCTAATTTAGAAGGTTTATTAAGTTTTAGTCGTCGAGATTATCAAGAAGCAAGGTTAAGCAAAGCTAAAGCGAATGGGGGTATTTGGGGATGTCCGCGAGGAGCAGATGTCATTCGATGTAATAAACTAAATCCTTTAGATGCGAAAGCAGAAAATATGCTAACTAAATTGGTTTATCATAATGATAATCGGGAAACAAAATTAACATTTGAAAATTTCCGTTCTAACTCGTTTGTAAAACAATTATATGATTACGGTTTACAATCTAATGGAACTTTCAATGGTGATTATCGAAGAACACAAATACAAACTCGTAAAAGGTTTGCCATCGATGATAGTTGGATGCCGTCAGTTGGGTTTGTCGATCAAATTAAAACCATGATCTCTTATTCTCCTCAAGAACGTTATTTAAAATCACATCGCCAACAAAAAGATAAAAGAAAAAAGCCGATTTATACCTATACAACTAATGATTATAAAGAAAAATTCTGGCAATTGGATTTACAATTAAACTCAAACTTTGACTTTTTAAACAGTAGTCATGATTTAGTTTATGGTTTTCAGGGCGATATTACCCGTAGTTACTATCGTAATGAAAGTACAAAAAATGGTAAAAAAACCATTGGTGGAGGGTTTAATTTTGCTAATTCTAAAACACAACGAGCTGATGTTTATTTGCAAGATGAATTTCATTTAATTAGTGAACGTTTTAAAATTAAACCTGGTTTACGCTATGCAACTTATAAAATCAAACCAAATGCAGATAGCCATTATGCAGTCATCGAAGGAAAAGAACCTCGTGAGATTACATCACATCGTTTTATTCCCCAATTAGGTGCTTTATTTAATATTACCGATCAATACTCAGTTTATGCTCGTTATGCTGAAGGTTTTAAAATGCCAACAGCTCAACAGTTATATACTTCTTTGCCATCATTTAGTATGAATCTAATCCCTAATCCTAAATTGAAACCAGAAAAAGTAAAATCATATGAAACAGGGTTAAGAGGCGATTTTTCTAAAGGCTGGTTTAGTGTAGGCTTTTTTAAAGCTGATTATAGTGATTATATAAAGAATTTTATTCGTGTTGGACCAAAAGATTATACCTATAAAAATTTATCTAAAGTTAATCTTTGGGGCATTGAATCATCGGCTGAATGGCAATTTTATCCAAATTGGACATTAAATGCATCGACTTCGTATCAATATGGTAAAAAACAAGAATCACCTGGAGAGAAAAAATCTTACTTTAATGATGCTATGCCATTACAAGGTAACCTCGGTTTAAAATGGCATCTTCCTGATTTCAATTTTGATACCGAAGTATTAGCTACTTTTTCTAAAGCGGTTTCACATGTATCGAAAGATAGCTCGTCTTCAGATGAAGTATTTAAACCAAGTGGTTATGCCATTTATGATGCTTATTTAAATTGGCATCCAAGCAAGAATATTACTATTAGGGGCTCAGTATTAAATATCTTCGATCGTCGTTATTTTAAATGGCCTATGTTTAGTAGTTATTATAAAAATCCGCAAACTAATGTCAAAGTGACGAATCCTATCGAGTTACAAACAGCGCCAGGAAGAACATTTGCCATAAGTGCGGTTATAAATTTCTAATAATTAAGGATGATTACTACTATCAAAATTTCAATAACGATATTGATAGTAGTAAATAGAAAAAATATTTAGTTTCGAGAATATAAGTTTTGCAAACATTGAAAAATATCATCTTGCTTATGAAACTCTGTTTCAAATCCAAGCAAGGAAAGTTAGGTTTTGGTTATGCTTTTATTATTATAAGTTTAAATATCATTCTAATCAGAATCAGTCTTGAAATGATTAATTGGAATAAAAACTTTTATAACGCATTAGAAAAGTACGATATGCAAGCGGTAATAACGCAATTATTAGTTTTTATCATGTTAACTTTTTTTGGTGCCATTACCTATTTGATCATCGAGTATTTAAGAAAAACATTAGTCATAACTTGGCGTAAAGTTTTAAATGACACGATAATAAGTCATTGGCTGAATCATAAAGCCTATTGGTTTATAAATAATAATCAAGCAAACATAGACAATCCAGATCAGCGTATTTCTGAAGATTGCCATTTATTTATCGAGAGATTAACTAACGAAGGATTTTCATTTATTACACAATGTATCGGTCTTTTTTCCTATTTTATTCTTTTATGGCAAATAACCAATAATTTTGTGTTAGAATTTAGTCTATTCAATATTGATATTAGCATTTCACATTATTTAATTTGGTTAGCCCCTATCTATGTCATTTTGACCTCATATATTGCCCATAAGTTGGGAAGCCCATTAAAAAATTTACTAATTCAGCAACAACATTTAGAAGCAAATTACCGTTTTGTTTTAACTCGATTTAGAGAAGCGAAAGAGTCTGTTGCATTATTAGAGGGAGAAAAGGTTGAACAACAACAATTTGATCAACATTTTAATAGTATTGTAAAAAATTGGTATAAGCTGATTAAACGGCAATTTATTTTAGGTTGTTTTACTCGGCCTTACTATTTAACCGTATTAAGTATTCCGACCTTTTTTTCTCTACCAATCTATTTAATCGGTAAAGTTAGTTTAGGATCATTGATGCAAATTAGTAAATCATTTAGTAATGTAGTAACTAATTTATCTTGGTTTATTTTCAATTATAACAAACTGGCCGAACTGATAGCATGTAGTTATCGTTTGGGCCAATTTATTCAACAGACTGAACAAGTCTCTTATCAGTTTAAACAACTTAATCAAGCTGAAAATGGAAATGAACGTTTATCGTTGGAAAATTTAATTATAAAGAAACCTGATGGAAAGATTTTACTAAAATTACCCGATCTCCATATTAACAAAGGGGAATCAGTTGTTTTATCTGGCGCATCAGGTATAGGTAAATCAACACTTTTTAAAATAATCTCTGGTCTTTATCCATATTATGATGGAGTGGTCAAGGTTCCTAAATTAAAGAAACTCTTTTTATCACAAAATGCTTACTTTCCTATGGGAGGATTGGCTCATGCAGTAAGCTATCCAGAACCATTGTTTGAGAAAGATCTTACTGTTATTAAACAATTACTGTTTGATGTGGGTTTTTCTTCTGAAGATATCGATAAATATTTACTTAATGATAATTTAAATACACTTTCTGGTGGAGAAAAACAACGTTTAGTAGTTGCGAGAATTTTAATGCATAAACCGGATTGGATTTTTATGGATGAAACCACCAATGCATTAGATAAAGTAGCCGAAAAACAATTGCTAAAATTGTTACAAACTAACTTACCAACAAGTAGTTTTATTATAATTTCTCATAGTGATATATCGAACTACTTTAATAAGTGTTATCAATTAAATTTATCATGATTTTTGAAAACAGATTATTTAACTAAATATTAAAACAAATCAAGGAGTAATTTATGGCTGAGTCCAAAAATGATATTGTACAAAAAACAATAGATGATTTACACGAAACAATGCAAACTATCATACTTTCAACAATCACCGAAACAGGAACGGTTGATACTAGCTATTCACCTTATTTCTTTGACGGTAATGACTATTACATTTTAATTTCAGACTTAGCACCACATAGTAAAAATATCAAAGCTAATTCAAACATATCTTTTTTAATTATTGATGATGAATCTAATACTAAGAATATTTATGCTCGTAGAAGATTGTCTTTCCATGCTTTGGCAACCATTGTCGAAAGAGGAACTGAGCAGTTTGATTCTACTGTCGATCTGCTAGCTAAAAAAGTGAGCAAAATGGTTTATATGTTAGCTGAAATGAATGATTTTAATTTATTTAAATTAACCCCGAAAGAGGGAAGATTAGTAATTGGTTTTGGTAAAACCTATATTATCGATCCACAAAATAAAACGGTAATACCAGTAGATGAAGATTATGTCGCTAAGCAAAAACAACAATCTAGTAATTAATATCATTATCTAAGCATTATTTATAATATTGCCATTACTTATTAACTAAGTAATGGCTTTTTTCATCACTCCACTCTTTGCTTAAATGTTTTAAATAATAGTTTTTTTATTTTCGATTGAGGATTCATATTCTTAAAATAGCTTCACTCAATCAAGAAAACTGCCTATCTTAACCAGTAAACTATGATAAAATTAAGCCAACATAAACTGAATTTAGGATAGTTAATATTATGGTTCCTGATGTTTCGAAAGCTCTCAGTTGGTTAGAAAAACATTATACTATTTTACAAGGCATTCAGAGAGGCCTTGAACGTGAGACATTACGGATTTTGCCTGATGGTTCGTTGTCAAAAACGCCGTTTCCTGAAAAAATTGGTGCTGCATTAACTCATCCATGGATCACGACTGACTTTGCAGAATCTTTATTAGAGTTTATTACTCCAGTTAATACCAATATCGATTATATGTTAACTTTTTTACGAGATTTACACCGCTATGCCAGTGTAAATATTGGCGATGAGTTAATGTGGCCACTTAGCATGCCTTGTTTCGTTGCCAAAGAAGATGACATTATCTTAGCTCAATACGGTAAATCTAATGAAGGACGTCTTAAAACGGTCTATCGTGAAGGTTTAAAAAATCGTTATGGTGCTATGATGCAAACTATTTCAGGTGTTCACTATAACTTTTCATTACCTATGGCATTTTGGCAAGCGAGAGATGGTGTTAAAAACAGTGAAGAAGGTAAAGCAGTTATTTCGGAAGGGTATTTTACTCTAATTCGTAATTACTACCGTTTTGGTTGGGTTATCCCTTATCTATTTGGTGCATCGCCATCAATGTGCTCGTCATTTATTCAAGATCCAGAAAAAGCAAAAGCGTTCATCGAACAAACTAATGGTAACTGTTATTTACCTTATGCTACCTCACTAAGAATGAGTGATATTGGTTATACCAATAATGCCCAGAAACAATTAGGGATCACCTTTAATCATCTAGATACCTATGTTGAGGGGTTAAAACGGGCTACTAAGACAAAATCTGCCGAATTTGGCAAATTAGGCATTAAGGTTGATGGCCATTATCGACAGTTGAATGATAATGTATTACAAATTGAAAATGAATTTTACGCACCAATTCGGCCAAAACGAGTTCCAAGATCAGGGGAATCGCCATCCGATGCTTTACTACGTGGTGGCATAGAATATATAGAAGTTCGAGCACTTGATGTTAATCCATTTTCACCAATTGGTATTACCGAGGAACAAATTCGATTTATTGACCTATTTTTAATCTGGTGTGCTTTAGCTCCTGCTCCTGAAATGAGTAGTGCAGAGCTAGAATGTGCAAAATTAAATTGGAATAGAGTGATTATTGAAGGCCGTAAACCAGGATTAGAAATTGGATTAGGCTGTGATAGCTATCGACAACCGTTAGCTAAAGTAGGGCATGAACTTTTCAAAGATTTACTTCGAGTCGCCGATGTACTTGATCATCAAGACGACAAACAACAATATCGAAAAGTTTGTGAACGGCTTGATCTGATGTTTGATCAACCGGAATTGACATTATCGGCGAGAACGTTAGCCGCGATTAGTGATTTGGGCACAGCCAAATTTGGTTTAGCTTTAGCTACTCAATATAAAAAACAACTAAGTTCAGAACCTTTATCAGTTCTAACTGAAGATGATTTTAATCAACAACGAATGTTATCAATTGAAAAACAAAAGAAAATAGAACAAAATGACACTATGTCATTTGATGAATATCTAAAAGAAAAAATGAACAGCTAAAATGTTTAAACATCGCGATTATACATTACGATATCAAGGAAAAAGTGATGTTGAATTAATATTACCAAACCATAAAATTATGCATGACAAACCGTTAATCGACCAACAGTCTTTTTCGGTTTTGGTTTGGAATATTTTTAAACAGAAAAGAGCAGATTGTATTAATATCCTTGAGCAATATGCAGATCAAACTAAGTTGATATTATTACAAGAAGCTCAAACCACGTCCCAATTATTAAATTTTATTGCTCGGCATAACAAAATTGCCGATCATGTTCCAGCCTATAGTTTAAATGATATTTATGCTGGAGTTATGACAATAACAGACATAAAACCAACGCAAATTTTCTCCTTTAGAGAAAGAGAACCATTCATCCGTGTACCAAAATCAGCATTAATCACTCTTTATCCAATTAAAAATTCAACGCTACAACTATTAGTTGCTAATATTCATGCCATTAATTTTAGTCTAGGGGTGAAAGTTTACCGCCAACAAATCTATATGTTATTAAATTATATTAAGCAACATCATGGACCAGTAATTTTAGCGGGTGATTTTAATGCTTGGAGTCGGCAACGGTTGAGCCTACTTTATCATTTGATACGTTCAATAAATCTCAAACCGGTTAATTTCTCGATTGATATAAGAAAAACGTTTCTAGGTAGGCCACTGGATTTTATTTTTTATCGAGGGTTGAAGCTTGATGCGGCTAATATAGTTAATACAGCCGCATCAGATCATAATCCATTATTTGTTAAATTTAAATTGGATTAGAATTGACCAAATTAATTGTTAATATATCACCTTCTTTAACACGCATATTTTTTAATTTATTCCATTGTAAAAGATCGGTGATCTTAACTCGGTAATTTTGCGCTATAGTATAAAGGTTATCACCCGCTTTAACTTGATACGTAATCTGTTTTTTGCCACTATTTAACATTGATTTAGTATCTTTTACTGTAGTATTGGTATATTGAATAGTGGTAGATTTTATTTCAAACGGCATATTGTTATGCGGAACATCTTCTAAAAGTTCAGTTACTTGATTAGCAACTAAATTTTCACTTTTTAACTTTTTAAATAATTTATCTGCATGAGAATAAGGTACCAGTAGATGGAAAGGGCCATTTACTGTTTGTTGTACATAACCTGCATTGTATGTCATTAAATCGCTAAGTGATAATTCTGAATATTGCGCTATTTTAGCCAATGATACGTTTTTAGACATATCGATTCTAACTAATGAATTTTCATAATTACAGTCAGGTAATTTAATACCATAACGTTTATTATTTTTAACAATATCGATAATAGCTAATATTTTTGGCACATAATGCATTGTTTCTGTCGGTAAATCTAACGACCAATAATCAGTTGATAAACCTTTAGCTTTATTTTTATCAATAGCTCTTTGAATTCGACCTTCACCAGCATTATAGGCAGCTAATGTTAATAGCCAATCACCATTAAATCGATTATTAAGATTTTGTAACAAAGAGATTGCTGAACCTGTTGATGCGATTAGATCTCGTCGGCCATCAAAACTATTGCTACGTTTTAAGCCATATTCTTTAGCGGTAACAGGTACAAATTGCCATAAACCAGCGGCTTGGGCAGGAGAGGTGGCTAAAGGGTCATAAGCACTCTCTATTAACGGTATTAAAGCTAATTCAACCGGTAATTTGTTTTTTCGTAACTGATTAATGATGTAATACACATAAGGCTCAGATCGTAACGCAATATTTTCAAATCCTTTTGGATTACGTAATAAACGTTCGCGTTCGGCAACAACACGGCTATTATTCGGAACGTTAACGTTTATTTGCTTTAACATATAATGCCAAGGATTTTGCGTGACTGAAGCGTAATTAACACCACCACTTTTAACGCTAGAATTAACTATTGATTTAGCATTATATTTTTTTGAGCCAGCGTTGTATCGTGAACCATGATTTTGACACCCGACTAAAAAAGCACATAACACTGTAAATATTAATAATTTTTTCATTAGATTATAAGTTAGGACATTAATTTAAGCTGAGTATTATACCTAAAAAATGTCCTTTTGGCTCCTAAAAAAAGTAAACGTCTCTAACTCATTGTTACAATTAAATTTATTTTGTAAATTTTTGTCCTCACAACGTAAAAATAAGTTGATCTGTTTTTCTTGGGTTAAAATAGAAGGCAAAGTAATTTTCTTTTTGCAAATAAAATCATAATACTCATGGATAACTTGCTCCTCAGGAACCAGCATTTGAGTAAAATCTAAATTAGTTAAGGTATATTCATGTCCTGCACAAATAAGGGTATCATCAGGTAACTGCTTTAATTTATTCAGCGAACTTAGCATTTGCTTATAATCACCTTCAAAAATTCTACCACAACCAGCGGAAAACAATGTATCTCCACAAAATAAATATGGCTGACAATAATAAGCTAAATGTCCTAATGTATGTCCCGGTACTGAAATAACCTTATATCGAAAATCACCAATCAATAATTCATTGATGTTTTCGAGATGATTAATCTGCAAATTAATTTCACTTGGCCCATAAGCTTCAATATCGGGATAAGCTGCTTTTAGCTCAGTTACCCCACCAGTGTGATCGATATGGTGATGAGTGAGTAAAATTGCAAGGGGTGATAAGTGATATTTTTTCATATAACTTAGCACTGGAGCAGCCTCACCTGGATCTATAATAACCACCTGTTTATTAGCATTTTCAAGTAACCAAATATAATTATCTTTTAGGGCAGGAATAACATGTAACTGATACATGGTAATTACACCTTCTATTTTATCTGATTAATCGGTTAATGATGCTTCAAAAATAGTATCATGTAAGGTGGGCGATTCAGCTTGCGTTTTGGCAATTTCATCACAGCGTTCGTTCTCAATATGGCCCGCATGACCTTTTACCCATATCCATTCAATGGTATGTAACTTAGCTAATACATCTAAACGTTGCCATAAATCAACATTTTTTACTGGTTGTTTTTTTGCGGTTTTCCAGCCGTTTTTTTTCCAACCATAAATCCAATTCGAAATGCCATTACGTAAATATTGGCTGTCAGAATAAAGCTTAATTTGACAGGGTTCTTTCAGTAATTCTAACGCCACAATGGCAGCAAGCAATTCCATGCGATTATTAGTGGTGTTAAAATAACCTTGAGCTAATACTTTTTCATTTTCTTTGTATTTTAAAATAGCTGCATAACCACCAGGTCCAGGGTTACCCAAACAAGATCCATCAGTGAATATTTCAATATTTTTTTGTATATTTGACATAGTTATAAACTTATTACGTGATTATTTTTCAAGAAATTTTAGCTTAATATAAATATTAATAAGCCATTATTAATGTTGTATCAATCATTGATTAAAACAGTGGAGGTATCAACATCAGTACGTTTTGGTGTTAGACTATACCATTAATTTGTTAAATTCCCAATTATAGATAAAGAAGAGTATATTGTGATAACACATTCAACCCGCCAAATTGTATTAGATACAGAAACTACAGGTATGAATCAAGACGGTAATAATCATTATGAAGGTCATAAGATTATTGAGATTGGTGCAGTTGAGGTATTAAATCGACGATTAACTGGCAATCATTTTCATGTTTACATCAATCCAGAACGTTTAATTGATGAAGAAGCCTTTAAAGTTCATGGTATCAGTGATGAATTTGTTAAAGACAAACCGATTTTTAAAAATATAGCACATGATTTTATTAAATTTATAGATGGTGCTGAATTAGTTATTCATAACGCCTCGTTTGATGTTGGCTTTATGGACTATGAATTTCGCCTTTGTGGGTTAGACTATAAAACCGCCGATCACTGTATTGTTACCGATACATTAGCAATGGCTCGACGTCTTTTCCCGGGTAAACGTAATAACTTAGATGCATTGTGCGAACGTTATCAAATTGATAATTCTCATCGTACTTTACATGGAGCCTTACTGGATGCTGAAATACTTGCTGAAGTTTATTTAGCAATGACCGGGGGACAAACTACTTTGGCATTTAGTTCGGACGATAATTTATCTTCATCAATGACGAATAATGCAGTGAAAAAAATTGAACGTAATGGGATACCACTTACAGTAATTAAAGCTAATGAAGCGGAACTATCTGCGCATGATTCAATTTTAGAAAAAATTGATAAAAAAAGTGGTGGGGCGCTTTGGAAAGAGCATTAATGATTGTTTTCTATTCAATTGAACATAATTTTAAAAATTTATATTGACGAAAATAATAATAATCTTTAATATCACGCCTACTTTAATGTTCTGCATTAAAGAGTCTAAAAAGCGGAGCGGTAGTTCAGTTGGTTAGAATACCTGCCTGTCACGCAGGGGGTCGCGGGTTCGAGCCCCGTCCGTTCCGCCAATTTCTAAAGAATTTCAATTAATTAAAGCACTCTGCGGAAGTGTTTTTTTTATTGCAATACTCTGTGACATTTTCAGATAGTGCATTTTCAGAAGTTGCTAGCAAATGCCGTAATGACAAATTGACATAACGTCTAACAGTTTCAGCCTTTCTCCACGCACCAAGTTTTGCAGCTCGCCAATTAGTTTCATATTCACGCGCTTCCAGTTCTAAGGCTTTAGTCCCAGAGTTTTTGCGTACCCTTTTGGTACCGTCTGGCGAACTGTACGAATACTGATAGATTTCCCCTCGCGTGTAGATTTTAATAGGTTGTTTTGACATTTTAACTCCTTATGTCGCTACACCTCTTGTGAGATGTTATTGTGTTCGCTTTTTATGTATTGATCAAGATTTTCCTCTTCAAAAAGCCAGCATCCGTTTTTGTCTTTCCTTTTGTATCCTTTGATTATTCCTTTTGATGTTTTTGTTCTAACATTCAAAAAATACGGCATCAGTTGTTGACATGTCACATATTTTATATAAAACCTACTTTAAACCATGCTTGGCAATTCTGGGTTTAAAATTATACCGTCAGGTTTAATTAGGCAGTGGGGGACGGTTCAATTGCCAGCGATTGGCGATTACATTTCTGTTGTGATTAACGGTATAAAATACTATACAAACTATTATCGAATACTATTATCAATTGCATTTTCCAACCACGCGGATTCAGTAAATGTTACATTTACATGTGGAGCTTTCAACAATCAGTACGCAATGTTCGGTATATCTGCAACTGCAAACTTAGATGGTTTACCAACAGTATTTACGATTGCGATTTTGTCATCAGTACTGTGATATGTTCCTACTATTCATTACGAAATCATAGGACATTAATATGAAAATATATTTTAGTAAAACAATTATGGGGTTTTATTTTGAAGCTATACATACTAGTACCCCAAAAGATGCTGTTGAAATAACACAATCTGAATATAGAGATTTGTTGGAGAAACAATCGACGGGATACGAGATAATAGCAAATAAAAAAACAATAGCTAAACAACATGAGTAGAGCTGATGCTCTACTCTTGGTTTAAAGTTCTAGTATTTTTCTTTTTACCTTGTCTCCAATTGGTTTTATTAAATAAGCTAAAAAATAACAAAGTAAGACTATAATTACATAAAAATAAAAAAACTGAAATTTACCAAATTTATGAAATTGTATTTTCGTTACAAGATAATATATTATTTGGTGGTGTAGTAAAAATGCCACAAATGAATATTCTGATAAAAATAATATAATTTTTTTAACTGAGTTTGGGATTATTATATTTTCATACAAGCAGCAAATTATGACAAATGTCATTGCCCACATGCTAATTCCCCACATATTATATGTCATGTAGTGATTTTCTATAAATGTAATAACAATTATGATATATAATAATGCTATAAACGCTGTAAAGAAATTTAGTTTTTTGTTTTTCAATAATAATAGATCAATAATAAGCACCCCAAGTAAAATTTCTGGTAGTCTAGAGATAGGGTTCCAAAAAGGATCATCATTCCATAAAAGAAAATGCTCAACTATATAATGTGTATTTTGAATGGCAATCAAAGATGAAATAATAATGATCGTGATTGCAATATAAATATTTTTATTTTTTAACCAAAGAACGAATGGGAATAATATATATACAAGAAGTATAAAACCGGTAAACCATTCTCCAATCAAATAATAAGTATTTGGAACGGTTGAACCTAAGTATCCATCTAATGCTAAAAATGTTATTAGAAGTCTGACAGGGTCCTTTCCTAAACAAACGGTTGAGAATGACAAAAATAAAAAAACAGCAACACAAATATAACAAATCCAAAAATAAGGATAAATATTTGCAATTCTCTTTTTTATATAAACTTTTAAATCAAATTTGTTTTTTGTTGAAACGTATAGTGAAGCACCTGAAGTAATAATAAAAAAAGAAACGCCAATTCCTCCTAAATAATATTTATGGAAGTAATGGTGATCAATCCCATTTTGTGACAATGCGCCAACAAAATGACCCGCAACAATCATCAAAAAACTTATTGCACGAATGAAATCAATAGAGTCAATTCTAGTGCTGGGAGAAATTGTTTTTTTATTGATAGCTAAATTTGACATAATAAAAACCGTTTACCAAAAATAGCAGTTTAACATACCAAGCATATTAATAAAACACTATCAATCTTCAACTTACTATATTCAACAGCGTCATGTAGCATCACAAAATCGGGGACATCTAACATGTCATCATCATTTTGATAGAAAACGTAGTAATACTTGTCGTGGCTGTTGATTATGTAGCACTCGCCCGATAGTTCGATTTCGTAATCGTCGGGTGTCATTCGTACATAAATCGGTATAGTGTTTTATTGTTATCATAAGATCAAAAATAGTTAGTTTTATATATCATAAACTAAAATATTTTTATGTGAATTAACTGTGTGTCAAATTTGTGTCAACACATCACGTTTTTTTAATTTAAATTACGTTATTTTACGTCACAGCAAAAAATGCAAAAAGTGTAACATATTGTTTTTAAATACTATCGTCTTCTATTCACCTGCCTGTCACGCAGGGGGGCGCGGGTTCGAGCCCCGTCCGTTCCGCCAATTCTTAAAAGTTATACTTAATTTAAGTTTAATTCAAAATCACTCACATAAAACTATCTATATAAAACTTATAATATTTCTTAATTAATCTTAACTATAATTCAATACAATTTATTGTTAAAAATACAGAATAATTTTCGTAACAATAAATTAATTTTTTTATCCTTTTTTCGTTCCAATTTTGATTTTAAATATAAGTGATATCACGACGAGAACCTAAAGTTGTAACTTTCTCTATTTATGTTATCTTCAATAATTATTTGCATAAGTTAAAGTTATTCGAATTGATTTAGATATGTTAAAAAAATCGCTATTTATTTTTCTAGGTGGGGTTTTCTTTGTATTAGGAACTGTGGGCATTTTTGTTCCTCTTTTGCCTACAGTCCCTTTTTATCTGCTTACTGCATATCTATGGTTAAATAGTTCTGATCGCCTGTATAACTATTTTACTCAAACTCGTTATTATCAAACTTATGTACAAAAAATGATTATCGAGAAAAAGATTTCAAAAACAGGATTAGTAAAAATGTTAACCATGGTATTTATCATTTTATTAATTCCATTTATTTTAATTGATTCTTTGCATGTTAGAATTATTTTAGCAATAGTCTTCTTTGCACATGTTATTTTTGGCGGTTATTATTTTCTCAAGAAGTGATGATATAGTTTTTGGTAAGAATAAAATTACAGGGCAAATAAGTTACCCTGTAACAATTAATCAGTTATAAAGTGAGTTAACTGATAACTATTTAAGACTTTTTTTAATCTCAATAGCTAATAATGGGTTCCACATTGCTCCTGTAGCACTCATTACCGCATCAGCGCCATTTTGAATAAATTGATGATAATGTTCACTATTACTAACACCACCAACACCAATAATGGCAAATTTTAAATCCATTTGTTTACGATATTTATTAAGTCGACTAACCATATCTAAACCAGCCCAACGGATTGCATCACCACATATACCACCTTCCTTACGGTTTTCGCCTAATGCCGGATGTCCATTTGCATCTACCGGTTTTGCCGAAAGGGTATTAATAGTACTCAATCCGTCAATGATTTTTCCGACACGAGTTAATAGAGATATAATACGTTCATCATCTGGGAAATAAGCTAATTTTAAAATAAGAGGGCGATCTGGTACCGCATTCTTAATTTCATTCACAATTCGTTCTACTTTATCGACATCAAAACAAAGTAGTTTACTTGCTCCTTCGTTTGGACAACTTAAATTAGCTTCTAATATTGGTGCATTAGTTTCTCTTACTAATTTAGCAGCTAAAGCATAATCTTTTTCTATCTCACCATTACCTTGAGTTCCTTGGAAACTACCAATAACACATTGTCCAGCGCCAGCTGCATTTACCGCATCAGCCATATCCGGTTGCCAAATATCAGGTGCAAGAGATGGTACTCCAAAGGAGTTGGTAATTGATAATGGTTGATTATAATTTGTATCAGCCAATACAGTATCTAAGTTAGGTGATAACTTGCCATTAGGATGGACAGATAAAACATTCGGTAATGGATGGCATTTGTGAAACTTGGTTCTAACCGTTTTATAAACACATAAGTCAAATCCATAAGCAAAAGCAGCTTTAATATAATTAGCATTTAGTAACGGACCTGCCGGCTGACCAAATGGTAGGTTAACATCGATATTTAAAAATTTTGTTGGTTTAGTTGCGACCTGTTCAGCCTTATCTAATTCAGCAAAAAGTCCAAAAGGGCCTTGAGCATAGTTATCTTCATAACTTATACTTGGATTATAAAAAGGGATCAAAGGTTTCATGCTATCTCCTGTTTATGGCTATTCTTAATGTGGTTTTGATTTAAAATTTGGTATAAACTTGAAAAGTTAAAGTTGTAGACATAAAAAATCCTCCATAAAGGAGGATCAATATTTAAAAGAAAAAGACAATTCAATTTTGTTTTTGTTATTGGTCTGTGTGTTTGAACCACAATCATAATCAAATTCTCTTTTCTAAAATTGCAAAGCATTCTAGCTGAATATAAATAAAGTTCAAGTGCTATATTGATAAAAATATATAAGTAAATGAAATAGTTATAGTGTTTTTTTTTAGACTGTCTGACCTAAAATAGTTGTATAAGCCAACAAATTCGATAAGAAATGAGTAGTCATTTGTTTTGATTTTGTAATTTTTGTAATTAAACCACTAAAAACATTTGATATTTTCCTGTCGAAAAAATGATATTTTTTGACTAATGAAACTTATGTAAGTGGAGAAGAGAAATTTGAGATGGTATTATGCACGCCAAAATTTTAATTTTAATTTTAATATTAAATATTAGGTATAAATAAATGAAAAAAGATATTTTCAAATCAGTAACCTTACCCAATGGAGTGGCATTAAAAAATCGCATTATGATGGCACCTATGACCACTTGCTCAGGGTTTTATGAAGGCTCGGTTACAAGTGATTTAATTGAATATTATCGAGCAAGAGCTGGAGAAATAGGCTCAATTATAGTTGAATGTGGTTTTGTCGATAATAAAGGATTAGCTTTCCCTGGTGCAATCGGTCTTGATAGCGATGATAAAATTGAAGGTCTGGCAAAAATAGCTCAAGCTATTAAAGAAAAAGGTTCAAAAGCGATTATTCAAGTTTATCATGGCGGTAGAATGGTTGAACCGAAACTCATTGGTGGTCAAACTCCAGTTGGTCCAAGTGCTATTGCGGCACCAAGACCGGGAGCAGCTACACCGATAGAATTAACTGCCGATGAAGTTGATCAAATGGTTGATAAGTTTGGTCAAGCAGTACGTCGAGCTATTCAAGCTGGTTTTGATGGCGTGGAAATTCATGGTGCTAATACTTATTTGATTCAACAATTTTATTCACCAAATTCAAATCAACGAAATGATAAATGGGGAGGTAGTCGTGATAATCGAGCTCGATTCCCATTAGCGGTTCTAGATATTACCTATAATATGGTCAAACAGTATGCAAATTCAGACTTTATTGTTGGTTACCGTTTCTCACCAGAAGAAATAGAAGAGCCGGGGATTCGTTTTGATGATTCAATGTATTTACTTGAAAAGCTTGCTGAGAAAGGCTTGGATTATATTCATTTTTCAATGGGGGCAATTTTAAGGCCTTCGATAGTTGATACTCAAGATCCAACACCATTAATTAATAAATATATAGCAATGCGTTCAGAAACTTTAGCTAAAATCCCGGTTGTTGGGGTGGGCAACGTTGTTAATGAAAGTGATGTTAGAGCCGCATTAGATAATGGATTTGACTTTGTCGCAGTTGGCCGAGCGTGTATTGCTTATCCAGATTGGACTGATCGCATCATGAAAGGTGAAAAGTTAGAGTTATTCATCAATAGTGATAAACGAGAAGAACTTAATATTCCAGAACCTTTGTGGCATTTTTCACTTGTCGAAAGTTTAATTCGTGATGTGAACTTGAATGTTAAAAAGTTTAAACCAGGAAATTATCAAGAAAAAGTCAATGATGAGTCTTATGAATTTGTGATTAATGTTGAGCTTGGTAAAGATTTTATCAAAGATATGCAATTAGTTAATGCCAATAATTTTGATAATGAGGTATTAAATAATTTTTCAGAAATTAAGCATCGCATTATTGAGTCAAATAGTCCTCATGTAGATGCGATTTCTGGAGCTACATCACAAAGTGAAGCCTTCAAAAAAGCAGTTACTAAGGCAATGGCTCAATCAAACAAAGAAGCGATTATTGCCGAAGGTGGCGATCCAAATGCTAAAGCCTATGACGTCGTTGTTGTCGGTAGTGGTGGTGCCGGTCTTGCTGCAGCGATTCAAGCTCATGACCTTGGTGCTAGTGTTGTTGTGATTGAAAAAATGTCAGTTATTGGCGGTAATACTAATAAAGCTTCAGCAGGTATGAATGCTGCGGAAACCAAATTCCAAAGACTCAAAGGTATTGTTGATAGTAAAGATCTGTTTTATCAAGAAACCATGATTGGCGGCAAAAACAAAAATAATCCAGAACTATTACGCTATTTTGTTGAGAATGCCCCTGATGCTATTGATTGGTTAGATAATAATGGCATTGAACTCAGCGGTATTACAACTACAGGTGGTATGAGTATTGATCGGACTCATCGTCCAGCAAGTGGTGCTGCAGTCGGCGGTTTTTTAATTAGTGGTTTAGTTAAAAACATTAATCGACGTGGCATTGAAGTAATGCTTGATTGTAATGTAACTGAAATTATTACTGAAAATAATAAAGTTGTTGGTGTTAAGGTGACTGAAGAAGACGGTTCAATACAAACCATAAAAGCTAAAGCAGTTATAATTGCTACTGGCGGTTTTAGTGCTAATCATGAAATGGTTGAAAAATATCGTCCAGATCTTAAAGGATTTGTCACCACCAATCACAAAGGTGCAACTGGCTCTGGTATTATGATTTTAGAAAAATTAGGTGCCGGAACAGTGGATATGAGAGAAATTCAAATTCATCCGACTGTTGAGCAGACTACATCTTACTTAATTTCTGAATCAATTCGTGGTGGTGGTGCTATTTTAGTATCACAAAAAGGTGAACGTTTTGTTAATGAATTAAATACACGTGACAAAGTATCTGCCGAAATCATTAAGTTGCCTGAACATTATTCATATATTTTATTTGATCAACAAATTCGTGATGAAAATAAGTCTGTTGAGGAATATGTATCGCAAGATCTAACTGTGCAAGCTAATTCAATTGATGAATTAGCGCAAAAACTGTCAATTGATGCGAATACCTTACATAAAACCATTGAACGATATAATCATTTTGTAAATAACAAACAAGATGAAGATTTTGGTCGAACTACTGGTTTACGTCATCCAATTGATAAAGCTCCTTTTTATGCGATCAAAATTGCTCCAGGTATTCATCATACTATGGGTGGGGTAACAATTAATACTGAAACTCAGGTTCTTGATACCGAGAAAAATGTCATCAGTGGGGTATTTGCTGCTGGTGAAGTTGTTGGTGGTGTACATGGCGCCAATCGTATCGGTGGTAATGCCGTAGCCGATATTATCATTTTTGGTATGCAAGCAGGAAAACAAGCGACAGATTATATTCATCAATAACTGAATAGCAATTTTTGAATGCATCATTCACGCTATGAATATACTCAAGCTATGATGGGAACAACGGTATCATTAATGCTTTTTGAGCCTAATGAAACCGTTGTGCAACATGTTTTTAATACCATTAATCAGCTTGAAAATAAATTAACGGTTAATAGACCGGTATCGGAAGTTGTGTCAATCAATAATGCGGCAGGAAAACATCCGGTTAGAGTTAGTCATGCCGTTTATTCGCTTATTGAGCAAGCTTGGAAAGTCAGTTTAATGCCAGATAGTTGCTTTAATGTTGCTATTGGCCCATTAGTTAAACTTTGGAAGATCGGTTTTTCTGGGCATCAGGTCCCCAATCCTGAGCAAATTGTTGAAAAGAGATCTTTGATCGATCCTAATGATATTAAATTAGATCCTAAATCTTGTTCGGTATTTTTAAAAAAGGCTGGCATGGAGATTGATTTGGGGGCAATAGCCAAAGGTTATATTGCCGATGTGATTAAACTTGTTTTGCAACAACACAATGTTTATCAAGCCATAATAAACTTAGGTGGTAATGTGCTAACTATAGGCGATTCACCCATTGATGCTGAAGGTTATTGGCATATTGGGTTAAAAAAACCCTTTTCCTCAATCGAAAATGAGTTAGTCGGTCTTATTAAAGTAAAAAATAAATCCGTAGTTACATCAGGAATTTACGAACGTTACTTTATTGAAAACCAACATGTTTATCATCATATTTTGGATTCTAAAACGGGTTATCCTTTAGATAATGAATTAGAAAGTATAACCATTATTTCGGATACATCCCTTGAGGGAGATATTTATTCAACAATCTTATATGGATTTGGTACTGAAAAGACTAAACAATTATTGAAAAATCAGCAAAATTTATCTGCTATATTTTTATTGAAGGATAAAACAATAAAGATAGTCAATCCTGATAATTTTGCTTTTCAACTGCTCGACCAAGAATATCAAATAAGCTAGATATTGCGAATAAAATAAAGATTTTACAAATTATATCATTTCATTATCAATTTGATTAAATTGATATTTAATTTAAAAGGAAATATTATGAGTACAGTAAAAAAACCGCCAGTTAAATGGCTTCCTCTTATTATTATTGCAGGAATATCGGCAATATTGTGGCTTTTTATATCTCCACCAGAAGGTATTAGTTTAGAAGGGTGGCGAACAAGTATTATATTTGTGGCGACTATTGCCTGTATTGTTGCAGAAATCATGCCTATAGGCGCAATTGGATTATTAGCTATTACGGTATTTGCTGTTCTTAGACCATCAGGAGCGACAACCGCTGCCGAATCAGTCAAAATATCATTAAGTGAATTAAACAGTAGTTTAATTTGGTTGATTGTTATCGCGTTTATGATTGCTAGAGGGTTTATTAAAACTGGTTTAAGTAAACGTATTGCTTATTTTTTAGTTAAAATTTTAGGTAAAAATACCTTAGGTTTAGCTTATGGATTATCAGTAACCGATGTTGCTTTAGCGCCGGCAATTCCAAGTACTACGGCTCGAGCTGGTGGGGTAATCTATCCAATTGCTGAGGCATTAGCAATCAACTTTAATTCAAATCCTAAAGATGAATCAAGAAATCGTATTGGTACTTTTTTAATGCTAACCATAAGTCACGTTAACGACATTACTTCGGCAATGTTTTTAACAGCTTTTACTGGTAATTTATTAGCGGCAAAATTAGTGACTTCATCACTTGGTATCACTTTGGGTTGGGGACAATGGTTTATTGCTGCAATTGTTCCTTGTTTAGTGTCATTTGTTGTTATTCCTTTAGTTATTTATTTTTTAACTAATCCAGAATTGAAAAAAACACCCGAAGCACCAAAATTAGCTGCTGAAGAACTTAAGAAAATGGGTTCAATTACCTTAAAAGAAATCATTATGGGTTCTACAGTCGTTTTATTATTAGCACTTTGGATTTTTGGTAAAAATATTGGTATTGATTCAACTACAACCGCATTTATTGGTTTAACTATTTTAATTTTAACTGGTGTATTAAGTTGGGATGATATCAAAGGTGAAAAAGCGGCATGGGATACATTAATCTGGTTTGCTGCTTTGTTAATGATGGCTGGTCAAGTTAATAAACTTGGTGTAACTAAATGGTTAGGCGATACCATTGGTGCAGCAGTAAAAGGCCATTTAGGTGATAGTAGTTGGATTTTTGTTATTATTATTCTATGTGTAGCTTATGTTTATTTACACTATTTCTTTGCCAGTGGTAATGCACATATTGCGGCACTGTTCCCCGTGTTCTTATCGGTTGCTATTGCCTTAGGAGTACCACAATTAATTGCTATTTTTGCTTTTGTCATTTGTACCAATTATTTTGGTTCTCTTACTCAGTTTGCAAATGCTCGAAATCCATTATTATTTGCTGAAGGATTTGTACCGGTAAAAACTTGGTGGAAAGTAGGCTTTATTTGTAGTGTAGTTAATCTAATTATTGTTTTCACCGTTGGTATTTTATGGTGGAAAATTATTGGATTAGGTTAAAAACTCTATAATCTCTACTGTTATCGACAAATAAAAAGCCCCCCAGTAATTGGTTGTCCAACTATTGGGGGGTCACTTCAAATGGCGGTTTTTTACCTTAATAAAGTAAAATCTTATAAAGTTTCAATTGATAATTTCCAGTTATTTACCGATTTCCAATATTTTTTCTCTTGTTCCAAATCTAATAGAATCAACCTATTATTTTCAACAAACAGCTTATCTATCGTTAGTGTCATTTTAGTGGATTTTTCTTGCGACAAAATTAACTTAAAAGCATTGAGATCTAGATCGGGACTACGTTGATTGTTTATGAGTATCGATAATCTGAGAATTTGTAACATGGCAATGATATGCTTAAATTCAAACAAGCTAAAATAAGGAAATTCTTCTATATTAATCGATTTTCGATGGTAACGAACCAACGTTGATAATAATAATTGCTGTTCTTCATTAAACCCCGGTAAATTACTATTTTTTAGAATATAACTAGAGTGTTTATGGATCGAAGAAAAGTTAATTTTTAACCCCACCTCATGCAATTGTGCTGCCCAATATAAAATGGATTCAACACTTGGTGGTATGATCATTAAAGATTGCGCTTTCCATTGAGAAAAAAGGTATTTTGCCGTTTTCACAATTTGTTTAGCATGGCGTTCATCAATATTATAGTGCTGCGATAGCGATTCAGCTGTTGTTTGTCTGATATCTCGGTAGTTCGGCCCATCAATAAGTTCGTAAAGAACACCTTCACGTAAAGCACTTGGACTAAATTGTAATTCTTCTAAACCTAATGCATTAAAGACGCCACTGAAGATAGCTAATCCACTGACAAAAACATTTTTTCTTTCCTCGGATAGAGAAGGAAAATCAATTTCATGAAAATAATTAAATTCTAATACATAACTGATTAAATCATCCAAACGTTTAGGGGTAATAATTCCGTCGCTAACCCCAATATCGAGTAAAATTTTATAAATGCTTTTAATGGTACCGGATGTACCGAAAGCAGCACTAATATTTTGTTTTTTTATTAGATTGATTAAATTTTCAATTTGTTGCTCGGCAGCTAATTTTGCTTGTTGAAATGATTGATAATCAATTTTCTTTTGCGGAAAAAACTGTTTAGTGTAAGTGACACATCCCATTGGTCTGCTAGCTACCAGTATAGGTTTTAGATTATTACCTTTACCAATGGCAATTTCAGTAGAGCCACCACCAATATCAACCACGAATTTGCTATCGTTTTCATTGGTGGACTCTGCTGTCATTGTACCGAGATAAATAAGTCTGGCTTCTTCTTGACCAGAAATGATTTCAATAGGGTATGGTAATACTTTAGCTGCTTCGTTTAAAAATTTAAGTCTATTTTTTGCAATTCGTAAAGTATAAGTAGCGATAATTCTTACATTTTCGGCTGGAAATCCATTTAATCGTTCAGCAAATAACGCTAAACATTCAATACCGCGATTAATACTTGATTCACTTAATTCATTATTTTCATTTAATCCAGTAGCAAGATGAATATTCTTTTTATGTTTATATATAATTTGCCTAGCTCCATCTACATTACGAGCTATAATCATATGAAAACTATTAGAGCCTAAATCGACGACAGCATATTCATTAAATTTATTCACGTTAAAACCCTTATACCGATGATTCCATGTGTTTTAAATAGTCATAAATGGCATGTTGTGCTCTTATTTTTTTCTTATTGCCTCGTTGTACATAATTATTCATATTATCTTTATCGATGATTCTTGCTTTGACATTATCATTGCATTGCAAGTTAAAGATATCATGTATAGTAGATTTTAAAACTGGATCAAAAATTTTAACACCCACTTCAATTCGATTATCTAAGTTACGAGGCATCCAGTCTGCTGATGAAATATAAGTGTCTTTTTTACCATCGTTTTCAAAAATATATACCCGAGCGTGCTCTAAATATTGATCGACAATACTCGTTACATAGATGTTTTCACTTAAATTAGGGATTTGAGGAACTAACACACAAGTCCCCCTAACAATCATTCTAATATTTACACCTGCACATGAAGCTCGATAAAGTTGGTCAATCATCTCTTTATCGGTGATCGCATTCAATTTTAAATAAATACCGGAAGGTTTTCCTGCTTTGGCATTATTAATTTCACGTTCAATAAATTCATAAAAACGTTGACGAGTATTTTGTGGAGAAACCAGTAAATGATTAAATGAAACAGGCTTAAATGGATTTTCAATAAAATTAAATACTTTAATAACTTCATCGGTAATGGCTGGATCAGAAGTTAATAGTGAAAAATCAGTATAGACTCGTGCTGTTTTTTCATTAAAGTTACCTGAGCCAATATGTGCATAGCGAATAATTTTATCTTCTTCTCGTCGATCAATTAAAAACAACTTAGCATGGATCTTAAGTTTTGGTTGTGAATAGATAACTTTGATACCACTACGAATTAATCTTTTAGCCCATTTTATATTTGCCTCTTCATCAAAACGAGCCTGTAGTTCAACCACGACAGTAACTTTTTTACCATTATTGGCGGCATTAATGGCTGCGTGAATAAATCGTGAATCTTTCGCCACCCGATAAATATTCATACGAATATGGGTCACAGCTGGATCGAAAGAGGCTTGACGCATGATCTCAAGTACATGACCAAATGAATAATAAGGATAGTAGAGCAATACATCTCGATCCTTAATAGTCGCAAAAGCATTCCTAAATTTTTTGAATCGATTATAAGCAAGGCTAGGTAAACGTTTATTAAGTAAATTTTTAACCCCTAAATCAGGAAAGTTAACTAAATCTTTAAAATTAGGATAACGTCCGCCTGGCATTGCATCTTGTTCTGTTAATTTTAACTTATTAATCAATAATTCAAATAATGCTTTAGGCATATCTTTTTGATAGGTAAAGCGTACCGGTTGTGCGGTTAAACGTTGTTTTAATCCTTGTGACATTAATTCTAGTAAACTATCTAGTTCACTATTTAATTCATATTCTGCATCACGATTAATATTGATTGAATAAGCATTTAATTCAACAGCATCAAAAAAGACTTTAAAAATATCGTCTAAACAGTAACGTAAAATATTATCTAAAAAGATAATTGATTTGTTTTTGGTTGAAACTTCCGATGGTAATAAAACAAAACGAGGAGCATTGTCGGTAGGCAGCTCCAATAAGGCATAACTAATATTGTCTTTACAAATAATTTCCACTGCCAAATAAGCATGATCATCTTTGAGAAATTGGATCAATTCAGTATGGCTATCAAGAAGAATAGGGGTGATATATTGTCTTAGATTTTGCTTATAGTAATTTTTTATCCAATTTTCTTGATAACTAGTAAGTTGCCTCTCATTTATTAGAAAAATCTGGTTTCTAGCCATTTCTAATAATAGTTCGTTATAGAGCTGATCAAATTGTAATTCAAGTTGAATAACTTTTTGGTTAACTTGTCTTAATAAATGTTTCGCATTTGAGGTGGATTGAGATTGTTCTTGCTCAATAAGAACATATTTTTTTAAGTTTGCAAATTGAACTTTATAAAATTCGTCTAGATTACTGGAGTAAATACCTAAAAAACGGATTCGTTCTATAAGAGGATTACTTTCATCAGCCGCCTCTTGTAGTACACGTTGATTAAAGGATAACCAACTGAGTTCTTTGGGTAAATATACTTTTTCTATAATCATGTCTTATTTGGTCCAGTCCACAAATTGAATATCTAACAGCATAACGCATGTTAAAAAAAAAGCTAGCACATCGCTAGCTTTTTATTATTCATTTAAACAATTTTAAAATGATTAGATACGGTGTACCGAAGTTGTATTAGTAGTACCACTTGGAACCAATGCACCTGATACCATAACAATCGTATCACCTTGTTTAACATTACAAACTTTAACTGCCATTTCTTTACCTAAACGGTAGAAATCGTCAGTTGAGTTAATCGCATCAATTAAAATTGGTTCAACACCTTTAGATAATGCTAATTGATTAACTGTTTTTTGACTTGAAGATAACGCTAAAATACGAGCTGTCGGGAAGTAATGACGAAGTTCACGAGCAGATTTACCACTACGAGTAGCAACAACAATTAATGGCACATTTAAACGTTCAGCAATTTCAACTGCACCACAACAAACTGCAGCAGTAATACGTAATGTTTCTTCTTTGGTTGTTAACTCAAGTTTAGCAGGAATAGTACCATCAGTACGTTTACAGATTGTAGCCATCACATTTACTGCTTCAAATGGATATTTACCTTTAGCACTTTCACCTGATAACATAACTGCGTCGGTTCCATCAATGATTGCATTAGCAACGTCACCTGCTTCAGCACGCGTAGGGCGAGGGTTTTTAATCATTGAGTCTAACATTTGTGTTGCAGTAATAACTGGTTTTGACGCTTTATTACATTTTTTGATCATCATTTTTTGAGCAAAAATAACTTCTTCAACAGCGATTTCCACACCTAAGTCACCACGAGCCACCATGATACCGTCAGAAGCTTCTAAAATTTCATCAAAATTATCTAAACCTTCTTGGTTTTCAATTTTAGAAATAATTTTGATTTCTTCACCACCGTGAGCTTTAAGATGAGCACGGATATCTTCAACGTCAGAACGTTTACGGATAAAAGATGCAGCAATAAAGTCAACACCTTGCTCACAACCGAAAATTAAATCATTTTTATCTTTTTCAGCAAGTGCAGGTAATTTAATAGAAACACCTGGTAAGTTAATACCTTTATTTTCACCTAAATCACCATTATTTAGTACTTTACAGACAACTTCGTTACCGTTGATTTCGACAACGTCCATAGCGATTAAACCATCATCAACCAAAACACGATTGCCAGGTTTAAGATCTTGAGCAAAACCTTTATAAGTAACCGCAACACGTTCTGAATTACCAACTACGGTTTCATCGGTAGTAAAAGTGAAAGTTTGACCAGCAACAAGTGATACATCATTACCACCTTCTAACTTAATAGTACGGATTTCTGGACCTTTAGTATCCAACATAATTGCCGCTTTTAAGCCAGTTTCTTGCATTACTTCACGTAAATTTTTGATTCGATTACCGTGTTCTTCATAATCACCATGAGAGAAGTTTAAACGCATTACATTCATGCCTGCATTTAATAATTTGGTTAACATCTCTTTTGATTCTGATTTTGGTCCTATAGTACAAACGATTTTTGTCTTTTTCATAATATTATCACTACTTGTTAAGGTTAATGTTTAAATTTCATATAAACTGGGTATATGTCTAAATGCAAAGTATTTACATTGGATTGAAAGGGATATAAGAAGGATCGAGCAACTGAAAAATAGTTACTTAATTTTATTTCAGTGTCTGAAAAATTGACTATTTTCATTAAAATTTAGATCCTCAAAAAATTGGCTTCATTATAGACTTAACTCTATTTTAAATAAAGTTTTTTATCACTAAATCTGTTTTAAGTTTATACAATTAGTATAAGATAACAAATTGGATAATAACGATAGATTTTATAAAAATTTTGAGGAAAGGGGTTTTTTAGTTACATATAATCTTTTAATTGAAAGATAAGTGTGTCTTGGTTATTTTTTAGTACTAATTTAGTGTCAATTAATTGAATATTTGCCCCATCAATAATCAGTTTTTTAATCACATTATCGAGTAAATCTAATTGTTTGTTCTGACATTTATTGTTGGTCATATTAATTATCTGGCCTTTGATCATATTATTTTCAAGTTTAACTTGAGCTAAAAATTCACTACAGATTTTTCCAATCATAATCATATTTTCGCCAAATTCTAAATCAACATTTTTGAAAATAGGTAAACTCAAACCATTATTTTCCATCAGAATATAATGGTGATGCATAAGATCCTGTTCATTAATGCTATTTGAAAAAGCGCATCCAGTTGAGTTAAATATTAGCGAAGCAGATAATAATAGTAATAGTGATTTCTTCATTTAATCTCCTATAAATAAGGAATATTTGCTATAATTTATAACAATTATAATTGTGAATAATATACTCAACGCCTTATGGTATCTCAACAATTAAACAAATTGTCGTCAATGACTTTCTTAGATCAACTGAAAATAAGAAAGCTTATTAATAAAAAACAAAATATTGCTGAAATTGAATCAGCAATTGATTTAGCTATTGAACATTATAATGTTCGATTACAATCTTTACCTGATCATATTGATTTTCCTAGTAATTTACCTGTAGTTGAAAAAAAACAGGCTATTTATGAAGCAATTAAACATCATCAAGTGGTCATAATTGCTGGCGAAACAGGTTCAGGTAAGACGACACAAATTCCCAAAATATGTCTAGAATTAGGGCTAGGTGTTAAAGGCTATATTGGTCATACTCAACCTAGAAGATTAGCAGCTCGTTCGGTAGCCAATCGTATTGCTGAAGAATTAAAGACGGAAATAGGGCAATTAGTCGGTTACAAAGTTAGGTTTTCAGATCATGTCAGTGATAGTACATTGGTTAAATTGATGACTGATGGGATTTTATTAGCAGAAATTCAACAAGATAAGCTATTACTGCAATATGATACTATCATTATAGATGAAGCTCATGAACGTAGTTTAAATATTGATTTTATTTTAGGATATTTAAAACAACTATTACCTAAACGCCCCGATTTAAAAGTTATTATCACTTCGGCAACAATAGATGTTGAGCGTTTCTCTAATCATTTCAATCATGCTCCGATAATTGAAGTATCAGGCCGAACCTATCCGGTTGAAGTTAGGTATCGGCCAGTGATTTTTAGTGAGGATTCTGAAAGCGATAAAAACAATGATTTTCAACCAATCATTAATGCTATCGATGAGCTTTCATCGGAAAGTACTGGTGATATACTCATTTTTCTAACGGGAGAACGTGAAATACGTGATCTTGCCGATACATTAAGAAAATTGGAGTTGAAACATACTGAAATTCTACCTTTATACGCAAGGCTATCGGCATCAGAACAAAATCGCATTTTTCAACCGCATAATGGACGACGAATTGTTTTAGCAACTAATGTTGCTGAAACATCGCTCACTGTTCCAGGCATTAAATATGTTATCGAT
Organism: Gilliamella sp. M0320; assembly: GCF_016101635.1. Taxonomy (NCBI): domain Bacteria; kingdom Pseudomonadati; phylum Pseudomonadota; class Gammaproteobacteria; order Orbales; family Orbaceae; genus Gilliamella; species Gilliamella sp. M0320. Next base: position 137,200 of record NZ_JACFQD010000002.1, read on the forward strand.
CCTGGCTTAGCCAGAATAAGTCGTTATAGCTATCGTACTAAGGTGCAAAGATTACCAATTGAACCAATTTCTCAAGCATCGGCAAATCAAAGAAAAGGGCGTTGTGGTAGAACATCAGATGGTATTTGTATTCGACTTTATGATGAACAGGATTTTCTATCGAGGCCTGAATTTACTGAACCAGAAATATTACGAACAAATTTAGCTTCAGTTATATTACAAATGACATCATTAGGATTAGGTGATATTGCTGCTTTTCCGTTTGTGGAATCACCTGATTCTAGGTATATTCGTGATGGCATACGACTATTAGAAGAACTCGGAGCCATTTACACTAAACATCATCATTATCACTTAACTGATATAGGTCGAATTTTATCTCAGTTGCCTATAGATCCTCGATTAGCGAGAATGTTAGTTGAAGCAAGACAATTAGGTTGTATAAAAGAAGTGATGATTATTACTGCCGCACTATCAATACAAGATCCTAGAGAACGTCCATTTGATAAACAGCAAGCTTCTGATGAAAAACATCGACGATTTGCCGATAAAGAATCAGACTTTATCTCTTTTATTAATTTATGGAATTATATTGCTAGCCAACAAGCAGAATTATCGGGTAATCAATTTAGACGTTTATGTCAAAAAGAATACCTCAATTATCTGCGTATTCGCGAATGGCAAGATGTTTATACGCAAATTAGGCAAACTGTTAAACAACTAGCATTTCCGATTAATAGTCAATTAGCGGATTATCGTTCATTACACATTGCACTATTAAGTGGTTTATTATCGCATGTTGGGATGAAAGAAATCGAAAAACATGAATATATTGGTGCTCGTAATATCAAATTTGCAATTTTCCCTAATTCCGCGATTTTTAAAAATCAACCGAAATGGTGTATAGCTAGTGAATTGGTTGAAACCAGTCGATTGTGGGGCAGAACGGCTGCCAAAATTGAAGCTGAGTGGATCGAGCCAATAGCTAAACATTTAGTTAAATACAGTTACAGTGAACCGAGATGGTCTAAAAAACAAGGAACAACCATTGCTAATGAAAAAGTCACTTTATATGGATTACCTATTGTTGCTAGTCGCACAGTTAATTACAGTAAAATTGATCCAATATTAAGTCGTTCTTTATTTATTCGCCATGCGTTAGTGGAAGGTGATTGGCAAACTAACCACAGTTTTTATAAGCAAAATCAAAAATTAATCAATGAAGTTGAAGATCTTGAACATAAGTCACGACGTCAAGATATTCTGATTGATGATAATGATCTTTATAATTTTTATGATGAACGAATAGATAAATCGGTGATTTCTGCAAAGCATTTTGATACATGGTGGAAAACAAAACAAAAAATTGATCCAGAGTTTCTTAATGTTGAAAAAAATATGTTGATCAAACCGTCAGCACAACCGGTGAAAGTGAATGATTATCCAGATTTTTGGTATCAAGACAACTTAAAGCTACCTTTAAGTTATCAGTTTGACCTTGGTAATGAACGTGACGGCGTCACAATCACTATTCCACTAAATATCCTTAATCAGATAAAAAATAGTGGTTTTGATTGGCAAGTTCCTGGTTTTCGCTATGATTTAATTATCTCATTAATCAAGTCATTACCTAAATCATTACGTAAAAGTTTGGTACCTGCACCTAACTATGCTGAAGCTTTTTTGAGTAGAGTCAATTCAACAGCATCACCGTTACTTGAAACGTTGCAAAATGAATTTAGAAAAATGACCGGCACTAGGATTGAGTCAACAGATTGGCAACTTGATCAAGTACCTAGCTACTTAAAGATGAATTTCAGTATTGTTGATCATAATCGCGAAATTGCTTTCGGCAAAGATTTAGTTAAACTTCAAGAACAACTTAAAACAGAAGTTCAACAAGCTTTATCATCCTTAACACATAAAAAATCGATTAAAATAGAAAAGAATAATATTACTAATTGGGATTTTGGTTCTTTACCAGCAATCTATGAAGAAAAACAAAACAATTACACAATTAAAGCTTATCCAGCGATTATTGATAATCAACATTCAGTTAGTATCAAACTTGTTGATTCTTTAGAAGAACAAAAGCGATTAAGTAAGTTAGGTATTCGCCGATTATTAATCCTCAATATTCCATCACCGATAAAATATTTACATGAGAAACTGCCAAACAAATCTAAGCTAGGTTTATATTTCAATTCGTTTGGAACAGTACTCAATCTTATTGATGATTGCATTGCTTGTGGCGTTGATCATTTAATAGAAAAAAACAACCAAATTATTGATAATCAACAACAATATCAACAATTTCTTACTTACACTAAAAGCCATATCAATGAAACTGTTGTTGATATTGCTAAACAAGTAGAATCAATATTAACGTTACACTTTAATATTAATAAAAAATTAAAAGGTCGAGTAGATCTATCCCTTGCTTTTGCTTTATCTGATATCAAACAGCAAGTCAGTGAATTAGTCTATAAAGGATTTGTTGCACAAACCGGTTATGACAAACTTCCTGATATTTATCGCTATTTATCTGCGATTGAAAAACGCTTAGAGAAGCTTGGTTCGAATATGGCTAAAGATAGGCAAACAATGAATATAATTGAAGAAGTTAAGAATGAATACCAAACTTGGCTAAATAGTTTGCCAGAAAATCAAAAAACATTAAGTAAAGTGATTAACATTAAATGGATGATTGAAGAACTAAGAGTTAATCTTTTTGCCCAACAATTAGGAACGCCATACCCAATTTCAACAAAACGCATAAGGCAACAAATAGAGACTGTATCAGCAGAGTTATAATTTTAAAATCTATATCTGATAAGTTATAATGGTAAAAAGAAGGGCGCTTAGGCGCCCATTTTTGTTTATCGATAAAGATCAACAAATACCGTAATATTTGGGCCTTTAGTATCATGTGCTACACGAGCAATATGATAATATTTTGCGCCAGCTTCAATCGCACGTTTACCTGCTTGATAAGAAATTTCTTGATCAGTGACATAATAGCCTCTAAATTTCAATGTATCAAAAGCAACCATTTTAGCTGCTGTAGCATCATTCAGTTCTTGAATTTTTCTTCCATCAGGTAATGTTACGGTGTAACGAGTCACTCTTTGTGGTTCTGTAGTAACAGTACTTGTTGTTTCAGTATTTGATGATGTTGCAACTTTACCTGTAGTCGTTGTGGTAGTCGTTTTATCTATAACTTTATTATTAAATTTATCAGCATAATATTTTTCATTAAACGCTGAAGGAGAATAATAACCAGGTTTTTCAACCTGCATTGCCGCATCGCCACCTTTAGCTAAAGCTAATTGACCCGCTTCAGAATCATAAGGAATAGCATCTTCAGGTTGTAATTTTCGTTCTGGTGCATCTTTTTTGAATAAATAAGCTGCAATTTGTAAATTACTACCTATTTCTGAACGTGAATCAATATAGAACCCATAAGCCCCTTTAGCTGAAGCTTCTTTAGCAATTGCTTGATTGATGTCATAATCGGTTGGGAAGTAACCACGAATACGAACAATATTAAATGGTTCTAAACGAATAGCTTTTGATTTTGGATACTCATAAACCCCTTCAAACTTACGTAAACTTTCCGCTTGTTCTACAGCTTTAGGTGCATCTGATTTATATAATTTAGCATAAACAATTCGTAAAGTGTCATTAGATGGACTAATATTGGTAGTAGTAATATAGAAAGAAGCCGCACCTTCATTATCAGCAGCTTTAGACATAGCCATAAGGTAATCGCTATCGGTATAAAAAGCACCTCTAATAGTAATGCTCTTGTAAGATTGCATGCTATTAGCTTGTTCTTCAGTTAACTGCTGGGCAGCGAATGAAGAACAGGGGATAAGTGCAATAGTTGCTGCAATAAATGTTTTCTTTAAACTTGTCATATAAAAAACCTTACAGTAAATTTTAATTAATTTAGTACAGATAAATTTAGTTACATATTTCTATTAAAGCTTCTAAATTATTAATATATATGTATTTCCCTTTAGCTGTTAAAATATTTTGTTCTTGTAATTTTGATAAATTCCGGCTAACGGTTTCAATCGTCAAGCCTAAGTAATTGGCTATATCAGCACGACTCATTGCCAGTTTGATATTTAAAGAAGTATGTCCTCTTTGTTGATATCTAAGATAAAGAGAATAGATAAAAGTAGCAAGACGTTCATCAGATTTTTTTTGCGAATAACAGAGAATTAATTTTTGATAATTATATATATCTGTACTTAATAATTTAAATATCAGATCACGAACATCTTTGTTACTGTCAATTAATGACATTAATTCATCATAGTAAAGTTCACAAAGCGAAGTATTTCCTAATGCTTGAATATTGCTATTATATACCTTAGTTGAAATGGAATCTAAACCAACGATATCTCCAGGTAAATAAAATCCATTAATTTGTTCTGTTTTTTCTGGAGTAGTGACAAACGTCTTTAATGCACCAGAATGAACAATATAAAACTTTTTAAATGGAGTTTTTGATTTAACAACTATTTCATCTTTTAAATATGATTTTTGCCGTTCTAAAACATTACTTAGTGAATTATTAAGTAACATAGGGATACACAATCCACCAATACTACATAATTCACAAGGAACTGAATAACTATTGCTACGCAATGTTTTATAAATAGTGTGCATATAAACCTAAATAGAATCGTTAAAGATTTTAATTGCTAAGATTACCATATTTTATGATAAAACAAAAACTAACTATATAGTTTATATTTTATTATTCAATAAATAGAAAAGAAATAAAAAATTATTATTAAATAATTAAATTACCACTTTTTGGTAATTTGTTTTTACTTTTTAACTTATTAAAATCCTCATTTTACCGAGTAATAAAGAGATAAACGGGGATATATTATAATATCTATTATTTAACATAATATACATTATGCGCACTTAAACAAATTTATAAGAGGCGCCTAAATAATGATACTAACAGCAAAATCTTAGTAGTATTTTATTCCAGCTCGGTTCAAAAAATCCAATATTTAAACTCTTTAAATTTCACATGCGATTATCGAATTTAATTTATAAAATTTCAATTTCATGAAACATCCGAAATTAAAATCTAATGTTATATTGAATTGCTATCGCATTCGATGAACTATCATTATTAATTATAAAATAGTTTTATTATATAGAGTTTAAGCGCTATAAATTAAAAATTAGATCATCAAGAGGAAAAAATATACTCAATCCATATAATGATTATAGATAATACGTATATAATCTATTAAAAATTTGGCAATTCAATTCAAATAGAAAAAACAATGACATACAATTATTAATTGTACATTTTTTGATTTTTAGCCAACGTTGTCAGCTGAAGGTATAAAAATATGATGTAAATTTATTAGGTTATTTTATCAATAAAACCTTTAGAATAAAGCTCAGCTTTTACTGAATCAATTAACCTTGAATAAACCAAATTGCCAATTTTATTATTACTGAATAAGTTATCAGTCTGTAATAATAAAAGTAATTCTGTCCTTTCTTCTTTAAGTTTATTCATGGTGTCTATAACATCATCTGGAATTTTTCTGCTTCCGCTTTCCCAATATTGCCATGCTCGCTTTGAGCACTTACCGATATATGTTGCGGCATCTGCAACATCAAGAAAAAATAAACGCCTAAGCGTTTTCAATTCGATATTAGTCATATAAATCTTATTTTCAACTATTAGCTAATGAAAAGGATCTATATCATAATTTTTGTCATAAAACATTGGATAAAATCCATAATATTTATCACAATAAGAATTGATTTAAGTCAAATATTGCTTATTCTATAATGCGTTAATAAATATAATCTTCTAAACAATTATTAATAATCAATACAAGATCGTTAGTTGAGTGCTACTATAATGATTTTTGTTATTAATAATTAATAAATTATTATTTTGGCAATTATTAGAAGAGTAATGTAACCGCCCTTTCCTTTTGAGATAATTTTATTATAAATCAGTTGGTTAAAGTTAGAATAATGTATATTATGTTAAATGTAACATATTATTACGAACTTAATTCTTCTTTAAAAAAGAACTAATTTATTCAGTAAATTTTGTTTCTTTGACTGTAATTATTTATTGGTTAATAAAATCAATTCACTTCCTGGTAATGGCATTTTTAAAATGTGTTTTTTGATTTTACCCCAAACTTGCATTTCACAGGCTTTGCAATTAAATTTCAGTATTAATTCTTCATTATTATTTTGTATTAATTTCATTGGTGTTACTTTTGTTTTCACACCTTGAATACCTTTAGCTTGTTTAGGACATAAATTAAACGCAAATCTCAAACAATGTTTTGTAATCATTAATGGCGCATCATCTTTAATTTCATGTGCTTCAAAAGCCCTTTCAATTAGTTTAACGCCATGCTGAGTATAAAATTCTCTAGCCTTATGATTATAAATATTTGCTAAAAAGCTTAGTTGCTCTTCTGGATAAATTGGCGCAGGTTCCGCTTGTGGTTTTCGTAACTTTCTTTGGTAATGAGTTAGCCGTTCCAATGTTAACTTATCAATAATGTCTCTTCGTAATTGATTTAATTGGCTACTTGGAATAAAAAATATCTCGGTCAAATTAACATTCAAATCAGTAAGGTAATATATCGTTTGACCAAGTTTTGATAAGCTATCTTTTATATTTTTGAGTGCTTTATCAGATTGTTCAGCTAATTCAAACTCACCTTTTAAAGCAATTTTTACACTACAGCCCTCTTCACTTGTTGCTATCAATTGAACAATATTTGATTGATTTCTCAATTCAAATGCTACACCAATTCGACGACTACTTGATTCTTTTAATAAAACTTGTTGCCAATTATGATCTAGGTTACGGTTAATTTGATAAGGTAATTTTAAGGAATGAAATACCTTAGGTAATTCATTAGGAAACACTCGATAATGATTATTAGCAATTTTTTCAACTTTATCAGCTCTAAAACCTACGATTTCACGCTTTACCAAGACGTTTAATCCATCACCATTAGTTAAAACTTTTTCAGATTTAATATCGATTGCTTGGTTAGTAACTTTCGTCATCTCACCGATAGGTAAGCCAATAAATTTAGGTGAATCAAAAGCGCCAATATTGGCTTGTCTACCCCGAACAAAATAATCAGTAGCACCTCGATGAAATGTTCTATTGGGATCTGGAGTGAATAAATGTTGAGTTCTACCACTTGATGCACTTACAAAATCATCCGATTTTTCTAAAATTTCATCTAGTTTTTTACGGTAAAATGCAGTTATATTTTTTACATAGCTTAAATCTTTATAACGTCCTTCTATTTTAAATGATCTAACCCCTGCTTGTATCAATTCGATTAAGTTATCAGATTGATTATTATCTTTCATTGATAAAAGATGTTTTTCATAAGCAACAACACGGCCTTGATCATCCTTTAATGTGAATGGTAAACGGCATGCTTGCGAACAATCACCTCGATTGGCACTTCTACCCGTTTGAGCATGAGAAATATAACATTGACCTGAAAATGCAACACATAAAGCCCCATGAATAAAAAATTCGATATTGGCATCTATTTGTTGATGAATATTCGCTATTTCAGTTAAGTTTAATTCTCGAGCTAGAACTATTTGTGAAAAACCAACATCTGAAAGAAATTTAGCTTTTTCCGGGGTTCGAATATCCATTTGCGTGCTAGCATGTAAATCTATCGGCGGAATATCCATGGCTAATATGCCCATATCTTGAACAATTAAAGCATCAACTCCTGCATCATATAATTGCCAGATCAATTGCCGAGCTATCTCAAGTTCATTATCGTGCAAAATAGTATTTAATGTGACAAAGACTTTGGCATAAAAACGATGGGCAAACTCAACTAATTCGGCTATATCACTGACTGAATTACCGGCATTATGACGGGCACCAAAATGCGGGCCTCCAATATAAACTGCATCAGCCCCATGTAAGATTGCTTGTTTGGCAATGTCTATGTTTTTCGCAGGACTAAGTAATTCAAGTTTATTATTGTTGGTTTGCAGGTACATATTAAATCTCTAGGAATATTATCGATTGATAAAATAAATGGCAAATATTATTACTATTTGCCATTAAGGTTTTATTTGTTTATTAAGCCAATATTTAAAGTTTTATTAACCAATAATTGATTGATTTCTTAAAGCTTCAATTCGTTTTTCTAAAGGTGGATGTGATAAGAATAGTTGGGAAAATCTGGCTTTCTTCTCACCATTAATGCAAAAAGCTAAAATTGACGCTTCTTCATTTGGTTCATGGCTTACTTTTAGTTTTTCTAATGCAGCAATCATTTTGGCAGAACCTACCAATTTTGCAGAACCTGCATCGGCATGAAATTCGCGGTAACGCGAGAACCACATTGCAACCATACTTGCTAAGATTCCAAAGATAGTTTCAAATATCATTGCTATCACGTAATAGGCTATATCAGCTAATGCTTCACTACGATCTTCTATTACTTTAGCAAACATTGACGCTATAATTCGTGAAATAAAGATAACAAACGTATTTAGTACACCTTGTAGGAGTGCCATAGTCACCATATCGCCATTTGCTACATGACTCATTTCATGACCAATTACCGCTTCTGCTTCATCTTGGGTCATTGCCGCTAATAATCCGGTACTTACCGCAACTAAAGAACTGTTTTTAGTCGCTCCTGTTGCAAAAGCATTAATATCATCTGCTTCATAAATTGCTACTGCTGGCATCTTTAATTTAAGTTGATCTGATTGGCGACGTACGACATCAAGTAACCACTGTTCTTGAGCATTACGAGCCTCTTTTATCACTTGACCACCAACAGAACGTAGTGCCATTCTTTTAGACAAAAGAAGTGAAATAAATGAACCGCCAAAACCAAAAATAGCTGCGAAAATAAGTAGTGCTAAGGTACTCTGGGCATTCACGCCAAAAATACTCAGAATTATACCAAATACAAACATAACCGCTAAGTTAGTTAGAAGAAACAATCCAACTCGCATCATATACAAATTCCTCATTACTTTGCTTAATTTAAATAATTTCATTTAAGAAAATGAATAAAATTTGATATATGATCGCAAAAATGCTGTATTCCTACAACCTATTTAGTTACAAAATTAAAAAAAGAAAAATCAATTGATTAATAAACAAACAACGACAAGCTTAATAATTTTTTATTTTTGAGAGAAAATATTTTGGAGGAGACCCTATCAGCCACATCCCACACACATATTTTTTACTTTGGCTGCTTCCTTCCGGACCTGACCTGATGAGCAAAAAAATGTTGCAAGAGGACCCATAGAGCCTCCATAGAGGAGGTGTATTATGCTTGATTCAGCAATTAATTACAATAATTTTTTAACAAAAAAGCAAACAACCTTTTTGTTGTAATAACAACAAAAAGGCTATTACTTACAAAACAATTTTTAAAAAATTTAATTATAAAGTTAAATTTTTCTCAATTCGTTCTCTAAATTTAATACCTGGTCTAAATGTGACAACTCGTCGAGCTGAGATATCTACACTCTCACCAGTTTTAGGATTACGACCTGGACGTGAATTTTTATCACGAACAGCAAAATTGCCGAATCCAGAAAGTTTAACTGGCTCACCTTTTTCTAAAGCAACGCGAATTTCTTCAAAAAAAAGTTCAACAAGGACTTTAGCTTCTTGACGATCGATATCAAATTTATCGGCAAGACGATCTGCAATATCAGCTTTAGTTAATGTCATAATTATCATTCTCTTAATAGGGCATTGAAACGATTCTGTAAAGCAATAACACAATTGCTTACAATGTTTGTTATATCTTCTTCTTCCAGTGTACGTGATTTGTCTTGTAAAATCAAACTGATAGCAAGGCTTTTTTGATTATTGTCAATTTTATCACCTTGATAAACATCAAACAAGTTAACTTTTACAAGTTGCTCACCACCAGCACGCTTACACTCAGAGATAATATCCGCCGCTGGAATTGTATTTGATACGACGACAGCTATATCACGTTTATTTGATGGATATTTTGATAACTCATGAGCAACAGGAACTTTTTTATCATTAATTTTAGCTAAATTTATTTCAAAAACAAGCGTTTTACTATTTAAAGATAATTTTTTTTCAATTTCAGGGTGTAAAACACCAAAATTGCCGATAACTTCGCCATTCAACAAGATTGAAGCACTTTGCCCAGGATGTAATGCATCAAGTTCCGAACGTTTATATTCAATATTATCAAAACAGCCTAAAAGAATAAATAACTGTTCTAAATCCCCTTTTACATCATAAAAATCGATATTTTGTTTAGGTAATGTCCAATGTTCTTCATATAAACTTCCAGTAACAACACCAGATAACATTAATTCTTGGCGAACACCAAACTCACAGCTTTCATCTGGTATAAATCGTAATCCAGTCTCAAATAATCGCATGCGAGATTGTTGGCGATTTTGGTTGTATAACACTGCATCTAATAAGCCAGACCATAAAGACAAACGCATAACCGACATTTCACTCGAAATTGGGTTTGGTAATGTAATTTGTGGTTGTTGTGGATGTAATGTTTGCTGAATTTTAGGGTCAACAAAACTATAAGTTACGGCTTCTTGATAGCCTTTGTCCACTAGTAGATTTTTTACTCTAGATAAAGAAATTTTATTTTCCGGTTTTGGTTTCATCACCGATTCAATTTTCATATTCACATTAGGAATATTGTTATAGCCATAAATCCGTGCGACTTCTTCAACTAGATCTTCTTCAAGTTTTAAATCAAATCGCCAGCTAGGTGATTTAACCGTCCAACTATCATCATTATAGGCAACTTCACAACCTAATCTTACTAGAATATCGGTAATCTTTTGAGTTTCGATATGATAACCAATAATGCGATCAATTCTGTTTCGACGTAATTCAATTGTTGCTTGAACTGGAAGCTCATTTTCATTCACAACTTCAGTAATAGGCCCTACTTCACCGCCACAGATTTCAACAATCAATTGAGTTGCTCTTTCGATTGCAGCTGATTGTAAATAAGGATCAACACCTCTTTCATAGCGATGAGAAGCTTCAGTATGTAAACCATATTCACGTGCTTTACCAGTTATAGCTAATGGAGAAAAGAACGCTGATTCAAGAAAAATATCTTTCGTTGATGCAGTTACACCTGATTTTTCACCACCCATAATACCGGCGATTGCTAATGCTTTTTGCTGATCAGCTATGACTAATGTTTTTTCATCAAGCTTAACCTCATTACCATTGAGTAACACAAGCTTTTCATCTTTATTGGCATAACGCACAACAATGCCTTTGTCAATCTCAGCTAAGTCAAAAGCGTGCATTGGATGACCGAGTTCTAATAAAACATAGTTAGTAACATCGACAATGGCATCAACAGAACGAATACCGCCTCTACGTAACTTCTCTTTCATCCATAGCGGAGTTAAAGCATCAACTTTAACGTTTTTGATAATGCGACCTAAATAACGAGGGGCTGCTTTAGCTGCATCAACCTGAATAGGTAAAGTATCATTAATTGTATGAGTGATATTTTCAACTTTTAGTTCTTTCATTGAAATATTGTTTACAGCAGAAATATCTCTCGCGACACCAATGATACCAAAACAATCGGCACGATTTGGTGTAACGCTAATATCAATCATTACATCATCTAAATTTAAATATTGTCTTATATCTTGTCCTAAAGGGGCGTCCTCTGGTAATTCAATAATTCCATTATGATCGTCAGAAATGCCTAACTCAGAATAAGAACACAACATCCCTTCCGAAGGTTCACCGCGAAGTTTTGCTGCTTTGATTTTAAAATCACCAGGTAATACAGCACCAATTGTGGCACAAGCTACGGTTAAACCTTGACGGCAATTAGGTGCACCGCAAACAATATCCAATAATTCAGGTTTACCAATATCTACTTTGGTCACTCGTAATTTGTCAGCATTAGGATGCTGTTTACATTCAACAACTTTACCCACCACTACACCGGTAAAATCACCAGCAACTTTTTCAATATCATCTACTTCTAAACCAGCCATAGTTAACTGATCTGATAATTTATCGCTACTTATTTCTGGATTGATCCATTCACGTAGCCAACTTTCACTAAATTTCATGTTTTGATCTCCAGAACTAATTAAATTGCTTTAAAAAACGTAAATCATTTTCAAAGAAAGAACGTAAATCTGTGACACCGTAACGCAACATGGTTAATCTTTCGATTCCCATTCCAAATGCAAAACCACAATATTCTTCAGGATCAATACCTACATTACGTAACACATTAGGATGAACCATGCCACAGCCTAACACTTCTAACCATTTACCATTTTTAGCTTTAATATCAACTTCGGCTGAAGGTTCGGTAAATGGAAAATATGCAGGTCTAAATCTTATTTCCATATTATCTTCAAAGAAGCAGTGAAGGAAATCATGTAACAAGCCTTTCAAATGCGTAAAACTGATATCTTTATCTACTAATAACCCTTCCATTTGATGGAACATCGGGGTATGAGTTTGATCATAATCGTTACGGTAGGTTCTACCTGGAGCAATAATTCGAATTGGTGGTTTTTGATTTTCCATAGTTCGAATTTGAACAGTAGAAGTTTGGGTTCGTAATAAACGTTTTGCATCAAACCAGAATGTATCATGATCAGCACGAGCAGGATGATGTGCAGGAATATTTAAAGCATCGAAGTTATGATAATCATCTTCTATTTCGGGTCCTGTTTCAACAGCAAAGCCTAATTCCCCAAAAAACTCAACCAAACGGTTAATAGTTTTAGTTACTGGATGCAATCCCCCTAATTCAAGTGATTTACCAGGAAGAGTAATATCAATGGTTTCATTTGCTAATTTTGCATTAAGAGCCTGACGCTCTAAAAAGTGACGTTTTTGATTTAATAACTCAACAACTTCTTGCTTTGCATCATTAATTTTCTGACCTACGGCTGGCCGTTGATCAGCTGGAACATCACGTAAAGACGCCATTTGCATGGTAAAATAGCCCTTTTTACCAAAATATTCCACTCGAATCTGTTCGATAGTATTAATATCATTAGCACTTTCAATAGCGGATTTGGCATTGCTTACCAGTTCAACTAATTGAGACATACAGTTCTCCTGCTTATTGTTTATTACATAAAAAAAGCCTCTCCTGAGGCTTTTATAATTATTTTTCGTTTCTCATTTGCCTCACAAACGAATAAACTTATCGAAGCTAAAAAAGAAACGAAAAACAACTAAATTCATAATTAATCAACTCTTAAATATCGTTAAAACAATAAAAGCCGAGATAACTCGGCTCTTATAAAGCTATTAAAGTGCAGCTTTTGCTTTTTCAACTAATGCAGCGAATGCATTTTTATCGAATACTGCGATATCTGCAAGGATCTTACGATCGATTTCAATTGAAGCTTTCTTTAAACCATTGATAAAACGGCTGTAAGATAAACCACATTGACGAGCAGCAGCATTGATACGAACAATCCATAATTGGCGGAATTGACGTTTACGTTGACGACGGTCACGATACGCATATTGTCCAGCTTTAATTACTGCTTGGAAAGCAACACGATATACGCGTGAACGAGCACCATAATACCCTTTTGCTTGTTTTAAAATTTTCTTGTGACGTGCACGAGCAATAACACCACGTTTAACACGAGCCATAAACTATATCCTCTAAATAATTAATCAATATTTAAGCGTATGGAACACACGCCACTACTAAACCTAAATCGCCTTTTGACACAGTAGTCAAACCACGTAAATGACGTTTACGTTTAGTTGATTTTTTAGTTAGGATATGGCTCTTGTTAGCTTGTTTATGCTTAAAGCCACCAGAAGCTGTTTTTTTAAAGCGCTTTGCTGCGCCTCTTACAGTTTTAATTTTAGGCATTTTATAATTCCTACTTCGCATTGTTAATAAAAATAAAATAATGGTGTAATTTTTAGAAAACTAAAGATTAACTTGCAAAACCATTACTTCTTCTTGGGCGCTAACACCATAATCATTTGACGGCCTTCAATCTTAGTTGGATAAGATTCAATTACCGCCAAATCAGCTAAGTCTTCTTTAATGCGATCAAGCATTTCAGTACCTAACTGTTGGTGAGCCATTTCACGTCCACGAAAACGCAACGTGACTTTAGCTTTATCGCCATCTTCAAGAAAGCGTATCAGGCTGCGGAGTTTTACCTGATAGTCGCCTTCGTCTGTACCAGGTCGGAATTTAATTTCCTTAACCTGAACAACCTTTTGCTTCTTCTTCTGTTCTTTTGTTGCTTTACTCTTTTCATAGAGGAACTTGCCATAATCCATAATTCGACAAACAGGTGGCTCTGCATTAGGACTTATTTCAACTAAATCTAACGTTGCTTCTTCAGCTTGTTTTAAAGCTTCGTCTAAGCTAACAATGCCGAGCTGTTCACCATCGACGCCGGTTAACCTCACCTCGCGAGCAGTAATCTCATCATTGATTTTGTGCGCGCGTGTTGACTGAATTCGTTTACTGACTTTAATATCTCATTCCTCCAAATTAATTTATCATTAATTCATTTGTTCTAATGAACGACTATGAATTTCATTAAGCAATAATTCTATAACATGTTTCACTTCAAAGCTACCAAGATCTTTACCTTGGCGAGTTCGAACTGAAATTGTTCCTGATTCTATCTCTTTGTCTCCACAGACAAACATATAAGGAACGCGTTTTAGAGTATGCTCACGAATTTTAAACCCTATTTTCTCATTTCTCAAGTCCGCTTTTGCTCTAATGCCAACTTTTTGTAGTTGCTCGGTTAATTGTTTGGCATAATCGGCTTGATTATCAGTGATATTAATAACCGCTACTTGTAATGGTGCCAACCAAGTTGGGAAGAATCCAGCACAATCTTCGGTCAATATGCCCATGAAGCGTTCCATTGAACCAAGTATAGCTCGGTGAATCATAACCGGAACATGACGTTCATTATCTTCACCAACATAAGTTGCATCTAATCGTTCTGGTAACATAAAGTCAAGTTGAACTGTACCACATTGCCATGCTCGACCTAAGCAATCATGTAAAGTAAACTCAATTTTTGGACCATAGAATGCCCCTTCACCAGGTAAATATTCAAATTCAATGCCATTTTCTTGCAAACATTCAGCTAAATCTTTTTCTGCTAAATCCCAAGTTTCATCCTTACCAATACGTTTTTCAGGACGAGTCGATAATTTAACCGTGATATCTTTAAAGCCAAATGTACTATAAGTATCATAGACCATTTTGATACAACTATTTACTTCACTTCGAATTTGCCCTTCAGTACAAAAGATATGCGCATCATCTTGTGTAAAGCCACGTACACGCATTAAACCGTGCAAAGAACCTGAAGGTTCATTTCGATGACAACTACCAAACTCCGCCATACGTAATGGTAAATCGCGATAAGATTTAAGACCTTGATTAAAAATTTGCACATGGCCAGGACAGTTCATTGGCTTAATACAATATTCACGGTTTTCTGATGAAGTAACAAACATTAACTCTTTATAGTTGCCCCAATGCCCTGTTTTTTCCCAAAGTACACGATCCATCATAAATGGACCTTTCACTTCTTGATAATCATATTCTTTCAGTTTGGTACGAACAAAAACTTCAAGTTCACGGAAAATAATCCAACCATCATTATGCCAAAATACCATACCTGGTGCTTCTTCCTGCATATGATACAGATCAAGTTGTTTACCAATTTTACGATGATCGCGTTTTGCCGCTTCTTCTAAAAATTGTAAATAACTGTCGAGTTGTTTTTTATCTGCCCATGCAGTTCCATAGATGCGTTGTAACATTTTGTTATCACTATTACCACGCCAATAAGCGCCAGCAACTTTTTGTAATTTAAAATGGTGACAAAAACGCATATTAGGCACATGTGGTCCACGACACATA
Organism: Gilliamella sp. M0320; assembly: GCF_016101635.1. Taxonomy (NCBI): domain Bacteria; kingdom Pseudomonadati; phylum Pseudomonadota; class Gammaproteobacteria; order Orbales; family Orbaceae; genus Gilliamella; species Gilliamella sp. M0320. The sequence goes on from NZ_JACFQD010000002.1 coordinate 153,192, forward strand.
TCAATATATTCTTCATGATGATAAAGTGCTGGAGTAGAATCTTTAGGAATGTTTTCATCTAAAATAGCAATTTTATAAGGTTCGTGACGTTCCCAAAAGACTTCTCTTGCACGTTCCCAACTCACTACTTCTTTTTTAACTGGGTAATCTTTTTTGGCCAATTCATGCATGCGTTTTTCTAAAGCATCAAGATCTTCCTGAGTTAAAGAGTGATCTAAATCGACATCATAATAAAAGCCATTATCAATGGTAGGCCCGATAGCCATTTGAGTATTAGGCCATAATTGTTTTATGGCATGTCCTAATAAATGTGCACAAGAATGACGGATAATTTCAAGTCCATCTTCATCTTTAGCGGTAATAATAGATAAGGTTGCGTCATGCTCAATAACATCACACGCATCTTTACGTTCACCATTAACACGGCCTGCGATACAGGCTTTAGCAAGCCCTGCACCAATACTTTGTGCAACTTCTAATACAGTAACAGGTTTATCAAATTGACGTTGACTACCATCAGGAAGAGTAATAATTGGCATAATAAATCCTTATAACAGTGGTGCGCCACACGAAAGCGCACATGCGTACATAAATAAATAGACGGAGTATACTATCACTTATCATGAGGATTTTAAATAGGCTTGAACTTGATTTAAAAATAGATTTATCTCTAGTGATTAAATACATCCTGATTTCATAACGAATAAAAACAGACATTACCCTATTTTTAATTATTAATAGCCTTTTTAGTGATTATTTTTGATTAGGAATCAATAAAACGATGTTGTAATCGAATATGAAAATAATAGTTATGACCTAGCTATTATTCACTAATTAAAAAGCTAGGTCTCAAAACAGATTATAATTCGGTTAAATATGTTTGTGGTATAATAGGCATCGGGCCGCTTTGAGTACAAACATATGCAGCGATGTGATTGGCTTTACTATTAATTTCTTGTAATTGTTTGCCTTTTAAATATAGCACGCTGCTTATTGCCATAAATGAATCACCAGCACCAACAGTATCAATTGGGGTGATTTTTTCAGCAGGACAATGATTCTGTTCATTTTTAGTAATAAGATGACTACCTTCACTACCACAGGTATAAATTAACAACTCAAGTTGATAATGTTCATTTAGATAATTGAAAAGCGCTTGCGGATCAGCTTTTATCTTCAATAAATCAGCAACAATTGGTAATTCTTCATCATTTAACTTTAAGATATTGGCATGTTCAATACACAAAAGTAAAGTCGCGTTATTATAATGATTTTGACGTAAATTAATATCAACAATAATTTTGCTTCGTTGTGATCGATGATTAACAATCTTTTGCAATAGTTCGTGATTATGTATATTACGTTGAATTAAACTGCCGAAATAGATTGCATCTAAATCATCTTGCTGAATAAGTTCTAATAATTGATCTGTTAATTGAATATCATCCCAAGCAACAGGATTAACAATATCATAAGTGGGTTTACCGGCTGAATCTAATTTAACTAATACCGTTCCAGTTGGATAATTTGCAGATATTTGAATTTGTTGTGGGATTTGCAGTTTTTCAATCTGTTCACGTAATTCTCTACCATTGTCGTCATCGCCAATTGCTGAAACTAATATTGCATTTGCTCCAGCTGATTTGGCATGATAACAAAAGTTGGCGGCAGCTCCGCCAATCTTTTTCCCATTAGGTAAACAATCCCATAAAAATTCACCTATTGCAACAATCTTTATGTCATTCATCTTCGATTAACCCTTGTTTGACATCAATATTTTTTTCCATACTGTCGGCTTGCTTTTGCCAATCATCAAATTGACCATATGCAGTATAAATCGTTGAGCCGGTAGGTAATTCTGGATACTCATTTTCACCATTTGTCCCCCAATTCACCCAACCCGAATCTTTACGTTGAACAATTTGATAACGTCCGACAATATTACTCGTATACCAAACCATAGCATAACCTGATTCGGGATTTATTTCAGCCGTTTTATTTGCAGCAAGTGGAAAAATCGTTTGTTCTGGTACACTATTAACATCCACATCTTTAGCAAATAATACTTCTTTGTTTCGAGAGCTATTATGCACAACATGATGAGCTTTACGCAGAATGGTTTTGACGTGTGATTTTATTTCTTCATCACTTAAAATACCTTCTTTAACACAAAATAGTCGCCAGAAGAAATCCCAAGAAACTGCATTAATATTATCACCAATTGACTCTCGATAGAGTCTTGCATTTGGTGGAAGTTGATCTAGTGGTTGCGATAAAATTCGATTAACTTCATCAGCTAGAATATTGGCGTAAAGATCACCTTGACGATAAAAAGTACCACCATAACTAGCAAAACGAGAAAATACCACATTGTTTTGACCACTTTCATACTCATCACCAACGGTGATCTTATTTATGACCGGCATACCATCAACAGAAGTTTCAAAATCATCAACATGATAAGTACGCCTAAACCATGGTGATTGATAGAAAAACTCCCAAACAATTGAAAATGATTTATCATGCAAAGCTGGATCTAAGCCATTAGGGATTTTACCATTAAAACGATAACGACAATAAATTGGACCTTCAACTTCTGTTTCACACTCTACGATGGTATGCTCAGGCGGATTAATTAATCCATTGGCAGGAGTAAAAAAGGGTCCATAAAAACCACCTATAGCATTAGAGCAATCTTTAATCAAATTACGACCTTCTGCTTTAGCAGAAAAGTAACGAATACCCCATTTCCCATATGATGTCCCGTCTGCAGTACCACGACATAATTCTAAAATATAGTGGCCTGTATCAAGTCTTTTTACACCATCATTCAAAGTAGGCACTAGTTGTTTTATACCATTTGCATTATCTACAGGCGTTTTCTCATCAAGATACAAAGTATAATTTTCAACTAACTGCTCTAAATTAGTTACTATAAAGGCGATTGAGCAAGCAGAGATTAGTGTATCGGTATCATCATAAACGATATCAAACAATTGATGAGGTATAACTTTCCCTTGCTCATTAACTAGTTTTAATTTAGACGGATCTATTGGCTGTTCTTTGAAAAAAAGACGCGCGATTACCGGTTCATTATGTCGAGTAATACCATCTGGGTTATTTAACATCAAAGTACATTTTTTCATTTTATTGTCCTATTAATTAAATTTGCTATTATTCATACATTTAAAAACAAATTAGTCTAAATTAGTTTGCTTTCTTGCGTTTTAGCATATCGACATAGACGGCTAAAAAGATGATTACGCCTTTTGCAACTAATTGCCAAAATGAATTAACCCCCAATAAATTCAAACCATTGTTAATAATGCCGATAACTATCACACCTAAAATAGTGCCACTAATGCGACCTATTCCACCTGACATTGAAATACCACCGAGCACACAAGCTGCTATAGCATCCATTTCATAACCTTGTGCAACTGATGGTTGTCCTGAATACATTCTTGCAGCCAGCACTATCCCTGCGAAAGCAGCCAAAAAACCCGCAATGGTATATACAATGATTTCAACACGTTTAATGGCTATACCTGATAATCTCGCAGCCTCACGATTACCACCGAGAGCATAAATATAAGTACCTAAACGCGTTCGATTAACAACCACCAACATGACTACTATAAATACCAACATATAGATAACTGGATATGGAATCATGCCTAAGTAACCTGTACCTATGCTGGTAAACCCCTCATCAAAGATACGAATTGATTGACCACCACTATAAATATAACCTACGCCACGAGCGATCATCATCATTGCTAATGTAACAATGAATGGAGGAATACCTGTATAAGCAATAGCGACACCATTTGCCGCACCACATAAAGTACCAATAAATAAACCCAGCATAATAGCTGGAACAATGCTCATTTCACCGATTGAAATAAATCCAACAGTGAGTGTACCCGCCATAGCGACGATCGAACCTACCGATAAATCAATACCACCTAATATGATGATCAATGTCATTCCTAACGCTAAACACATATTAGTGGATACTTGTCTTAACACTGAGAGCATATTTTCTTGGGAAAGAAATACCGGACTAGCAAAACTTAAAATGATACTAATTAATAGAAGCGCAATTAAAATCCCTATATTATTAGTAATAAAATTTTTGAAACTTCTAATAATGATATTATTGGTTATTGTAGAGTGATGATAGCTCATATCATCTGATTGTTTCATAGATTGGCTAGCCATTTTAAGCTCTCCCTGTTGCTAATTTCATAATTTTTTCCTGGGTTAATTCTGATTGCGATAATTCACCTTGAATTTGTCCATTCGCAACAACACAAACACGATCACACATATTGATAATTTCTGGTAATTCTGAGGAAATCATAATAATAGCCATGCCACTTGCACAAAGTTCATCAATGATTTGATAAATTTCGGCTTTAGCACCAATATCAATTCCTCGAGTAGGTTCATCTAAAATGATGATTTTCGGTTTAGTTGCTAGCCACTTAGCTATCACAACTTTTTGTTGATTTCCGCCACTAAGCTGACCAACAATTTTGTCAGCATCTGGGGTTTTTATATTGAGCTTATTAATATAGTATTGAATGATATCTTTCTGTTTTTGTTGATTAACAAAACAACCATGCATAAATTGTTTCAATACTGTTAATGTTAAATTGAATGCGATACTATTACCTAAAATAAGACCTTGTTTTTTTCTATCTTCAGGAACTAAAGCTATTCCTATATCAATAGCATCTTGCGGCGATTTGAGCTTAACAAGCTGATTGTCAAAATAAATTTCACCACTATCATATTGGTCTGCGCCAAAAACTGCTTGCATGATTTCACTCCTACCTGCCCCCATAAGACCGGCAAAACCTAAAATCTCTCCTTTCTTTAAATGAAAATTAACGTTATTAAATACTCCTTTTTTCGAAAGATTTTTAACTTCTAATAAACGTTCTCCGTTTTGTTGATAGTGACGTTGATAATAATTATTTAAGTTACGCCCAACCATCAATTTGACTAATTCATCAATATTGGTTTGTTTAGTATTGACGGTATCTATATAACTACCATCCCTAATTACAGTTATTCTGTCTGTGATAGTAAATAACTCATCCATACGGTGAGAAATATAAATGATACTTACGTTATGTTCGGTTAGTTTTTTAATCATAATAAAAAGCTGCTCAACTTCTTTATCAGTTAAAGAAGAAGTAGGCTCATCCATGATCAAGATACGAACGTTAAATGAAATAGCTTTAACGATTTCGATAAGTTGTTGTTGTGCTATGGTTAACTCATGTACAGGACGTAACACATCGATCGTTAATCCCATGCTTTCCATCATTATTTTGGCTTTGGTGATCATTTGACGATGATCTTTAAAACCCATGCGTGTTCTTGGTTCTCGGCCTAAGAAAATATTTTCATATACACTAATATAAGGAACTAAGACAATCTCCTGATGAATAACATTAATTCCTCTTGCTTGTGCATCTTTAATACCATTAATTATCTCAGTTTTACCATTAATCTTAATTTCACCGGCATCTGGTTTATAGATGCCGCCAATAATTTTGATTAAGGTTGATTTGCCAGCGCCATTTTCGCCCAACAATCCATGAACTTCACATTGTTTAAGGTTAAAGTGCATATCTTTTAACGCATGGACACCAGCAAATTTTTTTTCTATATGAGATAGTTGTAATGCAACTTGTTCCATATAAATATCACCTTATTGATTTCAATAGATATAACTTGATTAAAGTCAATGATTACTGCCAGACTTTTACTCCATATTGATCAATCATTTCTTTGGTAATTGGAAAAGTTGGTACTAATATTTCTTTAGCAACGCTTTCTCCAGCTAAAACCTTTTTACCAACTTTATAGGTTTCTTTAGCTAATTGAATTGGTGCTTGGGCAACTGTTAACGTTATATCTCCATCGCTAAATGCTTTTTTACCGTCAGGAGAACCATCAACAGTATAGACTTTAACATTTTTAAGTTTATTTGATGCTTTCAATGCAACGACAACACCTAAAGCAGAAGGATCATTTACGGCAAAAAATGCTTGTAAATTAGGATGAGCTTGAATAATATCTTCGGCAATTGGCATGGTGACCTCTAAAGCACATTTGCCATTTTGTTGAGAAAGGACTTCAAATTTACTTCTGTTTTCGCCTAATCCGGCATAAAAGCCATCAGCTCTTAAAACGCTAGCACGGTTGAAAGGACAATCAATAACAGCAATTTTAGCGCCATTAGGATAATCTTTAGCCATTTGTTCACCATTAATTTTACCAGCCAAGAAATTATCTGAAGCCACAGTGCTAACCACTAAATCATCATCACTAATAGGATTATCAATCACCACTACCGGGATCTGTTTTTGTTTTGCAGCCAATAATCCTTGGCGGATACCTTCAGAATCAACGGCGATTAAGTAAATAATATCAACTTTTTGATTAATGACATCTTCCATCATTGAAATTTGCTTAGCTTGATCATATTGAGGATCGACAAGAATGTATTGATCGCCATTTTGTTTGGCGATTTCAGAAAATGTATCAGATATTGCTGTAAAAAATGAATTGTTTAAAGTTGAAGTGATAAAAGCAAACTTTATAGGTTTTTTATCATCAGCATTTACAAGTTGAAAACAACTTGTAAAAAGAAAGAATGTAATTGTTAAAAACGATGCTATGAATTTTTTCATAAACCCACCTCAGATAATCAAATGATTTATAATAATAATTTCCTTAAATACTAAAACTCAAAAATATTTTGCAATATATTTTGAGTAAATTCAGTCTAATTATCTGCAACAAGGTTAACAATATTAATCTATTTCTTTTTATTATTTATGATATCAAAGTCACTTTTTTTAAGAACTTGTAAAATTTAATTTATCAAGTTTAATGGTTATGTCATACTAGTTATATTCAATTAAAGTTATATAGGTAAAATAATGGCAAATAAAAGTGAGCAGATTTATCAGGAAATATTATTGCAGATCAAAAGTGGAATTTTAGATTGTAATAGTACCCTTCCGTCTTCATCTGATTTAAGCTCAATATATAAGACTTCCCGGCCAACGATCAGTAAAGTATTTTCAAGATTAAAAACAGAAGGTTATATTGAAGGTAAACAAGGTGGTAAGTTTTATGTTAGACACCCCAAAAATCAACAAGTAAGCAAATATATTTTTGGAATATTGGCTCCTCGTTTAGAACAAGATGAAAGTAGAATGATTCTTGACAGTTTATATTCTGAGATAGCAAGTTTAGCCAATAATTATCAGTTTTCTCTTTTATGGGCAGGGATGCTGACCAAAAGTCAGGATATACAATCTATTTTAAATGACGTAGAAAGAGTCATCATTAATTATACAAAAAATAATATTAACGGAATATTTTTCACACCTTTAGAGTTTCACCCTTACGCGAATATCATAAATAAAAGAATAATGGATTATCTGGCACTCTACAATATTCCTTGTATATTGTTAGAGAGAGACTATTGTGTTTTCCCTTCTCGAGGTAAAGCTGACTTAGTTAGTATTGATAACATTGCTGCAGGTTACGTTGTCACAAATTATTTTATTGAAAAGAAAAATGCTCGAATAGCATTTGTATCAAAAAGTGATTCAGCTAATACCGTTGCTTTAAGAACAATTGGGTATAAACAAGCACTATATGATGCAGGAATTACAAAAATTAACGATTGGATAATTCAAGTGCCACAAATTGATGAAAAAGTAATTAATCAATTGGCAAAATTGAACATTAAACATGTAGTTTGTGGTAATGACTTTACGGCAATGCAATTAATCTCATTGAATCAAAGAATAAATCCAAAACAAAAATTATTTACCATTAGCTTTGATGATGCTGATTATGCAGGTCATCTATCTACCCCACTGTCTACTTATAAACAACCGTTAGCAAGTATAGCTTTGACTGCGGTAGAAACTTTAATTCAAAGGATAAATAATCCAACCTTACCAATTCGTACTATATACGTAAATGGTGAATTAGTTATCCGTGCATCAAGTGGAGCATAATATAGAACTCATTATTCAGTCGATAAAATACAGCCAACAAAATTAATATATATTTATATAATATTCAAATATATAATATTGTATATATAATTACTAAACATAATTAGAAAAGGAAATCTTAATGAATAAATTTTATAACATATATAATGTATTAATGATTGGCTTAATCAGTTTAATTTTAAGTGGATGTCAACAAGCAATCAATTCAAAAGCCGCAAATGATAGAGGAATAGGAACACAATGGGGCGATGGGGTCGAATCTCATGTTCGTGAAGTTAAATTAGATCGCATTAATAACACACCAATAGACGTTGCGGTAATTCATTATTCTAAGAAAGTTTTTGTGCATGGAAAAAAAGTTCAAGAACTCATGCTCAATGGCGATGTGGGTATGTCAATAATTGATGATAACAATAACAAATGGTCGCTTTTCAAACAGGATGATGAAATCAATATGCTTGGTGAAGAAGGTAAAAGTTATCAACTTTATTATGTTAATTATTCAAGAAATACTTATGAAATTGTAGCAACTGTTGATGGATTAGATGTTATCAACGGAAAAGCTGGTTCATTGAACAATAATGGTTATATTTTAAGACCGTATAGTACGCTATCAATTAAAGGGTTCCGAAAAAATGATAGTGAAGTAGCCTCATTTACATTTTCACAAGCATCTAAAGCTTATGCAAATCATACCGATGAAGGTTCAGCGAACAATATTGGGGTGATTGGTACAGCAATTTTCCAATTGGAAAGTGGTAATCAATATAAGAAATCACCGAATTCTAACGCTTTCCCTGCCGATAGTTATAATAGCAAATATGCTAAACCACCAAGATACTAAGTTTAATCGAGTAAATTATAATTAATAAACTATTCCGCCAATAATCATTGGTGGAATAGAGAAATCAAAAACTAAATTTTCAAAAATAACTCTCTACTCTTAAAAGGTTTTGAACCTATATAAGGTTTTAAAGCCATTCGAGTAAAACGTTTAGCTGCTTTAAGCGTATCTATAGTTAGAAACTCTCTTTTACCCAAAGCTAACACCTGTTCGCCGGTGAAACTGGTACTATTTTGTAGCAAACTACTAATAAAACCTTTTTCTGATTGATATTGATAATGCATGGTTTCAACAATATCATCGCCCGTTGCACTGCAATGAAAAAAATCAACGTGATAACCTAAATTCTCAAGTAATGCCAATTCAAATGTACGCAATACATTTTCAGCTGACATTTGTTGTGCCAATTGTTGTAAGCTTATCAAATAATCATCAAATAACGTATTAGTTTCGGTTTCAGCTAATAGGACTCGATCTAATAGTTCATTTAAATAAAAAGCGCTGTACAGAAAAACTGATACAAGTGGTAATGTTAGAGATATTGCTTCAACCTGACGCAAATTCTTAATTTCTCCTTGACCTGAATACTGAACAATTAATGGCGTAAAAGGTTGTAAAATTCCCTTCAATACTGATTTTTTACGTCTAGCCCCTTTAGCTAGAATAGTTACTTTTCCTACATTCTCAACAAATAAGTCAACTAATAAGCTACTTTCGCTATAGGTACGCGTATGAAGAACAAATGCTCTTTGCCAATTTTCCATCAATGATATCCGTCAATAAAAACGCTTGTTTTTTTATTCAAAAAAAGAGAGTGATTAAAAATTGTATGATTTAGGCAATTTTAATCTGAAATTTTGTTAAAAATCCGATATAATCAATAGTTAATTATAGGATAATAACAAAAGAGTAACTATGGAACTATTTTCAACAATATTACTTCTGGTATTAATTGTATCACTTTCTGGTGTTGTTATAAAAATGTTGCCGATCCAAATTCCTTTGCCATTAATGCAAATATTATTGGGTTGCCTTTTAGCTGCTTTGGGTGTGTATTTGAAATTTGATCCAGAACTCTTTCTTGTTTTATTTATACCTCCCTTACTGTTTGCTGATGGTCGAAAAACTTCGGTGAAAGATTTTGTCTACAATTTTAGAGAAATTGTCGGATTAGCACTGGTATTAGTCGTAATTTCTATTATTGCGCTAGGATATCTACTTTATTGGATGCTTCCAAATGTTGAATTACCAGCCGCTTTAGCATTAGCTGCCGTTCTATCTCCTACCGATGCCGTTGCTCTTAGTGGAATCGTCGGTAAAGGAAGGATTGAAAAAGAAAAAATGGAAATCATTGAAGGGGAAGCCTTAATGAATGATGCTTCTGGCCTTGTTTCATTAAAATTTGCCATCGCTATAGCTGCAGGTGCTTTGCAATTTAACCTACTACAGATCAGTATTTCATTTTTTGTTGTTGCCGTTGGTGGACTTGCGGTTGGGGTTTTATTCACTTGGTTATATGCACGTATCTTACGTAAGATAAACCAACTGACTCATAATGATCCCGCTATTCAAATAGTATTACTATTCTTACTACCATTTGCGGCTTATATCATAGCTGAAGAATGTCATTGTTCTGGAATTTTAGCTGCTGTTAGTGCAGGTATGACAGTAAACCAATCTGGTATGATGCGAAATGCGCCGTTAACTGCCCGTCTACAATCTGATAGCACATGGTCAATGTTAACCTTCGTATTTAATGGTTTTGTATTCCTTTTATTAGGTATTCAATTACCAAGTATCTTATCAACTACCTTTACTGAAAATCAGACCGATGCTTCAATTGAATTATGGCAATTATGTTTGATTGTTTTATTTGTTTTCGTAGTCTTAATGGGTACTCGATTCGCATGGTTATGGGCAATGAAACATATGCCAACAATGCCTTTCGGCACAAAACGCCCATTAGCATTCAGAGCCTATACCAATCGTGATCTTTGGATTTCCACATTTGCTGGTGTCCGTGGGGCAATTACTTTAGCTGGTGTATTATCAATTCCAATGACTATCGGTGGTCGTTACCAATTAGTATTTATTGCTGCTGGGATTATATTAGTATCATTAATTTCAGCTGTAATCATATTACCTATCCTATTACGTGGTAGTGTTATTTTGGACAATTCCGAACAAGATAATGAGATTTTAACTGTTAAAGGACAAATGGCAGAAGAAGCTATCGTTAGCCTAGAAAAAATGCAAACTAGTCTTTTACAAGAAACCTCAGAAGAAGGTTTAGATCAAGAGATTATTCATGAAGTCGGATCGCGGGTAATTGGTTCATTAAGACGTAGAACAGGACTTAAAGATTTAGAACAAAAAGCACTTGAGGCTGAAAATCTAGAAAGACGTATGCGTTTGGTGGCAATTGGTGCTGAACGTACAGCATTACTTCAAATGAAAATTCGCAATGAAGTGAGTGAAGAAACGTATGAACATCTGAATACAGATTTAGATATTTATGAGAAGATGATTTCTGGAGATGCATAAATGATTGGCAACAAACACCAATTACTTGGCAAAATTCATTCTCAATTTGTCGATAAAGCACCACAAGTGTTAGGTTTAACTTTACGTTGTATTCCTTTCGACTTGAAAAAACGAACGATTGAACAATTATTGCAATTACAATTCAAAAATTCGCTGGAAGATGGTGATCTTGATTTTTTAGAAAATCGTTGGCTTAAAATACAAGTAACAGATCTGCAATTAGTTTGGTTTGTGAGCTTAATTGATAACAAACTAGTTGTGAGTCGCGAAGAAATTCCTGATGTTAGTTTCATTGGTAATGCTAATGATTTGATTATGATTGCGACTAGAAGACAAGATCCTGACACACTATTTTTCCAACGTCGACTAATTGTTGAAGGTGATACAGAATTAGGTCTTTATGTAAAAAACCTAATGGATTCAATTGAAATAGAAGCTATGCCGAAGTTTTTAAGAATAACACTGGAAAAATTAGCAGATATTATTGAAAGTGCACCTAAAGACTGAATCACACTAAAAGGGAATAATAAATTCCCTTTTTTATTAACTGATATTATTTAAATAGCAATTATTTTTAGTAAATAGTAGTTATTTTTATTGAAAAATTGGTATTGATTAAATTAATATGCATATTAACGATGGATCATTACCTCGTTAATTATTCTCTACCTGCCCCATCTCTTACCGTTAAAACAATGTTAGCTTTGCATAAATATAATGGAGAGAACCAATTATGAGTAATCTAACAAAAGCACTATTATTTTTTATTTCCTTTATCATCGCTATGCCAGGGTTTTGTACTGATTTTTACAATAGAAATGAAGGTGATTATATTATTAAAAACTTTCAATTTAATGATGGTAATACGGTCAAAAATCTAAAAATTCACTATGTCACACTCGGAAATCCTAAAGGCAAACCTGTTTTAATTTTACATGGCACAACTGGTGATGGTAATTCTATGCTTAATGATAGTTTCGGGCATGCATTATTTGATAAAGGAAAACCGTTAGACGCTGAAAAATTTTTTATTATATTACCTGATGCAATTGGTACGGGAAAATCATCAAAACCTTCTGACGAACTAAAAGGAAATTTTCCTCATTATGATTATGATGACATGGTTAATGCTCAATACCAACTATTGAAAAATGGATTAGGCATAAATCATCTTGAGCTTATTATTGGTAACTCAATGGGAGGCATGAACACCTGGTTATGGATAACTAAATATCCCGACTATATGACAGCTGCAATTCCAATGGCAGCAACTCCTGCCCCAATGTCTAGTCGAAATTGGATTATGAGAAAAATGCTTATCAATTCAATTAAAGATGATCCTGATTGGAACAATGGTTTTTATACTAAACAACCGGAAAAATTTCAAACTGTTTATAATTATTATAATATAGCAACTAATGGTGGCGATATTGCTTGGCAAAATAAAGCCTATAATACGGCTAAAACAGAAGAAATATTATCAGACAAGTTAAAAGAACGTGTTAGCATGGATACTAATGACTTTTTATATCAATGGGATGCCGCAAGAAACTTTGATCCAACACAAGATTTAACTAAGATCAAGGCGTTTATTTTAGTTATTAACTCAGAAGATGATGAAAGAAATCCGCCAAATACTGGTGTAATGCAAAAAGCGTTGAAAAATATTGTAGCAGCCAAATATTATCTTATCCCTGCCAGTGACAAAACCAGTGGTCATGGCACTACAATGAATGCGAACCTTTGGATTGAGGAATTAAAAATATTTTTAAAAGAAATCGACACCTATTACTAAATTAAAACATCGATTAAAAGTGAATATATCCCTATATTCACTTTTAATATTCTGATTAGTAATGCAAAGATAATATGACTCTTTAAAAACAGAGATAATAAAGTAACAATATAAATTTCATCACATTTAAACTTTATCAAATGAGTCTTATTGAAAGATCAAACAATACATTTTACTGTAAATAATTTTAAATAAAATATAATGTGATGTTACTCAAGTTACAGTTATCAGCCATAATGTCGTATAAAATCATATAGCGACTAATTAGCTAAAATGAACTTAAAAAATCGCTAGTAATCAACATATTTTATCTTTTTTTTCTATATTTCTTAAGTTTATACACTTCGACTTTAGGAGCCATCGCTTTTTTAATTGCTCTAGCTTCCTCTAATTTTATTCGCTCAAGTTCATTACGCTTTTCTTTCTCTTCTGCTAATAATTTATTTTTAGCTTCTTTACACTCTTGAATTACCGATATTGCTGATAGAAAAAATATACCAAGAAAGAAAATGATAAAAATACTTAAAAAAATATTATCTAACGGTGTTTCGTTGCCCGTTCCTCTACTAGAATGAAAAGTATGAAAAGAATAAAACCGAGGAACATATGTTCTATAATGAGCAACGCCATAAGCATTTTGTATAACAGTAATAAAAAAGACCAACACTAAGATAATTTTTGTTTTCATTATTAACACTTTTCACTGATAAACTTGTTGTCATTACCCTGAATTTTTTCTATTTGTCGATTTCTATCACATTCCCATTGTTCAGGTGGATACATGAATTACCGCATGGTATACCTTTATTACAGTTTTTAGTATCACAATTTGCAGTAAACACGAAACAAATAGCTAAAACAAGGATAATTTTTTTTGCGAAATCCATTTCGAAAAACCAATACTGAAATAATAATTTGTTTTATATTCCATGTAAGCTAGCTTAAAAGCATAATCATCAACAGAAAGCTGATAATATCACTCTTTTTTTAGATAACGAATTAATAAGAATTAAAGTGAAATAATTATTTTAATTCCGATAACCCTGGTAAACTTAATAGCATGCAATATAGCCAAAAAGACTTTTTTACCAATTAATTTAATTGTAACAATAAGTTAAACAAAAAATCAAGGTGACTAATATAGCATTATCAAGAGCTGAGATTAACAAACGTGGTAATGAAAAATGTGGTATAAAAAATAAGCTCATTAATAATTTATTTGACATATCTTCCCTCCATAAAATATGACAACATCAAATTTGTGACGGTGTAACATTTATATTTAGGATTAACTGAAATATTATTAATTAAATTTAACAGATTAATTATTCAAAATAAATTTACTATAAAATCATTTCTATCAATAGGATAACTAGCAAAATAATTCTTATAATTGCTCATAAAGTCAGTTTAATTATTACCTTGATTTTTCATTAATGATTAACTATTAAAATTTTTTTATTGTTACATCACTGTATTGTTCATAAATAAAATTAACTAAATAATGATATAATCACTTGAAATTAAAATGAAAACTTAAGAGCAAAATAACGGAATGAAAAACGATCAAATACAGCCTACTTTTTATTTTCATGATTACGAAACTTTTGGCATCAACCCTGCTTTAGATCGTCCGGCACAATTTGCTGGCATTAGAACAGATAGTGATTTTAATATTATTGAAGAACCCTTAGTCATTTATTGTCAAATAGCGCAAGACTATTTACCCAATCCTGAAGCAGTTCTTATCACTGGTATTACACCACAAAAAACAAATCAAAGTGGCTTATGTGAAGCTGAATTCACCAAATTAATCCATCAAGAATTTAACCGACCGAATACTTGTATCTTAGGTTATAACAATATCCGCTTTGATGATGAAGTGACTCGCAATATTTTGTATCGTAATTTTTATGATCCTTACTCTTATAGTTGGCGTAATGGTAATTCACGGTGGGATCTACTTGATGTCATTAGAGCATGTTATGCATTAAGACCTGAAGGTATTAACTGGCCAACAAATGATGCTGGTTTACCGAGTTTTCGTTTAGAAGATTTAACTAAAGCGAATAATATTACCCACGAGCATGCCCATGATGCAATGTCAGATGTTTATGCTACTATTGCTATGGCAAAACTTATCAAACAAGCCCAACCAAAGTTATTCAATTATTTCTTTAAATTACGTAATAAAAACAGAGTTGCCGAGCTTATTGACGTTGTAAATATGACACCTATTGTTCATGTATCAGGAATGTTAGGTAGCCATAGAGGTAATATGTCATTAGTCTGCCCTATTGCATGGCATCCAACGCAAAATAATGCAGTTATAGTCTGTGATCTAGCTGGAGATATTGATTCAATTATTGATTTACCTGTCGAGACTATTCAGGAAAAACTTTACACCAAAACAGTCGATCTTGAGTTAGACGAGCAGCGTATTCCGTTAAAACTGATTCATATAAATAAATGTCCAATTATTGCGCCATTAAGCACATTATTAGCTGATAACGCAAAACGTTTTAATTTAGATAAACAACAATGTTTAATTAATCAACAAAAACTACTGCAAAACCAAAATAAATTACAGGATAAAATGCGTGAGTTATTTAGTATCAATAATGATTATCCAGTTAACAGTGATGTTGATGCACAAATTTATGGTGGATTTTTAAATGGTCAAGATCTTTTACGTTGTGAAACTATAAGAACTACGCCAATTCATTTATTAGAAACTTTATCAATCACTTTTGATGATCCACGATTAACCACATTATTCTTTCGCTACAAAGCGAGAAATTATCCACAAACATTAACCGAACAAGAACAGCGTATTTGGCAAGATCACTGTCGAGATAAACTCAATACCATTGAGATACAAAATTATTTACAATCACTGGAACAACTTGCAGAAATTTATATACAGAAACCGGAAAAGCTTACTTTATTAAAACAGCTTTACCAATATTGTCATTATTTAGTTGGATAATTAAATTACAGGGGCGTATTATATATTTCTAGTTTTAGCTCTCCGCCCTTTCTAAACGACGGACATACCGTCAATATTTAATTTTAAGACAATTAGTGTATAAACTATGAAACATTTTTTAGCCAAACATGCAACAATTAAGCATCGACTTTATTCTTTATATTACACACTATTTAGTTATGGTCGTGGATTAATTATTTTAACTCTATGTTTATGGGCAGGTAACATAGTTTCGGCAATCTTACCAATCATGATCCCTGGTAGTATTATTGGTCTATTAATCTTGTTTTTTTTATTAGCTTTTCAACTTATACCAACGCGTTGGATCAAAAACAGTTGTAACCTCTTTATGCGCTATATGACTGTGCTATTTATTCCTGCAGCTATGGGAATCATGGATAATTATTCACTGCTTTTAGCTAATTGGCTGCCGATTATCTTCGCCAGTGTTGGCGGTTCAATTATTGTTTTATTTTTAACGGCATATCTTACTGAGCGTTTGCATAAACCAGCGCTAAAATCGGCTGATAATAAGGGGAAACAATCATGATATGGATGCTACCATTAACTGTTTTAGTTTTTCTTGTGATTCGTAAAATTTCCTTTAAAATCAAAAATCCATTATTTAATCCACTAGTGATTTCAGTTATTGTTTTAATTCCAATATTATTAATCACACAGACTAGTTATATTGAATATGTAAAAAATGTAAAAATTATTAATGATTTACTTCCATACTCGGTTGTTGCTTTAGCCTATCCTTTATATGAATTAATCCCACAAATCAAAGCCCGTTGGAAATCCATCATGATAATCACCTTTACCGCTTCAATTGCTTCTATGGTGACGGGAGTATGTATTGCATTCTGGTTAGGAGGTAGTGATGAAATTGCCGCCTCGGTACTACCAAAATCAGTTACTACTGCAATAGCGGTAACTATCGCAGAAAATCAAGGTGGTGTTCCATCTATTGCCGCATTATGTGTAATACTAGTCGGAACTTTAGGTGGAATTTTTGCTCATCAATTATTAAATTGGGCTAAAATAAAAACAGCTTCCGCCAGAGGTTTATCAATCGGTGCTGTATCACATGCTGTTGGTACTGCACGCTGTATTGAAGTAGATTATAATGAAGGAGCTTACAGCTCTTTATCACTAGTACTATGTGGTATTATGACTTCATTGACAGCACCATTTTTATTTCCAATAATGGTTTTTATTTTTGATTGGTTTTAGCATGATATTAAAAAAATTTATTGCTTATTTAATTACCTTTCTACTGTTTTTAATAGCGGTAATAATTAGTCTCGACTATTGGATAAGCTATAAAACAGCACCTTACATTTATCATGATGAAAATAAGCTCCCCTATCGAACAATTGGTGTAGTATTAGGTACATCTAAATATGTAAAAGGTGGTGGAATTAACGGTTTTTATCGCAATCGTATCGATGGCGCTATTGATCTATATTGGCAAGGAAAAGTCGATTATCTATTAGTAAGTGGTGATAATGCGCATTTAAATTATAATGAGCCAATCACGATGCAAAAGGATCTGATTAAAGCAGGTATCCCTAAAGAATCGATTGTATTAGATTATGCTGGTTTTAGAACCTTCGATTCAGTTGTTCGGGCTAATAAAGTTTTCAATGCTGATGATTTTACTATTATTACGCAAGAGTTCCATTGCGAACGAGCGATTTTTATTGCCCTTGCGCAAGATATTCAAGCACAGTGTTTTGCCGTTCCAGCACCCAAAAGTATGAAGTTAGTTCGCATAAGAGAGATGCTAGCTCGTGTTAGTGCTTTTATTGATTTATATATAATGAATCAAAAACCTAAATATCTTGGACCTATCATCCCTATTATAAATAATGATGAATAAATTAAGCTAAAATCTGTAAAAATTTTGAGGAAAGGGGTTTTTTAAGCTCTTAATACATACAAATTCGTTAAATTATCAATTAGAATTACATTTATATATTTCTTTTCTATCAATAAAAATATCAGTATAGTAAATATTTTTAATTACATCTAATTGATTTAATATAATATTATCCAATAATAAAAATTGAAAATTATATTTTTTTGCTTAAAAATTAACTTATAAAGTATTTGTCTAATATTTTAGATTGCATTTTTATGCAAAAAAAAGTAATATTTAGTCAATTAAAATTTAAACAATTTATCTAAACTAATGAATATTGAATTAAGCCATATTAACTGTTTTTATGGTACACATCAGGCATTGAACGACGTTTCTTTATGTTACCCTTTAGGTGAAACAATTGTTTTACTTGGTCAGAGCGGTGCAGGTAAAAGTTCTTTGTTGAAAGTTTTTAATTTACTTGAAATTCCTACATCAGGTGAAATGACGATTGCTGATTCGCATTTCGATTTTTCGCAAAAAATAAGTGAATCAACAATTCGAACATTACGTAAAAATGTCGGTATGGTTTTTCAAAATTACAACCTATGGCCACATTTGACCGTTTTGGAAAATTTGATTGAAGCGCCATGCCAAGTATTAAAATTATCAAAACAAGAAGCTAGTGATAAAGCTATGTCAATCTTAGCTCGTCTACAAATTGATGAAATGGCGCATCGCTACCCTCTCCATCTTTCTGGAGGCCAACAGCAACGAGTTGCTATTGCTAGAGCATTAATGATGGAGCCGAAAATTTTGTTATTTGATGAACCAACAGCGGCATTAGATCCAGCAATTACATCACAAATTGCCGAGATTATTAATGAACTGTCACAAACCGGAATTACACAAATTATTGTTACTCATGAAGTCGATTTTGCACGTAAAGTTGCTTCACAAGTGATTTACATGGAACAAGGTAAGATTATTGAACAGGGACAACTTGAGTGTTTTGCTCATCCCAAAACCGAAGAGTTTAAAGCTTATCTATCACATTAACATTAATTAAAACCAGATTGGGTGGAAATATGAAAAAAACATTACTAGCGATTTTATTTGCTGGATCTGCTTTTGCAGCTCAAGCAGCAGAAACATTAACTATTGGTACCGAAGCAACTTATGCGCCTTTCGAATTTACTAACGACAAAAATGAAATTGTTGGTTTCGATATCGATGTTATGAATAAACTTTGTGAAGAAATGAAAGTATCTTGCAAAATTGTTAACCAATCATTCGATGGTTTAATTCCTAGCCTTAAAACTCGTCGCATTGATGCAGCAATTGCAGGTATTGATGTTACTCCAGAGCGTCAAAAACAAGTTGCGTTTACTAAAATCTACTACGACGACAGCTCAATTCAATTTATTACTTTGAAAGACTCATTAACCAGTCTTGATCAATTGAAAGGTAAAAAAGTTGGTATTCAAAAAGGTACAACGTATTCAAAATACTTAAATGAAAAGTACCCTGATGTTAAAGCAGTAAGTTATGACAGCTATCAATTCGCTTTTCTAGATTTAAAAGCAAAACGTATTGATGCCATTGTTTCAAGCTCATTTGTTGCTGGAGAATGGTTAGGTAAGGATGCTGAGATTGTTGCTTTGGGTGACAAAATTACCGATCATGAATTCTTTGGTGAAGGTTTAGGTATCGCTTTACGTCAAGGAAATGATCAATTACTTGAACAATTCAACCAAGCAATTGATAAATTAAAAGCAAATGGTGAATTAGATATTATTTATAAAAAATGGTTTAGTAAATAATCTTATTTACTAAAATCTGTACGTTGAGATCTCGCCGCATACTCTGCGGCGAGTTTATTTTTTTAATTTAATTACGGTTTTTTTATGTCAGACTTTTTTGCACACGGTATCGACTGGTTACTCTCTTCTATGGATGGGTATATTTTGCCGCTAACTAAAGCAACCGCAATAACGTTATCATTAGCATTTGTATCGTTAATTGTCGGCATGTTTTTTGCGTTCATTTTTACTATTTTAGAATCAGTACCCTTCAAACCCGTTGCATGGTTAATGTCACTATTTAATTTAACTATTCGAGCGTTACCCGAATTATTAATTGTGGTGGCAATCTATACCGGTTTACCGCTGTTATTGATGGCATTAGATGATGGTTTTACCATTCCACTTGGTTTTACAACATTTACCGTAAAAATGAATATTGAAAATACTCAACCAGATCCATTTTTATGCGGTGTTTTTGCTTTATCCTTACTTTATGCCGTTTATGCATCTCAAACCTTACGTGGAGCATTTAAAGCGATACCAAGTGGACAAAAACAAGCAGCTCAAGTATTGGGACTTAGTAAATCCCGTACTTTTTTCCGCATAATAATGCCGCAAATGTGGCGCCATGCATTACCTGGTTTGAGTAATCAATGGTTAATTTTATTAAAAGATACCGCCCTTGTATCTGCAATAGCGATTGATGATTTAATGATGCAAACCAAAACAATTGTCGCAAGAACCAACCAACCTTTCTTATGGTATTTTATTGCTATGCTTGTTTATCTAGTAATATCAGTTTTAAGTCAACGCGTTATTGCTCATATTGAAAAACGCTCTACCAAATTTGAACAACCTTCATCAGCTAATAGTCAGTAAGGTCATTTTATGTCTGATAATTTTATTTACTATCTAAAAATCATTCTTCAAGGTCTACCTGATACTTTAAGTTTAAGTATCGCTGGCATATTATCAGCTGGTTTTTTAGCTATCGTTTTTTCTTGCCTTTTATCTTTAAATTCAAAGTTTTTAACTAAAACGATACGTGGTTATATTGTTATTTTTACTGGTTCACCTTTATTGGTACAACTTTTTTTAATCTATTATGGACCTTCACAATTTGGCGAAATTTTAAGTAAAGTACCCGCTTTTTATGAATTTATTTCATCGCCATGGTTTTGCGCTTATTTAGCATTAACGCTTAATAGTGCAGCTTACACTACTCAAATTTTCTATGGTGCTTTAAAAGCTGTTCCACAAGGACAATGGCAAGCATGTAGTGCATTAGGCATGAATAAAAGACAAACACTCAAAATTGTAATGCCATATGCATTAAAACGTGCACTGTCTACTTACTCTAATGAAGTTGTCTTCGTGGTTAAGGGAACCGCACTAGCATCAATGATTCCTGTTATGGATCTCATGGGATATAGTAATACACTAAATGGTGAATACTATGATTTCTCAATTTTTGTTGTTGCTGGGCTCATCTACCTCTTGATAAATGGTATTTTAAGCACCATTATGAGGATAATAGAGAAAAGAGCCCTCACCTTTGAAAATTAATATGAGCCAATTTGATTCTGTATCTTTCTTAAAAACTGTCCCACATAAACCAGGTATCTACCAAATGTTTAATGATAAAGATACCATCATTTATGTGGGAAAAGCGAAAGACCTCAATAATCGTTTAAAAAGTTACTTTAATAGTAGTAAAAAAACCATCAAAACCGATCGATTGGTGAGTCATATTCATCGAGTAGAATTTACCATCACCAATACCGAAACCGAAGCTCTTTTGCTTGAACAGACTTATATCAAAAAATATCAACCACGATATAATGTTTTACTTAAAGATGATAAAAGCTATCCGTTTATTAAATTAAGTAAAGAACGCCATCCACAATTATCTTTATACCGCGGAGCAGTTAATCGTAAAAAAGATGAGTTCTTTGGCCCTTACCCAAGTGGTTATGCAGTTAAACAAATTCTCGCATTATTACAAAAAACCTTTCCGATAAGGCAATGTCTTAATAGTACTTATCGTAATCGAACACGTCCTTGTTTGCAGTACCAAATTAAACGTTGTTTAGGCCCTTGTGTACCTGGTTTAGTCAGCGACGAAGATTATAACGAACAAGTGAATTATGTTAGGTTATTTTTATCTGGACAGTCAGATGAAATCTTAAAAAAAATTACCGCTGATATGTTAAAAGCCAGTAGTGAGCTTAATTTTGAAAAAGCAGCAGCGTTGCGTGATCAGTTACAAGCAATCAAACACATTAATGAAAAACAAGCTATCTACAATAATAATGATAATTTGGATGTAATCGGTTTTCATTATGAACTCGGCTTAGCTTGTATTTATGTGCTTTTTATCCGTAATGGTCAAACATTTGGTCATCGTTCTTATTTTCCTAAAGTACCGTCTAATACTGAACTTGAAGAAGTTATCGAGACATTTTTAGGGCAATTTTATCTACAAGGTAATCAAAATAGGAATATCCCAAAGAAAATTCTTCTGAATTTTTCGTTGTCCGATAAACAAGCAATGGAAGAGACGTTATCTATTGTTGCTGAACATCAAGTTAAATTAGTTGATGAACCGAAAGGTGATAATCTTAAATTATTAAATATTGCGACCGTTAATGCTCAAACGGAAGTTAAAAATAAATTACTTGAAAACTCAACCATTAAACAAAGATATGATGCTTTAAAAGCTTTTTTGGGGATTGAGAAAATCAATAGAATGGAATGTTTTGATATCAGCCATTTTATGGGCAAAAACACTATCGCCTCTTGTGTTGTGTTTGATGATAAAGGACCAGTTAAATCTGAATTCCGTCGTTATAATATTACTGGTATCACACCTGGTGATGACTATGCAGCAATGGAACAGGTATTGACTCGTCGTTATAGTAAAAAAGATCTTCCTGAAGACAAAATCCCTGATATTATCTTTATTGATGGTGGAAAAGGTCAACTTAATCAAGCTTTACAAGTATTTGAGAAGTTACAAGTAAACTGGGATAAACATCATCCTATTTTAATCGGGGTGGCTAAAGGTGCTGAGCGTAAAGAAGGTTTAGAAACACTCTTCTTTGAAGCTCATGGCAAAGGTTATTATTTAGATGATCATTCCCCTGCTCTATTATTAATTCAACAAATCCGTAACGCATCACATGACCATGCGATTGTAGGTCAGCGTAAAAAAGGTGTTAAACAATTAACTGATAGTGCGTTAGAGCATATAGAAGGCGTTGGCGGAAAAAGACGCCAAGCATTATTAAAACATTTTGGCGGGCTTAGAGAGCTAAAAAATGCTAGTATAGATGAAATAGCCCAAGTACAAGGCATCTCCAAATCGTTAGCTGAAAAAATTTATCTAAATTTACAGCAATAACACATTGAAAAATTAACATTTTTCAGGCAACATAATCAGTAAGAAAACACTGTTTTTTTAATTATCACTAACCAATTGATTAATAAAACAAAATGAGCTAATGTCACATGAAAATCAACTTACCTACATTCTTAACATTATTTCGAGTAATACTTATTCCTTTTTTTGTGTTGGCATTCTATTTATTTCCTCATGAATGGTCTGGCTTTTTTTCGGCATTATTATTCTTAATTGCCGCAGTTACAGATGTTTTTGATGGTTACCTCGCCCGTCGATTAGGTCAAACTACCAAATTTGGCGCCTTTTTAGATCCTGTTGCCGATAAAATAATGGTGACGATCGCATTGGTACTTATCACTCAGTATTATCAAGCGTGGTGGATTTCTATTCCGGCTATCATCATCGTTTCTCGAGAAATCATTATTTCTGCATTAAGAGAGTGGATGGCTGAAATTGGCAAACGCAATAATGTTGCGGTATCTTCAATTGGTAAAATTAAAACTATTGCCCAAATGACAGCGTTAACTTGGTTACTTTGGCGTCCTTGCGATCTGGTTATATATGCAGGTCTGGCAGCCCTACTTATTGCAACTATCTTAACTTTATTATCTATGTTGCAATATCTTTGGATCGCGCAAAGTGATTTATTAGACGAAGATTAAACATATTTATGAAATATCGCAGATATTATCTGTGTAATCTCTTAATAATCAAGTTAGCTAAATAATTTTGTAAAAATAGACAAAATAGCTTAATTTAACGACTAATCAGTCAAACATTGAGCAATCAAACCATTAATTTGAAATTTTTATTGACTGAAATGATAAGATAGGTAAAATGCACAGCATCCAAAACGCAGTTACCTTTCGGAACTAAGTTTTGAGCCCGGGTGGTGAAATCGGTAGACACAAGGGATTTAAAATCCCTCGGCCTTTTTGGCCGTGCGAGTTCAAGTCTCGCCCCGGGCACCATTTAAAACACTTCTCATGCGGGAATAGCTCAGTTGGTAGAGCGCAACCTTGCCAAGGTTGAGGTCGCGAGTTCGAACCTCGTTTCCCGCTCCAATAGAATTATCCCGTATAGTACGTTAAAGTCCATAAAGTTCGGAGTTTGAAAGTGATTTAACTGTTTTACTTTCCAGTATAGAACAAAGTAATCCAGAGTCATCCAAGATTTTTTCATGAAATGAATTCCTCATAAACAATGGCTGCATAATGAAGCACCTATTATTTCAATTTCTTAAGATATTTTTCATTCAAACTTTGAAGTGTCGGTAGCACAAACACGGAGTCGATGACCATCGGGATCATTTCCTACAAATGTGTATCCGAAATCGAGCATTTGAGGTTCAAGTTCAATTTTGACGTTTAGTTCCTTCCATGTCGCATAAATCTCATCAACATCATTTTTTGTTACATCACTAAATGACAACTCAAAACCACCATAATGATTCGGTGCCTTTGGAGTTATTTCATCAGCACCTTGTAGCCCCAAAATAAAATTATCATTCAATAAAAATACAGCGAAACCAGGATAAGTTTCAATAGGTGGGCGCCCTAGTATTTTTGTGTAAAATTCAGTACTAGTATCGACATCTTTGACATAAACAATAACGCTATTAGGTTTAAACATTTTTTGTTTCCTCTTAGTGATAAAAATTAATTTAGTTAATTTTTGTTATCTATATTATGATGTAGCATTGATGACAACCGTATGTCATATTTAAAATTTAATGTAAATTATTTTGTAAACATAAAGCATGAAAATTAATCGTATAATTACTATCATAATGGTATTGCTTCAAAGAGAAAAAATAAGCGGTAAAGAATTAGCAGAAAAATTAAATGTATCATTGCGTACTATTTATCGAGATATACAAGTTATTGAGGGAGCAGGAATACCCATTATTACATATCAAGGAAGTGCGGGCGGAATAAGTATTTTAAAAAATTATAAAGTTAATACAAGTTTATTCACTAAAGAAGATGTCATTGTTTTATTAAAAGGCCTCAACTTGTTATCCTCACCGGTTATAAAAGAAAGTGAAAATTTAAGAACTTTTGAAAAAATTAAGAGTTTTTTATCAGAACAAGAACTTGATGAAGAAGTTACAAATAATTTAAATCAACTAATTGTTGATTTATCACCTTGGTTTTCTAAGCAAAATATTAATAAAAAAATTTCCATTATAAGACTGGCACTTAATGAGCAACTACTTTTATCGTTTAATTATTTGGGGGTTAAAAATAAACAAACCTCGCGTTTGATTGAGCCATATAAACTTATTTTTAAGGAAAAACAATGGTATTTACAAGCTTTTTGCCTAGATAGAAATGATTTTCGTATATTTAAATTGTCAAAAATGTCAAACATTAGAGAAACTAATACTAAATTTATTAGTCAGACTGTTCCTGAAGTATTTTCTTTATTTGAAAAGGATATGAAAAAAAAGATTTTTAAAATAAAATTACTAATAGATGAATCTCTTTTGGATCGCATTTTAGATTTTTGTGACGAAAAAGATATTAAGAAATTAAACGAACAACAATATCTTGTAAATTTTAACTTTATTGATGATGACTACAGTTATGGAATTTTGCTGAGCTTAGGTCATAAATGTATTTGTTTAGAGCCTGAGCATATACGTCACGAAATGGTTGAACGCGCGGAAAAATTATTTAAATCTTATAAAAACGCTGCCAATTCATTTATGTCAAATTATTCTATCAAATGACTTGTCAATGAATAGCCTCATACCATTAAATGATAAGGCAAGGTCTAGTAAATAAGTTGTTATTGTAATTTGAGTCCGTGGAAGTCCATAACAATCCATAAAGTACCACAAAAAACTATTCCAAAAATTAGTCCTGAAGGTTAGCGAAAGCAATATTAGTGTCTGGATAAATTTTTTATATACAATAGGTTATGAAACTGGATTCGAACCTCGTTTCCCGCTCCAATTCATAATGTATAAAACTGTACTAAATATACATCTTAATATTTTTTATTAATATATGTCCGTTAGAACAGCAAAGGAAGTGAATATATCATTATCTTGATCCAAGTAAACAAATTCTACAAGAAAACGCCTTAATAAATTAAGGCTATTCCCCAAATAATACATTTATTTCGATTCAAAAGCACTCTCGCGTATTCGAATAGTGTTGGTGATTTCACGCCAAATGACCATCAATTGCTCTTCAGTATATCCTTGTGTTTTGTCTTCGGGAACTCTATAGGTCATTTCTACGCGTAATCGTGGCGTTTTATAGGTTGGATCGGTAATATGAATACCTAAGGTAAATATATAGTCTGTATAATTATTATTAACACCTTGGGGCTCTTCAAAATACTTGCCTTTGACAACCCACTCTTCCAGTTTCAAGCCATGGCTTTCACGGGTTCCTTTATAGATGGTATGTCCGCTACCTTGTGTAAAATAAGCTTCGGGCTTATCAAGTAATGCATAGTCATCGGCAAAATCATTAAATTCAAAATAGAATGAAAAATAGTCATTACTATTATCGTGCCGATAGCCATAATTCATATCTTTCCATTCGCGATCCTCTCCCTGCATAAAACTGTTAAACATACAAAAACCTGGCGTGGTTGGGATAGTCAAGTCATCGCGCGGCTTAATCCGGTCAAAAAGTTTACGTAGCTCAATTAATTTTTGAGGGACATTATTCGCATAAGATTCTGGATCTTTTATCCTATCTTTAGCATATAATTCCCCAGAGCCATTACGTGCTTTCATCTCAATTTTTAAGGTCACTTCATCTTGCCAGCGATAACCTTCTAAAACTCTAAGTACATCACGCATTCCTGGTTTTACCATTCGTTCAAAAATAATACCTTGCATTTTATCAGGATTATTTGTCTGTACTTTATATACCTGTTTTAGATATTTACCATTGATTTGGTCAATAGGCTTAGTACTTTCTAGATCCTGCTTGCGCAGGGCAATCATCTGTTTAAATGGTCGTAAATACTGCTGTTTGGTAGTAATGGTAATATCACCACTACTTTTGTAATAAAAGATCCCCTCTTTATAAGCTTTAAATTCAACGGGCAGTTCGATTAAATAAGTACCAATACAGCGTGTGGGGGAGTTTGAAATTAACGAAGTCACCGACTGCTGCTCTTTTGATGGTAATGTAATCCTTCGAATATCCTTGTTAAATGCCTGACAACTACTCAATACGGTCAATGCCAAAACTCCAACCATCAAACCGCCATGAAGTGTATTCAATTTAGTAAACCTAATCATTCAGAATTACCTCCTGCATCATATCGACAATCGCCCTAACGGATACAGCTTGTACGCCAAGCAAAGCCCCACGAAATCGTTTTTTCACCTCATAATCAGTTAGAACTTTAGTTGACATTTAATCTCTCTACAGCTTCAACAACAATAAAATTTAGATATTTTGCTATCATTATATCCATTGTGTAAATTTACGTTTAACAGCCACAATTGACTTCAAGACCGCTTTGAGATTCGTCCCCTTCTGTTACATAACCATCTCGTTTCCACCAATCAAGACCACCTATTAATTCTTTTTCTTTAAATCCTAGCGTTAAAAGTTTAAGCGCAGCTTTAGTTGAGGCATTACAGCCAATACCGTCACAATAACAAATATAAATTTTATGTTTATCTAAATGGTCGGTTGTATGAAATGACATATCTTTATGCCATAAATTTACGGCTCCTGATATATGTTCCTTTTTATATGCTTGAGGAGATCGAGCATCAATGATGGTTATATTTTCTTGCTTTATAATGGACGTATATAAATCTGCTGAATCTAATTCAAAAGATAATTTTGCTTGATAATGACACATTTGCTCGATACTCATAAAAACTTCTTTTAAAATTTAAACTCAAAGAATATTTCCTAACATATAAGCTAATCGATTAATTATCATATCAATATTAATTATATTTTCAATTAACTATTTATAACGCAAATATAAACTGTATTGATTAAATTAGCGTAATTTTGTAGATCTATGTCTATTTTTTATTATTTTACCTAACAACGATCATTATTCCTTATAAAGAACCTAGATAAAACGGCAATTTATTGCCACCAAACAATCTAATCATCTTAATGTGTGAATTTGGTAGCTTTGATGATCATTAATTCTCCTTTTTTAAGGATAAATTAAAGTAAAAATGACGTCTTTTTAAACAACAAGTCATAATTATATATATTCTTAATCCTTTTAAAGGCGATACTTACAGCTTTCCCTTAATAACGCTTTTTTTGGTGAAGATTGTAAATTAACTGGAAAGTATTAAATAAATGGTAGTGAATTAATAAGTTTAAATAATGAATAACGACTAGCGTTCATTTTTTTGATAATAATATTTACCCAAAATCTCTGTTAGCCAATCAAATACTTTTAGCACATGAGGTGACGTAATAGTACGTTGAGGGCGATATAAATACATTTGCCAGCGTTTGCGAGGGATATCAGGAAACAATTCAACTAAATCACCATTTGCAAGGTGTTTATTGCACATGTAATCGGCAACCAGTGAACAAGTCATTCCTGCCAGTACAGCCGCTAGCTCACTATAGGGATCGTCAGTGACAAAGCGTTGTTGTTTGGGAAATAAATGTAATTCATCATTCACTGGCCATCCCCAGGAACGTCCAGTATCAACATTAATCAGGTTACTTACCGGAAAACGTTTTTGTAGATCGTTTAAATCTTTTGGCTGACCAAGTTTAGCTAATAATTTTGGCGAAATAACAAATTTATCCTGCATCTCACTAATTTTACGAACAATCATCAGTGGATCGGGTTCAAAACTAACTCTTAATCCAATATCAATTTGATTTTCAATTAGATGCAACTTAGCAAAGTCGACTCGCCAATCTATACGTAATCTTGGATAATCGGCACACTTCTTTACCAATTCAGCTAAAATAGCATCATTTTCAGGCAGTCTAAGGACAGCAATACGAACTACTCCACTCATATCACTTTGTTTTTGTTTGGCATTAGCAAATAGTTTTTCACCTTCTTGCAAATATTGTTGTGCCTGTGGTAAAAAATGTTCACCGAACTCGGTAAGTTGCATATTACGAGTATTGCGTAGAAAAAGTAGTGTACCCAACTCATCCTCTAGCTCTGCAATCACTCGTGTGACCACTTGGGGAGACACCGACATCCGCACTGCTGTCTCACGAAACTGCAAAGTTTCAGCAGCGATACAGAAATACTTCAAGGCATCTAAACGATTAAGCATAATTATTCCTAATTCGAGAATTATTAATTCGTAATTTATTCATTGTAGCAGAGTAATTTATTAATAATAATAGATAATAAGATTAAAAAGCACTCATCACTAACAACATCTACGATGGTATTTCTTAATAAATTTGCCTATTAGGCATTATTTGAAAGCCTTTTTTATCGTTGAAATGTTTTACAAATAGCTATTGCTAAGGTGTTGCTTTCTTTATAGGCATCTCTAAGGCTATCGCCAACTCTGAATCTGTCATTAATATAGGAGCTAATACAATGCAACTTACACAAGAGTGGGATAAAACTTTCCCTAAAAGCGATAAAGTCGATCATCGTAAAGTGACTTTTAAAAATCGCTATGGGATTATGCTCGTAGGTGATCTATATATACCCAAAAACATAGGCGACCTAAAACTTGCTGCTATTATTTTAAGTGGTCCATTTGGTGCCGTTAAAGAGCAATCATCTGGTTTACATGCTCAAACTTTAGCAGAGTGTGGCTTCGTTACATTGGCGTTTGACCCTTCTTTTACGGGTGAAAGCGGTGGTGAAGTCCGCAATACCGCATCTCCAGATATCAATACTGAAGATTTTAGTGCAGCGATTGATTATATCGGATTACAACCTTTTGTTGATCGCGACAAGATTGGTGCGCTAGCTATTTGTGGTCTGGCGGGTATGGTACTAACAGCAGCTTCAAGCGACACCCGTATTAAGGCCGTAGCGACTACAGCTATGTATGACATGTCACGGAGTATGAGTAAGGGGTATCAAGATTATTATACGCCAGAACAACGGCAAAAAGTGGTCGATTATTTAAGTCTGCAACGTTGGGTTGATGCTGAAAGTGGCACATATTCGCTAGGTTTACATGAAGTGCCATTTGATAACAACGGCAATATTATTAAGTCTGATAAGATTTTGCCTGATGTATTGCCAGCTGGATCTGATCCGATATCAAAAATATTTTTTGATTATTATAAAACATCGCGTGGATTTCATCCTAGATCTGTTAATTCAACAACGGCTTGGTCAGCAACGATGCCCATGTCATTCTTCAATTTCCCCTTAATGACGAATATTAAACAAATCTCTCCGCGTCCTATTTTATTAGTTACCGGTAGTAAAGCACATTCACGTTACTATTCAGAAGATGTTTACCAAGCTGCTGCGGAACCTAAAGAATTAGTCGTCATTGCTGATGCCAATCATGTTGATTTATATGACAACTTTGACAAAATTCCATTTGATAAATTTGTGCAGTTTTTTAAAAATAACTTGAAATAACAGTCTAGTTAGGAACTCGATCCTAACTTGAAACTAATGTCTATCTGAACTATTTTAAATACTTATAATCAGAAACGTATTTTTATATTTCAATTTATATTTTTTTAGAAAACAAAGGAGCAAAAATGACTATCCGTCCCGTAGAAAATAAAAAAGTTTACCGACTGCTTAATCATGGACCAACTGTAATGGTTTCTGCTAAGCATAACAATATAGAAAACGTAATGTCTGCATCATGGGTATGTCCATTAGACTCGTTTCCTGCCAAAGTTACCGCTGTCATTGATAAAAATTCTTATACCCGCCAGTTAATTGAACAAAGTGGATTGTTTGCTATACAAATACCTGTCGCCAAACAAGCTGAAACAGTCATTAAGGTTGGTACCCAAAGTTATTTCACTCACCCTAATAAATTAATTGATAGCAATGTCAAATTATTCTATCAAGATGGTTTTGACGTGCCACTAGTGAATGATTGTGCAGCTTGGTTGATTTGCCGACTTATTCCCGAACCGCATAATGAATCGGTATACGATTTACTGATTGGCGAAGTTATCTGTGCATGGGCCGACGATCGAGTCTTTGCAGACGGTCATTGGCGATTTGATAACGTTACCGACGAGATGAAAACACTGCATTATGTAGCCGGTAAACAATTTTATATAACTGGAAAAGGACTAATTGTAGACGATGATTCTTGATATTTCTACACTATTATTCAAAAATAAAAAGGGTTAGTATGACAATTACAACAAATCAGGCAAACAACCGTCTATTATTAATTTTGACCCTTGGAGTTTTCGGTATTTTAAATACTGAAATGGGAGTCGTAGGAATTGTGCCCATCATTGCCGAACATTTTAATATCAGTGTTCCTGATGCTGGTTGGATGATTAGTTTGTTTGCTTTGGTTATTGCTTCTACTGCGCCGTTAGTACCGCTATTTTTCTCCCAAATCAATCGTAAAATTACTATGGTATTAGCACTATCAGTATTTGTGATAAGCAATATCGTTTCCATATTTGCTGATAGTTATGCTATACAATTAGTCTTTCGGGCTATTCCTGCCATTTTTCATCCAGTATATATTACTATTGCTTTTACTACTGCTGCTGTTTCGGTAAAGCAAGAAGATATACCGAAAGCGGTGGCGAGATTGTTTGTTGGTGTGTCAGCCGGCATGGTACTCGGCGTTCCTGTAACCAGTTTTATTGCCGATGAATGGGGTTTTAGTATGGCAATGGTATTTTTTACGGCTGTGAATATTATTGTATTGTTAGCAACCCTATTATTTATTCCTTCTATGCCAGTAAATAACAAATTAACTTATGGAAAACAGCTTGGCGTTTTAAAAAAAACTGTTTTGTGGATCTCGGTTATTGCCGCTATTCTTATGAACGCGGTTATGTTTGGTTTTTATAGCTACCTTTCTGATTATTTACATTCGGTGACGTTATTGTCCTTCAAAATTATAAGCGTGTTGTTATTTGCTTATGGTATGACCAATATTATTGGTAATATTTTGGCGGGTAGACTTTTATCAAGAAAGCCACATTCAACATTGATTATGATGCCGATACTGCTTGTGGGATTGTATATCCTCCTATTTGTGCTAGGTACCTATGCTTTTGCCATAACCGTTATTCTATTATTACTTGGATTGTGTGTAGGCATTGCTAACAATGGTAATCAATTTATGGTTAGTACGTCAGCGCCAGACGCTCCCGAGTTTGCTAACGGCTTGTTCTTAACCGCTGCGAATCTTGGCACAACTTTAGGAACATTTGTTTGTGGGCTAATTATTTCAGGATGGGGAACTCAATACACGGTATTAGGCGCTGCACTCTTTGCCGCATTAGGGTTTATTGGAATTGTGATAAGAAATCGTGTATTCATAATAACCAACACCGAAAAAAGAACTTAATGTCTATCCTATACTATAGACGATCACTTTAAGTGAGTACACTGAAAGTAATACCTCATAATCTTTGATAGGTAGAAATGTTCTCTAAAGGGGAAATATCTATTTCTAACAACGCTAAAGAACATGCTGCTCCAATAATAATTCCCCCATTTTGAAAAAGCCTTATCAAGCTTCCTATCGTGGATTGTTTATCTTTTTTTTGCTCCATCGCTATCTGAATTAATGAACTTTGAAACAGTCCGCCACCTAATCCGTAGCACATAGCAGCTATAACATAATTAAAGACTGAAATATTAAAACTAACCAAGAAAAGCAAGGCAAAAGCAGATAACATAAGCGGTAAAGCATAAATTAGTATAATTTTTTTATAATTTGGATTTATTACTTTTTTGACAAACACACTTAAAATAACGCCAATGGGTGAAGCAGTACAAATTAATCCTATTTCGTCAATAGGATAGCTAGTTTCTCTAGTAAATATGATAGGTGATGCTGAAAAAATAATGCCCGCGGTCAGTCCAAAAATCAAACTGCCAATTGAAATGTATCTAATTGACGAAATTGATAATAATTTGACAGGGAAAAAAGGATTGGAGTGTTTTGATTCAATCTTCCAAAAAAATAAAAATATGATCAAAGTAGAAAAACCGATGAAGCTTGTTTCAACCGACGATAGGTTTATATTATTAGAATAAATGAGAGAAACACAACCGACTAACATTATGAAAAATAGTATCATTCCTTTTAAATCGAAAGTCTCTTCATTTACTAAGATTACTGATTTATTTATTCTCAAACAAAAAAAACAACCCACAATACACAAGGGAACATTAATTAGAAACAAGAATTGCCACCCCCATAATTTTAAAATAATACCTCCAAAAGAAGGTCCTAAAATTGGTCCTAAACTTATCGCCAACATTATGAAAGAATTTAATTTTATTTTTTGTTTGCTTGATTGTAAACCAGCCAATCCCAGACAATTTGCTTGCAATAATGCGGCACCTATTCCTTGTCCACATCTAGATAAAATAAGCTGATTAGCAGAATCTGAAAATCCAGCAATCATTGAGGTTAGACCAAAAAGCAAGAAGCCTACTATTAATGCTATTTTTTGCCCTAAAAAGTCACCAAGCCAACCGCTAGGAACTAGAAAAATAATTAGCAATAATAAATATAAAGTAATTGATAATCCGATATATTCTAAAGAAACATCAAAATCGACTGAAAAGGAATTTAACGCTAAGTTTATAATCCCAGTATCTAATGTTGATAAAAATAATCCTAAAAAACATATAATATAAATAGAATACATTGGTTTAGTACTATTAACTGCTTGAGTCATTTAAAGGTCTCACCTTACTAAAATTTCGCTTTTAACTGACTACCTACAGAAAAAAGTGAATGCAAAAGTAACCAACCATTAGAATAGAAGTTGCAAAAATGAAATATTTTTTTTCATAGAGTTTCATGTACTTTCTTTTTGTGTTGGTGAAAATATCCAATTAGCTTATTTACTTTTTATAAATTATGTTTAAAAAGAAATTTAAACAAATTAGCAAAAAAGCTTATATTAATATGCTTTGCTTAGTTGGTTGCCAATTGAATAATAACTAAAAATGCCATTGACTTTTTTTGGAGATTCTAAAAAGTGAGTAAATTATATTGTGAGGATTTAATACGATTTTCGGATGCAATGTCTGACGTCAGTAGAATTATGATTATTACGGAATTAATGAATGGTAGAGCGCTTTCAGCCTCATGGTTAGCAAATCGACTGAATTTATCACCACAAGCTACTCGGTTTCATTTAAAAAAATTAGAAGATGTTGCACTTATCCATCACAGAGTATGTGGTAAACACCACTACTATGAAATAAAAAATCAAGATACAGCAATGTTTATTGAATCAACGTTTAACATTATTCCGCCAAATGATTGTTTATTTTTATCCAACTCTAAAACTAAAGAAAAATTTAAAGAGGCAAGAACATGTTATAAACATTTAGCTGGCTCATGGTCTGTAGCACTTACCCAATCATTTATTAATAATGAATTTATTGTTATACAAGACAATTTTTTTGTGGTTACTGAAAAAGGTAAACTCTTTTTTAATGAACATAAGTTATTATTTAACACATCTAACACAGCTTGTGTTGGCAAGCGCTGTATAGATTTTACTGAACATCGGGATCATATTGGTGGTCCATTAGGGACTTTATTGCTTCAATCAATGCTACAACAAGAATGGTTTAAACAAAATGATAATAATCGTGGATTGACAATTACGCCAAAAGGAAGGAAAAATTTAAATCTGTTATTAATTGATAAATAGGAAATTTACAATAAATATTAATTAATACCACCGCTAAAAAATCTCTGATATCATGCTAACACATTGATTAACATAAAATTATAAATTATCATTATAATTAAATACAGCCTTATGCAATAATTTTAGCAACTGACGCTTTAGCAGTATTAATCTTTAGCAGTTTTCCATCTTAACCATATAATGATGTAATTCTGGAATTAACGATGGCATGAGGTTGGTCATATGCTCTAGATAGGTTGTGTTTGCTAAATGAAAAAATAAAATGACCAATAAAACTAATAAATAATCATTAACTGAATAAATAAAAGTAATCGTAAATAAAAACAATATCATCAAAAATTGTGCAACCAACAGCCAATTCTGATAATAGCCTGACGATGTTTTTAAATATTTATCAATAAACGGCGCCCATAACACCTTAAAAGTAATTGAGAAAGACATGAGTAGAATAAGGCTTAATTTATCCAGCGCAGTAACGTTATTATATAAAACTAAAATCAAAGCAACCGACAAAAAGGTTATGCCAAGAGACTGCGTGGAATATAAATTAAAAAATAAAAAACAAATCTGTTTGGGGATATTTTTTATCTTTTTATGGGTCATTTTAATATAAACCTTAACGTGACAACGATTAATTATGTTTAGCGGTTACTATTTTTAATCCTGTAGATAGCGGGATTAAGCATATCAACACCAAAATTGCTGAAAAAATAAATGGATAACCATCACTATTTGGTAAGGGTAGACTAACCGTAAAGTAATACATACTGGTAGCACAAACTGGCCCTAATACAGCCCAAAAACTGGTAATAGACGACAATGCTCCCATTAACAGCCCTTGCTCTGAATCAGTAACCTGCGATGAAAAAATACTTACAATGGAGGAGTTACTGATGCTTGAAAAACTATAAATCATCATCGCCATGTATATCGCTAAAGTACTATTAGAAAGAGCAATGCATGTCAACCCAAGCGCAAATAAAATGAATCCTAATAAAGGAACTTGATGATCGCTTAGCACATAGCGAACTAGCTTAAGCAAAACTGTTTGGGCAAATAAGCCTCCGATTCCAAGGATGACAAAAGATGTTGCGATTTGACTATCATTCCATGTAAAACGATATTTTGTAAAAAATGGCCACAAGATAATAGAGAACTGCGTCGCAAACATAAAAATAATTTGCACAATAAATAGGTGAAATAAGCCTTTACACTTAAGAAAATAAGCTACCGAAGAAAACGGATTATCAATTTTAAATGCTCTTCTTTTGTCTTTAGGTAGCGTTTCTTTAAAAAAGAAAATAACGCACAGTAACCCCAGCAAGCTAAAGATAGCAGCAACATAAAAAGGAACTCTTATCCCAGACTGAACTACAACTGCTGAGATAGATGGTCCAATAACTAAGCCCAAACTCATTACGCCAAATATAAAACCATAATTCTGCATTTTACTTTTTTCATCACTCATATCCGCGACACTTGCCAGAGAAACAATGACTGAAGAGCCCGCAATACCAGCGATAATTCGAGCTAGAAATAAAAGATATAAATTTTGGCTAATGGCATATAAAAAATAATCAAGGGTAAATGCCGTGAAGCAAATAATTAAAATTGGCTTGCGACCAAATTTATCGGAAACCGCCCCCATTACTGGCGCAAAAATAAACTGCATTATACCAAAAGTTGCTAGCAGCCACCCACCGATAAGCGCATTATCAACGACCCCCTCATGAGTTACCGATTCCAACAAAGAGGGGATAATCGGGTTAATAAGAAATAAACCAATTTGGTCTAAAAAAACGGTTATCAACAAACATATAAAGGATAAAGACAATGTCTTCTTTTGCATATCAACCTCACAATAACGAACTTACTAAAAAATTTATCATCCAATTTCAAAGACGAAGAGCAAACGACTAAAAATGTTGCAACACATTAAGCTGTCTACACTTCGTAACTCACAGTAGGCAACAACATTAATGCGGCAGATAGAGTTAATTTTGCTGGAGATGCCAAAACTCCTTATAAATCCCATTTCGCTGTAATAGCTGCTGATGAGTACCACTTTCCACAATTTCGCCTTTATCAATTACTACAATTTGCTCAGCTCCGATGATAGTAGAAAGTCGATGGGCGATAACTAATACCGTTTTCCCTTGTACTAACTTATTAATCACCTTTTGCACTGCCAGTTCATTCTCAGTATCGAGAGCGGCAGTTGGCTCATCGAGGATAAGAATAGGTGCATTTTTCAAAATGGCTCTGGCAATAGAGATACGCTGCCTCTCCCCACCAGAGAGACTTTTGCCAATATCATTCAGTTGTGTTTGATAACCGTCGCGGAAATTCTGGATAAATTCGTGGCAATTTGCTTGTTTACAAACTTCGATGACTTCCTCGTCACTAGCGGATAATTTTGCCATTCTAATGTTATTAATAATGGTGTCTTGAAACAAATAGACATCCTGAAATACTACAGAGACTAGACTCATTAACTGACTTTGAGACATATCTCGAATATCAATACCACCGATTTTAATACTTCCTGATTTTACATCAGCAAACCGAAGAATAAGCTTGGTTATTGTAGTCTTACCGCAGCCACTGGCACCGACCAAAGCGGTTAATGCTTTTTCTGGGATCTGAAGGGATATATCCTTAAGAACATATTTGTCTTGCCCTCGGTACGAAAAGTTAACTCGTTCAAATTCAATATTATAGTGCTCAGGCATAATCTCTGCTTTTTTTTCAGGTAATGATGGAGCATTCAACAGTTCCTGCAATTTTTCATACCCTATAACCAATGATTCAAGCATCGATGACATTTGTACAAAATAGTTTAATACATCCGTGGAACGAGCAACGATTAATAACACGCTGGCTAGTAAGAGATAGGAAATGGTCGCAGCATTCACCAAATACGCACCTAACGAGATGATAAGGATCAAACCAACTTGAATTACAATGGTGATAATTAAGTTAGGTTTTTCGCCTTTTTTCGTGCCAATACGCAGTATATTTGCCACATCTGTTGTTACCTTAATAAACTCTGTCATCTTCTCTTCGGTTTGGCCTGTCGATTTTAATACGTCAAGTCCTTGTACAAACTCGACAGCTTCCCCTTTTAATTTGGCATTGGCTTCTGCCAGAATGCTAAAACCTCTGCGATAGGCCTTCCTACGCCACAGATAGAGTGGAATTGCCATTGGAAAGACCATAAGCATCATCAAAGAAAGTTGCCAACTGTAAAATAACAAGGCAATTGCAGCTGATAGTGGTACAACCACGCCGGTAATGATGATATTGAGTAGCATAAATGTAAATACTGCCGCTTCATTGACACTTTGCATCATAAGGTAATTTATTTCCCCAGATCTAAACTGACTTAAATAATCTAAGGAAATATGTCTTAGCTTGTTACCTAATTTTTCCCTTAGCTCGGTAACTGCCAATGTCGAATAACCATCCGCATCATAGCGTTCACAAAGCACCTTAAAAATAAAACTACCCATCAATAGAACAACGACAATAATTAAATAAGTAACTGTTGCAGTAACATTTTTGGTTTCTAGCGCTGCAAATAAGGGATATAGTAAAACCAACGAAACGCCAAATAGACATGAGGAGACCACAGTATAAATCAGACTGCGGATCAATATTTTCTTTTGCTTACCAGCCGCATTGATTAAGCCAATATATGTTTTCAGCAATGATTTTGTTGTGCGTGTGTCTGTATTAATATACTCTTTCATCACTTTTCTCCATCAGCCAAATTATTGACTGGAATCGACCAATCTTTTGCTTTGTTATACTCTTGCCATAACAATTTATAATCACTAGAATTTTCGATTAAATCATTATGTGTCCCATGAGTTTTAATCATCCCTTTATCCAATAATATTATTTGGTCGGCATTGACAATCGTCGATAAGCGATGGGTTACCATAATGACAGTTTTATTTCTATCAATTAAACGGTTAAAGGCTTTTAACAACAATGCTTCATTTCGGGCATCAGAAAAAGCCGTCGGTTCATCTAAAATAACGATCGGTCGGTTTTGTAAAAAAACTCGGGCAATGGTGATCCTCTGTTTTTGACCACCGGATAATAGCTGCCCTCTTTCTCCTGCCAGAGTGTTATACTGTTGAGGAAGTGTCAAAATGAAGTCGTGAATTTCCGCTTTTTTGGCGGCTTCAATAACATCTTCATCAGAGATATTGTCTAGCCCATAGCGTATGTTATCTGCGATCGAACATGAGAATAAAAAGTTATCCTGAAAAACAAATGAAATTCTCGACATAAGTTCAGCGTATTCAATCTCTTTTATATTAACTCCACCTAAAGTTATCGTTCCAGTGGTTGCATCAAGAAAGCGTGGAATGAGATTGGTTAGCGTCGTCTTGCCAGAACCAGATGTACCAATAAGAGCAGTAAATGAATTTTCAGGAATTTTAATATTGATATTGGATAAAATAGTGTCAGAATTCTGGTAACAAAACCCAACTTTTTTGAAAATTATCTCATTATTATCAGGTAATAGCGGGTTGGAAGGCGCCTCTAAAATTGGTAGATTTTCAACTTCAAATATTCTTTCTATTGCTGCCTTTGACTTTTGTAATATCTGAAATAGACTCATCACTGGATGAACACTTTCTGCAATACCGATCGCCAGCAATAAAAAACAGAACGTCGTGATAAATGAGATTTGGTCATTTAGTTGGGCTAAACTCAATCCAACAACTAATATGATACTCATCGGCATAGCGGAGAAAAGGCTGCGAGCAATTTTTGTAGACAATCGCATAGATTGTAACCAATGAAAGACCACCTGGCTATAGTTTTCCAGTGCTTTTTGATATTGACCGAATGCTCCCTCCCCGGCATCAAATGTTCTTACCGCACTCATTCCCTGAATATATTCAATGATTTTACTGTTGATTTGAATAGTTGCATTATTATAGCTTTCCTTTAAAAGCTTAGCTTTTTTCATGATAAAACTCAGCAGTAGAAAAGTAACTAAAGTGATGGCAAATACAATGCTTGCAAAGACCCAATTAAAGATAAATAAAACCAGCAAGGTAAAAATTGGCGTAACGAATGCCTCGGCTTTTAAGGGCGGAGCATCAGCCACAAAGGCATGTAATTCTTTAATATCATCAATTAATGTTTTGACAAGATTTCCGTTGCCCATGTTTCTAACCGTTTCAATTGGCAATTGATTGATCTTTTTGATAAGCCTAGTTCGTAATATTTTTTCTAGTTCAAATGCCGCATAGTGAGACTTATCGTGAGCATAAGTTCTCAGCGTATAAAAAAGAATACTCAGAACAAGTAGAGAGACAATCGGCAATCCCGGGAAGACGCTAGCATCCAACATCAATTGGTGTAAAACCCAGATCAACGTTAACCAGATACTCAGTTTAAGCACCTGAGCAATTGATGCCAAAAATATTGAATGAGATACTTTATTCTTTACTGGCAGAAATATATCCGTGTGATTCATAATTAAGTGTATCCTTAGCCTATATCTATCATGTAATAAGAAACAATCTCTAGGTTATCGCAACTAAACATATTAACCTCGAATGCCTTTGCTTTCTCTTGCAACAAGTTAACCTCTTTACTGCCGAAATTTTTTCTTTGCTTAAATTTTTTGCTTTGCTAAGCGAACTATACTGGCAAAGTTGGCATAACGGTCCCATTAATAGAATCTAGTCAGTTATATCAATACAGGAGAAATCCAGTATTATTTGAGTTGTTCATATAATTTAACCTTAAATCACACTGATAGTAATATAGTGACTATCAGTGTTAAAATTTCAGCTCAGTAGAAATCCCCACCATACGAGGCTGTTGATAAGTTGTATACCCACCATCAATAATTTTAGTTTTTTTGTCAGAGTTAAATGCATTTTCGGTATAGAGCTTTATATTGCCATGTTTGAAGTTATAGGTTATATACGCGTTTGCCTGTGAGTATCCGTCAGTTTTTGAATCTTTACTATTCGATACGGATGAGTAATAAGAGTCGGTGTAATTTAAGTTAGCTCCGATTTCAAAGCCCGCAGGTAATGTATAATAACTACCTATATTGAATGTATAACCGGGAGAACGGCTGAGTTTATTATTTTTATAATTTGGATTCCCTGAAAATTCTTTAATTTTAGTTTTCAGCAACCCTACGCCTGCTAAAAGATTTAAATCATTTGTTGCTTGCCAATTAAGATTAAACTCTACACCATAAGTCACTGCTTTATCGGCATTATCAATTACTGGGCTACCAAAAATATTATAATAAGGAAGCTGTAAATTTTTATAGTCATTATAAAATAGATTGGTACTAACTTTTAGGCGCTTGTTTGGTGAAATCCAACGATGATACAACTCATAACTCGACACATATTCAGTATCGTATTCATATGTTGCAAAAGGTGGAATAAAAGAGATTCCTGCACCTCCTGGGTTATAACCTCGTGCTACCTTGACACCTATGCGATGAGCATCGTTAAAAAGATAGGCTACGTCAAGTTTAGGCAGGAATTCCTTTTCTTTACTTTTGTAGTTCACAACAAAGAGTTTTCCTCCGTTACGTTTATGATCCTCTTGTTCATAGCGAGCAGACATATTTACTTCAATATATTCTAGAGGGTTAAACGTTACTTCGCCATATATCGCTTTAGTTTCAGTTTTATCGTGATAATTGTTTTTCTTAATTAATAACACCGATTCATCTTGAGGTGAGTTGTAGTAAAACAAACCGACTAAACCGCGATAATCTCCAGAATTGAATCTCAATATTGGCTCAACCTGAACTTCATGACCTTCAACCCGAGCTGGCCCTCCGGATGAAAGCGCATAACGATCCTGTATATAGTTTGAATAAATAACTTTATTCTCAAATTCTAAAGCATCATTTATTTGATAACCAATATCCCAAATATTACTCGCTGACCGTACTTGAAATACTGCCCGGTAAGTTTCAGACTTATTACGTGGCTTGAACTCGCCCTGTGGCGCTCGTGAGTCAATATGGGAAAACGTATAGCGACTATAAAAATCGGGGAGTGTTGATGGTAACCAATAAAGCTTTGCTCTCACTGTAGTTGCTTCAAATTTACGCGAGTTACCTGCCGGATAATAATCAGCAAGATGTTCAGATGACTGTCGCTCTTGTCGATCCATACTCAGGCGTAATAATAATTCATCTTTAAGTACAGGCCCGGAAAGCATCGCTGCGTACTGGCGACGGTTTTGATTACCGTAATCAAACTTTACTGCACTTTCGTATTCATTGACTGGGTCGTTACTTTGCATAACCACCGATCCGGCAATAGCATTACGCCCCTGCGCATAGCTTTGCGGACCGCGATACACTTCAATCTGCTTCATATCCCATAATGATTTATTACCGTAAGCCAATTCGTTATAGTTTGAGGTACGGCCATCGATTGAAACGTTAAAGCGAGGGCGCGCACCGGTAAAGAATGCCATAGAACCAGGCGAGTTCGAACCTTCAATACCGCGGATTGTGGGTAATTCGTTTCCCAGTCCTGTATCTATGATATTAGGTGTTTCCTTTAATACCTGATTTAAAGAGTACAGATCTGGACGACGCTCTAGTTCTTTATTGGTAATAATGTTAACACTTGAACCGGTTTCAACCTCGCTGCGGTCAACTCTTTCGCCGACGACAATGATTATATCATCAGGTTGTTGTGTTTCTGTCTTATTGCTGATCTCATTTGCCATACTAACCGCGCTATAGCCACTAATCATGCACAAACTAAATAAACTTAATTTAGACTTCAAACTTTTCATGTACAAATCCTATTGTTATTATGTTATTCACATATTGCTGCATATTAATGACCAGCTGATACCAAACCCAAAATTCCGATTTTTGGTTTGTTAGTGTGTTCGTTTTATTGAGTAAAACAAAACAACCGTATATTCCAATCTGTCGAAAATAAGTGTGAAACGCTTGCTGAAGTATTTTAGTCAATTCTAAATTATCACCAACTTCCCAAACAGCATCCTCAAAGGTTTGATTTGTCGCTTTTTATTCAATAATATTCTGTTAAATGGCCATTTTTTTTACTTTTTTTAAAAATTTTACTTATCTGTAAACAGATAAAACTGGCCATTAATGATATTGATAACTATTATCAATTGCTATCTTTTATCATATTGAAAAATTATTGTCAAACCTATCAAACATTCGTTTTTTCATCATGAGGAATTCATTTAATTTATTGATATTAAATGAATTAAGGAAAATAACATATGTATTGAACCATTTTTCAAACAATATGCTTAACCTTTATTACCAAAGGTTAATAAGATGTTTTTTTGTGCAAATTTAGATTATTAATTGGAATATTAAATATTTTGATTTTGATCACTTATTTACATATTTCATAGCCATATTTAAATCAGTTGATGCAAGACGTTTATCATGAGGCTGGCATATCAGAGGTCAGTAATCAAATATAGCTATAGATACTAAATAATTTATAAGAATCAACTTGTAACAGAGAATGATTAACAACTAATTTAGAATAACGAAGTAAATGC
This sequence comes from Gilliamella sp. M0320, assembly GCF_016101635.1. NCBI lineage: Bacteria > Pseudomonadati > Pseudomonadota > Gammaproteobacteria > Orbales > Orbaceae > Gilliamella > Gilliamella sp. M0320. The sequence continues at coordinate 196,880 of NZ_JACFQD010000002.1, forward strand.
TAAATAACATATAGTGACAAAGTTAAGAATATTAGATATGAGAGATAATTTTTTGTTATTTAAATGATTGATTTAACTGATGCGATTATTCAACCTAACATATCGCAATATCATACTTATAAGCACAAAATTTTAGTAAATAACCCAAAATATCTCATATATAAATCAATTGATTAAATAAAAAAACAGTGAAATTAGCAAAAAACAGACCTGATTCGGTTATTTTTGCCCAATATGGGGAGTCCTTTCCTAGCAAAACATTTACATTATAAATGATAATTATTCTTATTTAAATATATCAATGCTGCTAATTAAGTAGCACGTTAAATAATCAATTTATTAATGAAGCAAAAATATACCCCTATTGGTTATTTAGGTTATGGCTGAATTTAGGAAAAAAGTATGAGATACAAATTAGTTTTCACCAATAAAATAACGAATAAAGCTTTAGTTTATTCTAACAAAAGCATTATTAATTCACCGTGGTTAATGGCCGGTATTTTCTGTTTATCGTTCAACACAATGGCAGATACAGTTGAAAAAAAAGACGATAGTGATCAAGTAGAACAATTAATAGTTACCGCTAGGCATGTAAAAGAGTCTGCCAAGGATATTCCATTTACGGTCAATATTGTTGACGATAAAAAACTAGTTGACCGACGGGAAACAACTTTAGAAAAAGCTTTAAATGATACTGTCGGTGTACAAGTAATTAGTAATATGGGGGCAGCGAAATCTATTCGAATGCGTGGTGTCGGTTCTGTATTACCTATGAGTGGCGATGACAGCTCGGTTAGTATTAACGTGGATGGGATGCCTCAATCAAAAAGTAATACGACCTTAAATTTACTTGATGTTCAGCGTGTCGAAGTATTAAAAGGCCCTCAAGGTACATTATTTGGCCGAAATAGTGAGGCAGGTGCAATCAACGTTATTTCGAAAAAACCAACTCGCTATTTTGAATCAGCTTTTAGAACCGAATTTGGACAAGACCATCAAATATTAGCGGAAGGTGTCATCAGTGGTCCTTTAACCGAGCAGTTAAGTGGCCGTTTTGCTGTCCGTTATGATGAAGCAGATAGTATTTTAGAAAATGTTAATGACCATAAACCGGTGAGTATTCTTAGAAATAAAATCGCTCGAGGTACATTATTATGGGAAGCTTCCGAACTCACATCTATCTCATTTATTACCGAAATAGAAGAGGCTATGGGTATGGACGATATGTATATGATGCGTCCATACGGTCACCATCCAAAAATTAACATTCCTAATAGCAGCGATAAGAATGATAAAAATATTTATCGTTTTAATTTTAAAGTGGAACATGAGTTGGATAATAGCTTATTGAGTTCTATTACCGGTTATTCGTATAGTAAAAATGACAAAAGATCACCAATTTATGAAGGTAGGTTGTACCACCATTTGAGCGGTATGTCACCACCATCTAATTGGTCTTATTTAACCAAAGAAGATCTTTTCACTCAAGAATTTAGAATTTCATCTAAACCTGAAGCACCAATATTTTGGGTAGCAGGTATTAACTACTATACCAATGATCGTCATAGAAATACTTATGATGTTATGGATGTGTTTTATCCAAGTAATGCATTGAATGCTAACATTAGAAGACAATTTGAAACAGATAATGTCGGAGTATTTGGTGAAGTCACCTACCCTATTACAGAAAAACTCAAATTAACAGCCGGTCTTCGTCAATCTTACGAAAAGAAGAATTATCATGCAAAATGGCTAGCTAACTCAATTTATGCTGAAAATAATAAAGATAAACCAACCATGGCTTTTGATAAGCAAAAGATAACCGATAACTTTACTACTGGCCGATTAGGTTTAAATTTTTTACTTAATGATTATGCTACCCTGTATGGTCTTTATTCACGAGGATATAAAACTGGTGGTTTTAATGATGAAGGTACGGATTTCGCTACTTCAGGTCATTCGGATCAAGCCTATAAATCAGCGTATGTAAACGCTTATGAAATTGGATTAAAGACTGAAAATAATACTGTAGGATTAAATACGGCATTATTTTATAACGATACTAAACGTGAACATTTAATGGCTTATAATCCAGCAACATTTGTATCTGTGGTTGAAAATTATGATATCCGAAGTTATGGTGTAGAGCTAGATGGTTTTTGGAAAGCACCTGGAAACTTAGACTTTACCGGCGGCATAGGTTACACTAATGCAAAAATAGTCGGTACGCCTAACAAAAGTTTAGCTCATGTAAAAAAACATAACCAAGTACCGGATACATCGTATTGGAATGCTAACTTAACCATTCTACACTCTATACCACTTAATTTAGCTTCAGGAATATCATTAGAAACCCAAATCACCGATCGTTATATTGGTTCTCGCCAAGCTGATGTGCAAAATAAATTTGGCTTAAAAGCTTATAACAAACTTGACGCTCGTATTGCCGTTAAAACTGAAAATGCTGAATTTTATGTATGGGGTGATAATCTATTAAATAAATCTTATGATTTATGGGGATATCATATTCCGGCGCTGTCTCATGATGGTCCAGATGCAACAATTGGATCACCTGGTAGAGGCCGAACGTTAGGAGTTGGTTTTATTTATAACTATTAACAATACTCAATTTTAAAGGGATACACTTTAAATCAGTTAAACAATAGATTAACCATGCCGTCACTATTCGAGAAACTTAGACGAATACTGACGGCGTATCTCTTTAGGTAATATCCCAAACTGTTTTCTAAATGCAGAACTGAAATGACTAATATTACTATATCCCAATATGATTGCTGTTTCAGTAACACTATTTTCGGTTAATAATTGTTTAGCTTTATTCATTCTTTCCGTCAAATAATAGGCGTATATACTTTTACCAAAAATCTGCTTAAATCCTTTTTTTAACTTGCTATGATTAAGACCAACCTGCTTGGCTAACCAATCAATGGTTGGTGGATTGGTTAAATCACTGATTAAATAGTCACGTGCATCATTAAATTGTTTATACTCCCATTGGGTAAATTCTTGACGCCCTAAATGATTATCAAAAGACTTGAAGTACCAATTTAAGTATTTTAATACATGGGCATAGACTAATAATCGATTTGATTGGTCCGTGTTTTGCATCAAGTAGAATAGCTCTCGAGCACAAGATAATACATTGCTATTTTGATGAATGGGATGATGATGCAGGAAAAAATTCACTTTCTTATCCAGATTAGAAAATTGAAAATCCATTTCGCCGAGTAAAACATCCAATAATTCAGGCATTATCATAACTTCAATGTTACAAAAATCTTTAGAGTGTTGTAGATGAAAAGTCTCGCCATCAGCAAAGCCGAAAGTCAAATCCCCTTTATGGGTAACAAGTTTCCTATCTTTAACTTGCAAACTCAACTTACCTTGTAACTGACAATTAAAACATAAACATTTATCACTACTAGGAAATGCTTTGCTAATATCGATGGCATTTAGATCATCGGCACTATTCACACATACCGCTAAACCATGTTGTAATTCAATGAATGAACTATTTTTTTTATTATTGGGTAATTTATCCAAATGCATATATCCTCCAAACGAATAAACGATAACAAATATCATTTGCGTTTACAACAAAATAAAGCTACCATTTATCAGCTAATACTCTTTGGAGCATAGAATCTATAATATATTTATTTATAGAAGCTTATAAAACACCACATGGACGATAAAACCATCTCCGCAGATAAACAAAAAAACTATTTTTTATTTATTATTGCACAGCTCTATATTATACAAGGAATTCCCGTCGGATTAGCTTTTGACGCCTACCCTATCCTCTTACGTGATTCAGGTGTTTCATTAGCTGTAATAGCAATGATTCCGCTAGCTGGTTTACCATGGGTCGTTAAATTTTTATGGGCCCCTATTGTTGAAAATCACTGGATAGCTAAAATTGGCTATCGGAAAAGCTGGTTACTGCCTATGCAATGTTTATTAGCAATACTTATAACCATCATCGCCTTCACCCCTTTTACATCAGAAACTACTACTTATCTTCTTCTAGTTATTATTTTATCCTGTATCGTTTCTGCAACACTCGATATTGCAACTGATGGACTGGCAGCTGATTTATCGCAAAACAATACGATTAGCCAGATAAATAGTATTCAAGTGATGGGCAATATTACTGGTATGCTTATCGGTGGGGCTGGTGTAACCGTTTGTTATGATTATTTAGGAAAAACCTATAGTATCTTATTGTTAGTTGTGATTATTTTTGTATCGATTATACAACTTACTATATGGACAGAGCCCAATTTAGGCCACAATTCACGATCCAATTCACGTGCAAGAATCAACAATTTTTTTAAACGAAAAAATGCTTACCATATGCTATTGCTTGCGATAATGATACCTTTTGCTGGTTCGGTAATTTTAACCACAACTAAATTTATTTTACTGGATCATGGGTTCTCTGTGAGTGATGTTGGTATTTATACAGGTATTGGTGGTTATTTAACTATGCTTTTAGGTTGTGCCATTGCAGCCTATTTATTAAAAACTAAACACCCTTATCAAACGCTTAAACTTGGTTTTTCTTTATTATTTTTCCTAATTCTGTTTTGGTGTTTACTTTACTATATGCCTGATTATATTAATCCTATGACGACTACCATTATGATGACTATTTTAGGTATTGGTATAGGAACGATTAATGTTAGTATTTATACCATCACGATGATTTTTGCCAAGCAAGGAAAACAAACCGCTACAGATTATGCTATTTTTCAGAGCAGCTTATTATTCTCTGAAATAATCGGTTCTTCAATTTCAATGACAATTGCAGATTATTTTAATTATTTAATTGCCTTTTTATTGGCTCTAATAAGTATTATTGTTATTAACCTGATGATTAGAAATAAATAATAGTGTTCATTGTTTGATTACTTTATTTTGTGGATGCGTGAAATACTAGCAATAAATGAAAATAAGGCAATAAAACTGGCACAACTAAAAGCACAAAAAACAAATCGTTTAAAATCTATTCCTTTATCACCTTCTAATGAAATTATTATTACCATAACAATAGCAGCACCAATTGACTGACCAGTTGTTCTGGCTGTAGACAACATTCCTGAGGCAATAACAGTTCGATTATGTTTAACATTAGTAAACATTTCTCTATTATTTGGCGGAATAAACAGACCGTAGCCAACTCCACAAATAGCGACTCGCCATAGTATATTAATTGTAGATACAGTTTCAGATAAAAAAGCTAATGAACTTAACCCTAAACAAAAAAGCATTGCACCAATTGAAGATATTTTAGTTGGATTAAAACGATTAGAAAGTATTCCAGCTAGTGGTGCACAGCAGGCTACAGCTATAGGCCATGGAGTAAACATAAATGCGGATTCAAGTACTGAGTAACCATAAGTATGTTGTAATATAAATGGTAAACTGACCAATGCTATCCCTTGAGCGATAAAAATTAAAATTGAAGAAATTACAGCAAAACTGTATATCCTCGAATGAAATATATCTAAAGGCAATAATGGATATTTTGCATGATGTTGAGCTTTAATGAATATGATAAATAAAATTATCGCAACAAAAATACAAGATATAAGGGTTTTATTATCCCAATGCCCTATTTGATCAACCGCTATCACGGTTAACCCTAATGCAGTTGCCGAGCTTATAGCGCCTAACCAATCAAATCCTTTTTCTTTTTCGCTATCTTTGCCTAAAAAAACAAAAGAAAGTGTTATAGCGAGGATACCTAGCGGAATGTTGATATAAAAGAGCCAAGGCCAAGTTAAATATGAAATAATAAAGCCTCCCAATGCAGGCCCAATGGCGGTACCTACTGCAAAAACCATTGCATTTAATCCTAATATTGTTCCTAACATATTTGCCGGTAAAATAGTTCGATACAAACCTAACCCAACACTTATCATCATTGCATAACTTATTCCTTGCATCATCCGCATAACAACAAGAATTGAGAAGTTGGGCGAAAGACCACAACCCAAAGATGAGAGCGTAAACAACAACATGCCTAATTTAAAAAAAAGTTTTTCTCCAACCCTTGAAGATAATGATGCACAAATTAGCATAGTTGCAGCACTAGCGATCTGATAACTATTAACAATCCAAATACTTGATGACACCTCAATATCTAATACATTAACAATAGAAGGTAATGCAATATTCACAATTGAACCATCTAATGCCGACATCCCGACGCCGATTAAAATTGCTGCTGTAGCAAAATAAGGTCTTGAACTACCAAATTCTTGTGTATGGTTGTTTATCATATTAATTTATCTTTTTAATAAGTATTTATAATGAATTGCCGTATTATCAATAGCCTATTTGGATACACAACATTAACAAACGATATGCGTTGTTTAGAAGATCTAAAATCATGTTCAGTCATTTGATTGTGTAACCATTTTGCTATAAAGTAATTAAATGAATTTATTACTAAAAATTATATTTATTACAATACAAGAAGACCAATGAATAAAACCGAATACCTTATCGAAAAGATAGATGCCTTAATCATATCCAATTTTAGATAATTGATTCGGTAATAGTGTTGGCTCTAAACTGAAAATGCAGTACATATTAGTTTGACTACAATATGATTCTTAATTCGAACATCGTTATTTAAATATAATTATTTGAAAATTATTCACAAATCCAAAAAATATCTATTAGTCCCTATATCAAATTGATTTATAACATAAGGTGTTAAATGAAAATAAGTGAACTTCAAGCGTTCGTAACAGTTGTAGAAACAGGTAATATAACCTTAGCTGCTGAACGTTTGAATCGTGTCCAATCGAGTATTTCTCATAGAATACAAAGTCTTGAAAACAATCTTGATACCCTTTTGTTGGATAGAAAAACTGGAGGATGCATTCCAACTAAACAAGGATTGATATTGTATGAATATGCGCTCAAAATTTTAAAGTTAGCGGACGATTGCAAAAAAAATATAGCCAATACCAAAGAAAATTATGCAAATATAAATGTTGGAATAATTGAATGCCTACCACCTTATATCATTACGTCCTTAATTAATTTAGGGCAAGAACTCGGATTAAATATTAATATTACCATCGGCAATACTCTCAGTTTACTCAATGCTTATGATAAAAATGAATTTGATATTGTAATTATTGGTTCTGGCTTTTCAAACGAAAAACATACAACTAAAATACTACTTGCATCGGAACTCGTTATAGCAACAGATAAAAGTCACCCAACAATTACCAATATTGCTAATCTTGATGGCAAAACTTTTTTGGTCAGTAGTAAACAATGCGCAACATCAAAACGAAACTTCGAAATGTTATTTAATGCCTGTAATATTAAACCAGAACGAGTAATTGAATGTGGATCTTATCCTGTACTTTTTTCAAATATAGCATTAGGAAAAGGAATCGCATTAGTATTACGTTGTTCAATTAGTAATGAGATAAAAAACAAAATTAAACTACATAAGCTAGACAAACAATTTAATGAGTTCAAAATCGAATTGGTCCATCACACAAACTATTCTTATTTTGACATCAACAAATTGATTAATATGATTACTTCAGTTTTTCAAGATCCTCGATTAAGCTATATAGGCTATTGATAATAACTTTTATTTAAGAAATATGATAAAGATATAACTTGCAATGGATATGAATTTATAAAATAACGCTAATTCACATTACAGTTAATATAAAAATACTTAACCTATTAATTCAATGAAAAAATCATTTTGATAAATAACCATACTTAATCAATCATCTATAACTATTTCATATCCTGTTCGATTTTTTTTGATATAACCGAAACCTTTAGGTCCAAAATGCATACCACCAATAAGCATGTTATCGCGACAAACCATTTTTAGCACTTGGGAACGTGTTTCTGTTGCTAATTTCGGATCATAATCAAAAGCAATAGAGACATTTGGTTTTAATAATTGAATATATGGGAAATGAACAATATCCCCCCAAATTAATAAACTTTGCTTACTACCAACAATTTTATAACCTGTATGCCCAGGTGTATGGCCTGGTAGAGGAATAGCAAATATATTAGAAAATACCTGATTTTTATTAATGAAACCCAATCTATCTTGATACTGTTTGCAAACATTGCGAGCCAAAATAATATTATTTTTTACACGTTCTGAAGCAGCTATAAAAGAATTTTCATCTTGCAAATAATTATACTCATCTTCACTAATCAATAAATTAGCATTTCGAAAAACAACTTCTCCCTTAGAAGTAAGCAAACCACCAATATGATCTGGATGAGCATGAGTTAATAGGATAGCATCGATATCTGTAGTTTTAAGACCTAGTTTAGTTAAATTATTAACTAATTCTCCTCCCCAACCTTTTACTCCACCAGCACCAGCATCAATTAGAATATTCATTCCTTGTTTTTGAACTAAAAATGTATTGATATGCACGGCATTTAGTTTTTTTTGATGAGCATTTCGCTGGATTCTTTCACACTCTGCAAAATCAATATTTGCCAGTAAATCAAAGTTAACATCCAAGTAACCATCACTAATTGCTGTAACTAAAATATTTCCTAGTTCTTTGTTTGAAAATTCGTTATTCATAGTTAGAAACCTTTAATTTTTAGCAAATATATTGTCGACGTCATACATAAAACAACGAATTCTGGCTTTAACAGCCATTTTTTCTTCAATTAATAAATCAACCTGATGTATATAGGTTTTCATCACCTCTTCATTACGAAAAACTTCTTTTCTTAATTTGGCTTCAAAATAGATCGGTCTTCCATAACCAATATTACTTGTTAAATAAGCTATGTGTATATTATCATCTTTGGCTTTCAACACTTTTTGGGTTAACTGTTTTAAACAAATTGAAAATTCAGAAAAAGCTTCATTTTCAATCTTATGGTTTTCTGAAGTATAAATTGTAATACTTGGCATTTGATTCTCTCCATTATCAACTTAACTGAATTTATTAACCTAACCAGATAAGTACTATCATCTTTTAAAGCGTAGCAATATTATTAAAAGATTATCTATTTTATGCTAATGGATAATTTCGATGTCCTCATCGAAATGGTTAATAGACAAATTAGATTAGAGCATGATTTTTATTTGTAAATAGGCATAGAACTGGAGGCTAACAATTTTAGTATAGAATTAAACATTTCTTTTTAGACTAAAGTATCTTGTTAATGAAAAAGGACGCTTCACCATTGACATGGGTAATAAATGACTTAGCGATTTTTTGGGTTTATCAAATAACGCTAAGGTCCAACCGCCTTCGATCATAAATTCAAAAGAAAGCCTTTTTTCTGAAACAATCACTAAATCACTGAAAAAACCTGTATAATACATTTGATATATCATCGCTTTATCAATTATTCGATTTTGTTGCAAATCGAATAAATAATTAGCTAAAATTTCTTCAAATGGACAATCAAAAGTAACAAATAACAAAATATTATTTTCAGCTGTTAACAGAGTTACCTCTAAGCAAGTTCCATCTATATGAACTTTACTGTCATGGCTATCAATAATGATTGTATTGTTATGGATTTGTATATTGGTTAATTTTTTAATCATAAAGCAGCTACTTTTATTTGCCCCTAACTAACGTTAGTTCAACATTTATAAAAAAAGAATAAGGCAGATAATAAAGCTAAGTATATATTTAATATCATAATAATATAAGTAAGATAAGTAAGATAATCTGTTTTATATTATTTTATAGAAACATCATTATAAACCATTCATTATAATGCTAACAATGGATTATCTCTGATTTAGTAATGAGCAATAGATCATAAATTTAAGTTTTATTAGAAAAAGTATTTAATCATCTGCTTTTGCAGAAATTATTGATACATAATTTTTTAAAGAGGTAAATAAAATTGGCTAAAGTAAAAACTTCACTGTTAAAAAGACGATTAGATATTGCCGAAATAGTTAGAAAACAAGGTGAAGTTAAAGTTGATGAATTATCTGAATTATTAAATGTATCGGGTGTCACAATACGACAAGATTTAAATTATTTAGAACAACAAGGTTATCTTAAGCGATCCTTCGGCGGAGCTATATATTTACAGCCAAAAGATAATTTTGATAAATCTCATCTGGACTCAAACAATGAAGCCAATAACTCTTACTCAGATATTAGTTTGATTATGCGATGTTTATCATTCATTAATGATGGTGATACTGTATGTTTACTAAATGGTAGGATAACCAGTAAACTCATACCATATTTATATAATAAGAAAAATCTCACTTTGCTTGTAAATGATTTAAGTTTTGCTATGTTAGCAAAAGATTATATTCAAGGAGAAATAGTATTAATTGGAGGAGTATTTAACCAAAAATATACCAACTTTGATAAAAAAGATGTGCAAACGATTTTAACTAAATATGAATTATCTACTGTTATATTTGAAATAGAGGCAATCAACATCGATGATGAAATTGCCATATCTAATGGTCAATTGATGGAAGGATATCAATTATTATTAAACAACGCTAATTGTCGCATCGCACTTCTACCCAGTCGAATTGAAGAAAATGATACTTTTGGATTCGCTTCACTTCAACAAATTGATGTAATCATTCTTTCTAACTCAACAATGGCAGAATATCATCAGCAGATAACTAATTGTTCATTTAAACAATCTAGTGTCAATAAAGATAGCGTTATCTATCAAAACTCAATGAAAAAATAAAATTAATTTAGAATTCCTGCAACTAAATATGATATCAGTCATGCTTATTTGGCTAGCTGAACGTTATTAGTATTTAGGTAATTTATTTCAATAATATATTTACTAAAAATATCATTAATACAAGGAGTTTATTGTTGATTTTCTTAGAAACAGTAATACCTTGAATACTTTGATATCAACTATTATTTAGTTAGATTTTTTTATTTGGTATTGTAAGCTAATTTTAGTTAAGATTCGCCCTAAAATTAGTGACAATGTCACTTAAATAAACAGAAATTTTGGTAGCTACTTTCAATATTATTGATTGCTGAAGGCGTAAAACAATATATAAAAATTATTGATTATTATTAATATAATATACTGTTTTCTATTGAAAAGTTAATTAAAAAGCCCCTTATTAGGGGCTTAATCATGATTGAAATCAACTATTTTTGTAGGAATTTTTCAATTTGCTCTAATGTTGACGTACCTTGCATTGGTCCTTGTTTTGTCACCGCCAATGCACCGCAAGCATTAGCATAAGTTAAGGCTTTTTTTGCTGTAAAACCTTTATGAATTAATGCGACATATGCACCACCAAAACAATCCCCTGCACCAGTCGGATCTATTTCGGTAACTAAATGAGGCTGCACATCAAAAGATTCATTTGCTGAATAATAACTCGCTCCCTTATTACCTTTTTTTATAACAATAGACGATATACCATTATTTAAAAAATAATCGATTGCTTGTTTCTCATTATCCGTATCGGCTAATAATGTGACTTCACTTTCACTTGGTAAGTAAATATCGGTTTGTTGTAATATTGCTAACAGCGCATCTTTCACGCCAGGCAGATTTAACATTTCCTTGCGGATATTAGGATCAAAGGAAATGATACCCTTATTTTGTTTAACTATAGCTATAGCTTTTTTAGCGGTATCAAGAATTTGTTTAGAAAACAATGAAGACCCCATTATATGAAGATGATCACAATCTTCTAAAATCTTTTGACTTACCATGTCTTCATTAATCAGAGCACAAGCAGCATTTTTTATATTAAAAATAAAATCCCGACTACCATCCTCATGATAAGTTACAAATGCGCTTCCCGTAGTTTGGTCATCCATAACTTTAATATGAGAGATATCAACACCATCATCAGCCAGTTTTTTTATATTTAACTCACCAAAGCCATCATTACCAACACAACTTATCATCGCTGCTGGTTCATCTAATTTCGCCACTTGATCGATAAAAATTGCTGGAGCACCACTGGCAAATGGGCCCTTCCATAGTCCATCATGAGTAAATAATTGCCCTTTTTGGTTAGCCATAATTTCGACAACAATTTCACCTAGTGTAAATACTTTTTTCATATTAATTCAACTCCACTTAAACTCTGTTTTTCTTATTACGAACATCAATATATACAGCTAATAGAATGACTAATCCTTTAACAACTAGTTGATAAAAATAAGGAATGTTCATCAAGTTCATGCCGTTATTAATAACACCGATGATTAGAGCGCCTATCATTGTTCCAATAATTGTGCCGTGACCGCCATTTAAGCTTGTTCCACCTAAAACAGCTGAAGCAATAGCATCTAATTCATATCCTTGCGCGGTACTTGGTTGACCTGAATAGAGTCTTGATGCTAACAATAACCCACTGATCCCTGCCATTAATGCAGTTATCATGAATACTTGTATTTTTAATTTTTTAACATTAATTCCTGAATAAACGGCAGCTTCTTTGTTGCCACCAGTGATATAAATTTTTCTGCCAAATGTCGTTTTAGATAAGATAAAATGATTGACTAATAACAATATTAATAGCACCCATATTGGATTAGGAATTGAAAAAATATCACCATTACCTAATTCAAGAAATACATCATCCATAATCATCTCGGGTTTACCATCGGTAATGATATAAGCAATTCCGCGGAAAATCCCCATGGTTGCCACAGTAACAATAAACGATGGAATACCAGCAAGAGCCGTTAAACTACCATTTATAAAACCAACAACAATTGAAAGTAGCAAGGCTATAGATATAGCAAGATAAAATGGTAATCCCCAAAGTAAAGCAAGTGCCGCTAATGTACCTGTTAACGCTATAGTTGAACCAACTGATAAATCGATATCACCAAGTAACAATACATATGTCATACCAAATGCAGTAATCGCAATAATTGATACTTGCAAGACGATATTCATAATGTTGGTACTAGTTAAAAAGTTACTATTCATAAATGAAAACAGAATGAATAAAGCAATTAGCCCGATAACAATTCCACCATATTGACGGAATACTTTAAAAAAAGATTCTTTAAAATTACTATTATTCATCGAGGTATTTTCTTTAGTATTCATGCAGATGCTCCTGTTGCTATATTCATTACTTCTGGTTGAGTTAACCCTTCAGTATTAAATTCCTTTACAATTTTTTTATTACGCATAACAAATAGACGATCACTGATAGACATCACCTCGGGTAGTTCTGATGAGATCATAATGATTGCAGTACCTTTTGATGATAATTCTCTTATTAATTTATAAATTTCCAATTTGGCACCGATATCAATTCCCCGAGTTGGTTCGTCTAAAATCAAGATTTTAGGTGGCTTCACTAACCATTTGGCAATAACGATTTTTTGTTGGTTACCACCACTTAAACTACCAGTTACTTGGAATGGATTATTAGTTTTGATAGCCATCTTCTTTATATATTTAGTCGAATTTAATAATTCTTTTCTATTATTGATGATAAAAGATGACTCATATTGAAAGGCAATATGATTGATATTTGAATGAACATCATGCATCAAAACCAAGCCTTCTTCTTTACGATTTTCGGTAACGAAAGCAAGGCCATGTTCAATGGCTTGAGTTGGTGAATTAATATTGACTTTTTTACCTGAAATAAAAATCTCACCTTGGTATTTAGTTACCCCAAACAACGCTTTCATCACTTCTGACCTACCGGCACCAACTAAACCAAAAAAGCCAACTACTTCACCAGAATGCACCTTAAAGCTAATATTTTTGAATTCTCTAGAATGATCTAAATTTCTAACTTCTAATAAAGGTGGATCATCCTGAATTTGATGTGGTAATTTTGGTGGATAAATATTTTGTACTTCACGGCCAACCATTTCAGCAATCAACTCATCGATGGTGGTTTCGTTTTTTTGATGGGTGGCAATATACTCGCCATCACGCATAACAGAAATATCATCAGAAATACGCATGATCTCATCCATCCGGTGCGAAATATATATAATTGCAACACCTTTCTGTTTAAGCTTATCTATTATATTGAAGAGTAGTTCTGCTTCATTATCACTTAATGATGAAGTCGGTTCATCCATGATTAATACTTTTGCGTCATAACTAAGTGCTTTAGCTATTTCAACCAATTGCCGTTGCGCCATAGACATGGTTCCAACAATTTGTGCTGGATTTAACTTAATTCCATACTCAGCAAATAATGCATTACAATTTTTAATCATTTGATTATCAGAGATAATGCCATATTTATTTGGTTCATTATTGGCATAAATATTCTGAGCAATCGTTAGATTATTACTTAAACTCAATTCTTGGAAAACAATAGCAATCCCTATCTTTCTTGATTCTGTTGGATTCTTTATAGTAATAACATTGCCTTGATAGGTAATTGTTCCACTACTTGGCGGATAAATTCCGGCGAGAATTTTCATTAATGTAGATTTTCCTGCGCCATTTTCGCCCAATAGCGTATGAACTCTACCTTGGTAGATATCTAAACTAACATTTTTCAAAGCTTGAATCGGACCAAAATTTTTGGCAATAGAATCCACAGATAAAATGATATTATTCATTAGTTGATTCCTTGTGGAAGGGATAGATATTACCCTATCCCTTATTGTGAATTATTCTTTTCCTGTGTATACACCAGGGGTGACTGGGATTACTTCATCGACTTTTTTACCATTTAAATAGTCAATTGCAGTAGCTACAGCGATTTCACCTAATTTATTTGGATATTGTTGAATTACAGCTACGAATGTCTTTTCTTTATCTACAGCTTTTCTTGCTTCATCCATGCCATCAAAACCAATGATTTTTATATCATTATTTTTAACAGATTTCGCCGCGATAACCGCTGATAATGCAGCATCATCACCAAAACCAAAAATTCCATTTAAGTCTGGGTATGCTTGTAACATATTTTGTGCAACAACAAGAGCTTCTGCACGAGTAATTCCTGTTTGAATAGACACTATCTTGACGTCTGGAGTTTTAGACAATCCTTCTTTAAATCCATCAACACGATCAACAACTGATTGCACCATAGGATAATCAATAACACCAACCGTTCCTTTACCGTTTAATAATTTCCCCATTAACTCACCGGCAGTAACACCACCAGCATAATTGTTGGTCGCAATATGACTAACGACTTTGACGCCAACGGCAGGAACATCAACAGTAATAACTGGAATATTCGCCTTTTCAGCTTTCATAATTGCAGCTTGTACACCTTTTGAATCAACCGGTGATAAAATAATTAAATCCACTTTTTTAATAATAAAATCTTCAATGTCTGAAATTTGCTTATTAAGATCTTGGCTAGCGATGGATAGTGATAAATCAACATTTTCCTGTTGAGCTTTTTGTTTTATAGCATCTGCTAATGAGATATAAAAAGGATGTTGTTGGGTTAATAATGAAACACCTATATGATATTGCTTAGCATGTGCGCCGAAAGTGAAAAAAAATAGAAAACACACAAAAAAGAGTTTAGATATTTTTTTCATAGAAAGAGCTCCTTAATTTTAAGCATGATAATTAACCTTATAGGAAAGAATAAATCATCCAATCTTTTATTCTTTATCATCATGCAACTATCAAAATACAATACAAAGAAAAATATTCTTAAAAAGATTTGAAACCATAATTTTTCTCTATTTACTGCAATATTCGTAACTTTACGCTACGTATTATTAGTATAGTTTTTGAAACAAATTTTATTGTGACGAAGCTCTCAAATTTTCAAAATAAAAGCAAAAATATAAAAATATATTTTCATTTTAAAAGTTAAATATTATTTATAGGAGATTTAAAAGTAAGCTAGCAACATCAATATTGACTACTACAAACTCAATTAGAAACAGACAAAATAGTCTAATTAAATCTTTTTAATCGTCAAATTTTTGCTTATTTAAATTAAAAAATAATAAGTAAAACTACTTTCATTTTTAATGATAAATAATGTTATGATTAATTTGTAAAAATGAAAGATAAAAAATAAGGATGTTTACATGGAAATAAACATGACGCAATTTGATATTAAAATTCATCTTCCCAGAAAGCAGCAAATTGTATTTACCGATCTTAATCAACAACTACATGACATATTAAATATTTATCAACACTGTATAGATGACAATGCCCACTGGTATCCAACTCGAAGTACAGCCAAAGGTAAGCCTAAAGCTTTAATTTATGGTTCTGAAGGATTTACCGAATATGGATTAAAAAAACTATCACGTGCTTGTAAACAAATCGACACAAGAGGCAGTGTTTTATTATGTTTTGCCGATAGTCAAAAATTATCTAATTGTAATCTGATGTTCTATTCCGGATACAAAGCTATCGGAGGTTTTCAGGCGGGTACATCTTCCGTTGGTTTTTCTTTTGATTTACCTGAAAGTAAACAAATTATTGATAAAATGGCATCGTTTATAACTGGATTAGCACAAAAATTTAGCCATAACTTTATTACTATGAATAGTAGAGAAATTCCTAGTTCAATTTATATCTTTCCGCCACGTATAAACTTATCTTTAATGGCTTACATACCTAGTCCATTACAACATAAAGATTATCCAGAAGTTTATCAATTAATACCAATTATAAAAGAGAATAAGCATGTTGGTACTGTCATTGTTTTATTTGATCATTTTCCTAATAGACAAAATATTAATGATGATATTAAAACTATGAATAATGTGGAATTGAAATTGCGTGAAGCAGATCTTTTACCTATGAAAAACGATTTATAATCTATAACATTAATATAAAAATTTGAGAATTAAAATGGTTGAAATGATAAACAATAAATCTACTTTGTTAGATGCAACTAAAATTCTAGTTAACACAGCGGCGATTATAGCTGTAATAAAATATGACCCTGATGTCAATCCATCACGAAGTGAAATTGAAGCCAAGAAAGCGATTAAAAATGGGCCGCAAACAATTAAAAGCAACTCAATATTAACAGCTGAACAAAAGGCAAAAATAACTCAAGATGTTGCTGATAAATTAGCCGAAGTACTATTTTTAAACAGAACAATTTATCATGTTGATGCGAATAGTTATATCAATGAATTAATTACCAATATGCAAAGTGAGCATATTTCATTACCTAATGAAAACTCAACTCAATTATTTCAGCGATTATTGGCGGCTTATCATTATTTAGTTGATTTAAAATTTACTGAAATTAAGGTCATTGAAACCTATTTATATGCCTACGCATCTGACCCAACGTTTAAAGATAACCCTATAGTTAAGGCATGGATCGAAAAAACGGACCAACCAGCACAACAACAATTTCAAGATATGATTTATGTAGCTCGTAAATTCGATTTTATTGAAAATTATCTTAACGAATAATAAAACATATAAAACAAAGCCCCTTTTTTATAAGGATTTTATAAAAGCTAATTTCAATAACATTGATAATATCAAGGATATCTTATAACTTATTGGTTTTTAGAATAATCGGTTAACATTGATTAGCATAAAGTGTTTAGACTAATAACAATTAAGGTGATGACTATTAATTCAATTGAACATAAAAAAGCGCCATTAAAGCGCTTATAAGTTATCGAATCAATCATTAAAACATCGTATTATTATTTTCTGCCTGCTCTGGTACATTTTGGATCACATCCCAATGTTCCACTATTTTTCCATCTTTAACTCGGAATATATCAACTACCGCTTTACCAAGATCATCATTATTGATTTTAGAATGGACATGTAACCATACCGTATCGCCTTCTACTGATGAGCGAATTATAGTATTACTTGATTGTGGATTTTGTTTAAAGAAGCCTTCGAAATACGTAATCGCAGGTGCTCTACCATTAGCAACATAGGGATTATGTTGTTTATAATCTTCAGACAGCGTTTTAGTTGCCTCAGCCACTTGATGCTTATTAAAGAAGTTATTATAAAAATTGATAACCAGTGTACGATTTTCTTCCTCTTGAGCGAGATTTCTTTGTTTTAGATCTTTTGCAACGGCAATACCAGTAAAACTCAACAAACAAATACCAATAACAAAGCTTTTTTTAATTACATTCATACCAACTCCAATTTCTATTTTAATTTAGATAAACTCTATCTATAATGCGTTATTAGTCTATAATATAGACTGCTTGAATAGTAACAATAAAAATCAAATTAAACAATAAGTAACATAAATATGACTAGGTCAGCTCAATGTGACTTAATCTGTTTAGGGAAACAAGATAACGATAATTATGACAATGATTAAAACGACAAAAAGTGAACTATTTGAATTTGACCATCCATGTCCTATTCGTGATGTTCTCGATAGAATTGGCGATCAATGGAGTCTGTTAATTCTAAAATCATTAGAACATAATGCGATGCGATTCAATTCTTTACATAGAGAAATTGACGATATATCACGGCAAATGCTGTCACGGACATTAAAAAAACTTGAAAAAGATGGTTATATTACTCGAACCGTTTATGCTCAAGTCCCTGCTCGTGTAGAGTACGCTCTAGCTGAGCTTGGTATATCATTTCTTAAACCAATGAATACATTAATACAGTGGGCCGATGAGAATCATCAAGCGATTTGTCGAGCGAGAAAACAGCAAAATTAGTAATTATTAGAATAGTTATTTTTGAAAAGATAAAAACAAAGCTAACCAAATATATTGGTTAGCTAATGATTTAATTACTGACAAACAAAGTTTTCAGGATTATTAGTATCCCCTTTACCTTGATAAATCGTTTTTTGTGGATATTGGCATAAAGGACGTTTTAGGATGACCTGACCATTTTCAATTTTTTGGGCAGTTAATCTGTTTGGTGCTTGTTTTTTCTCAACCCAATTAACGAGCGACTCAAAACCATTAATTTTATCTGGGCCATCACCACCATTACAATGATCAACACCAGGAGCGAGGTAGAGTTTTGCAAAATCATCGACTGAATCTTTACCGCCCATAATCTTCAATACATTATTATAATATTGAATTGTTCCTTTCGGTGCGATCAGGCGATCATTCAAACCATGCCAAATAATCATTTTGCCACCCAATTTTTTAAATTGGCTCAAATCGGCATTATCAGTTCCCATTATTGGACGGAATAACTCTACTGATTCATTAAAATAGTTATCAAAACCGCTGTAACCTAATGTTTTCCAGTCAAAATTAGGATCTTGTTTAATCCAATACTTTAAATAATCCTCTGGAATAGGAAAAGGCCCTTTATTACTAGCTAAAACATCAAGTGGTGCAGTCGGTTCAATGCTAAACCATAAAGATTTGCCATTTTGATCTGTTGGTCCTTGCCAAATTTTTCTTAATGTGCGAACTTCGTCCTTATCAAGTCCTGCTTTATTTAGCAATTCATCACTGATTTCTACTGCTGCTGGATCACTAACTAGGCCATCTTTAATACCATCTTTTTCATCAGCCAGTTCAATAATCGCTTTTCTAACTTTTTCCAGTTTATCACTATCGATCGGTTTACCTAGCTCTTGTTGCATAACAACTTGTGGCCATATTTCTGCTGGTACAAATTTATCCCAATGGATTGCTGGTGCCGCAATATACAAACCATCATAATCAGCCGGATACCTTTGTGCTTCCATTAGCCCTTGTCTTCCACCAGTTGAACAACCATTCCAATATGCATAATTAGCAGCTTGACCATAATATGAGGCGATGACTTGTTTGGTTTTTACTGTCATCTCATGTACACTATGATAAGCAAAATCAGTTATCGAATCGGCCTGTAATTTGCCATCTTTAAAGACAAATTTGCCTTCAACTAAATTACCTGTATGTCCAGTATCTGTAGCAGCTGCAACATAACCATTTTTAGCAGCTACGGCTAATTTATCAAATGGTATAAATCCTGCATATCCACCACCGCCTATTGCTTGTAATCGTTGATTCCAATTAGTCGGCAACCAAACTTCGACATTAATAGCCGGTTCAATGGATAATTCGACGCGACAAATCTGCGGTAAATCCATAATTTCTTTAGCTTTAGCGCCTCTTAAAGTATCAGCCAATTTAGAACTTGGTGAGAAACGATCGGCAATTATTTCGCTATTTACTACTTTAGCATTATCTAATTCCAAATTTGCCAATGCGTGACAACGCTCTTCGACATTAGCTTTCTCTGAATTCGCATAAGCAGAAGATGCTAAACAACTTAACACCGATAAAAATAATAAACTGTATTTCATCATATCCTCTTTCCTATCCTCAAAAAATATAATTTCCAAAACTAGTTATTATTAATACTAGTCATTAGCCGTATAAATAACAACATTAATCATGATTATTTTTATCAGTGAATATTACTTATTGATAGTAATTTAATACCTATTTTAATCATCTATTTTTATTTTTTTACACTCATTTTTATTGAATTAAGAATTTTATACTGTATATTTATACATGCACTGTTTTTTAATACGAATTATCCGGCACTATTCGTTTTTATTAATTTTTCGGAGTCTTTTCTTGAATAAATATTGTGTTGTCATTGGGCAAGCTAATAGTTCGCTCACTGTTTATTTACCTTTAGTTGATACACCAGTAAGAGCTGGATTTCCATCGCCTGCTGATGATTATTTAGAAACAAAACTGGATCTAACCAGTCATTTAGTGAAGCATCCTAGTGCAACTTACTATATTAAAGCGATTGGTGACTCGATGATTGATTATGGCATTTATAGTGGTGATCTCCTTGTTGTCGACCGTTCTTTACAACCGAAAATAGATGATATTGTTGTTGCTGCTGTGGACGGTGAATTAACCTGTAAATGTTTAAGTTTTATTAATGGCGAACATCATTTATTGTCTGGCAATAAACTTTACCCACCGATTTCATTAGTCGGCAAAGACGTGCATATTTGGGGAGTGGTAATACATACCATTCATTCCCTACGTAAACGGGGACACTCATGATTGGCTTAATTGATTGTAATAATTTTTACGCATCTTGTGAGCGGGTATTTAATCCAAAATTAGAAGGAAAACCAATTGGTATTCTTTCAAATAATGATGGTTGTGTAATAGCACGCTCTAATGAACTCAAACCTTTAGTTGCTATGGGCATGCCGGCCTATCAAATCCCCTCCCATATTCAAAAAAAAATTACCTTATTAAGCTCTAATTATGAACTTTATGGTGATATGAGTCAGCGAGTATTTGATACCGTTCGCCATTATACTGCGGATATCGAACTCTATTCGATCGATGAGGCTTTCATTCATCTAAACGGGTTTAGCCATGTTTTAAGTCATTGTCAAAATTTAAAAGCAATAGTAAAACGAGATACGGGCATCCCTGTCAGTATCGGGATTGCCGCAACTCGCACCCTAGCAAAATTAGCTAATCATATCGCCAAAAAACACCCTATTCATCAAGGTGTTTATTGTTTCCCGACGGATCTGGAAGAAAAAATAACTATCTTAAAGCAATTCTCAGTTGCAGATATATGGGGCGTTGGTTGGCGAATTGCTCAACGGTTAAAAGTATTAGGTATTCACACCGCTTGGGATTTATATCAAGCTAATTTAAAACAAATCAGACAGTTATTTTCAGTTGTCCTTGAGCGTACCGTGCTTGAACTCCGTGGTATTAGTTGTATTGAATTAGATGACCTGCATACCGCTAAAAAAAATATTATGACATCACGTAGTTTTGGTCATTTAACCAATGATCTATTTGATATACAAGAAGCAATTCGTGTGCATGCAAGCCGTGGCGCAGAAAAATTGAGAAAGCAAAAATCAGTTGCCAATGCCGTACTGGTGTTTTTAAAAACTAATCGATTTCGACCTGAATTAGTACAATATAATCCGTCAGTTGTGGTGCCATTATTGTCGGCGAGCGATGATTCAAGAGTTATTATTCATGCGGCCCAAAAAGGATTACGATCCATTTATAAACCAGGTTTTTTATTTATGAAATCTGGAGTGATGTTACTTGATTTAAAAACTAAAGATAATTATTGCCAATCGGATTTATTTACCGCTGAAACATCAGCAACAGAAAAACACAAAAGTGAACAATTAATGAAAACCATGGATTACATTAATCAGAAAATGGGAAAAAACACTATTCATTTAGGCGGTATCAGACAAACTGCAGCATGGCAAATCAAGCGAGAGCGACTTAGCCAACGATATACGACTCGTTGGGATGAATTACCTTTTGTAAAATAGATAACCGATTAACCGCTAAGATAATAATTTAATCAATTGATTGAATTGAATTACCTTGTTCATTGCGAACATACACATCAATATCCCATTTTTTTCTATATCTATCATCCTTCGATTTTTCACAAGAAATAGAAATAACATATCGAAAAGGAATTTTACCACCATGAACTTCAGCTTTCTTCCAACCAGCTTTTAACGGTACAAGGCAACGAGGTAAATAATATTTTCCATTTACTTCGACAGTATGTAAATTAGTATGATGTTCTTTGTTATAAACGGTAATAAATTCAGTTGCCTTGTTATTGATATCTAAAAATTCAGTTCTTGAATTATAGACAGGAATAACTTCAGTTGTATTACTATCAACATTATCTGAAGACTCAGCCATTGCAAAAGGAATAGCAATAACAGCTAAAATTGCGATAATATATTTTAGTAAATGAATCTTTTTCATAAAAAACTTTAATAATTTAAATTATTAAGTGCAAATAAAGTTAATTTTTGCACTTTTATTATTCATAAAATTAAGAGCCCATATTAACAATTGAACTACGAAAGCGTTTCAGTGCAATAAGGAAAAACACACTACCGATTCCTAATAACCACGCATACGAGGTCCAAACCACACTTAAACCAGCCCCTCGATATAAAATTGCCTGCCCTAATTCGACAAAATGAGTGGTTGGCGCAAATAACATAATATTTTGTACCACTTCCGGCATACTCTCTCTTGGCGTACTACCACCTGAAAGCATCTGTAACGGTAGAAGAATCAAAATAAATAGCATCGCAAATTGTGCGGTTGATTTAGCCACCGTCGCCATAAAGATACCGAGTGACGTTGTCACGAATAAATGCAAAGCAGCACCAACTAAAAATAAGGAAATCGAGCCCTCAATTGGCACATTTAACCAACCATGAACAACGACTAACAATGCACCCCAAGTCGAAACTAGTACCACCAACCCCATTGACCAAACTTTTGAGATCATAATTTGAAATGGTGTCACAGGCATTGATAGCAAGTGATCGATAGTACCATGCTCACGCTCTTTCATTAACGCTGCGCCGGTTAAAATAATAGACAATGTGGTAACTATATTAATAATCTCCATGACAGAACCAAACCAAGAACGGGTTAAATTAGGATTAAAGGCTGCATGAACCTCAATATTGACCGGCAAACTGGTTGGTTTATCAATTTGATTAAAGTATTTAGTTATTTCGCTGGTGACAATTTGCGTAATATAACCATTACCTACAAAAGCCTGCCCCATTCGGGTTGCATCAATATTCAGTTGAATTTCTGGACTTTGGTTATTTAACACATCACGTTGAAAATTAGGTGGTATATTTAATGCAAAAGTATAACTATCAGTATCCATTCCGCGATCAACTTCATCCATTGAATTTAATTTAACTGGTTTATTAAACATTGGCGGATAAAGCGCTGCGATAATTTGCCTTGATAAAGGCGAATCATCTTCATCAACCACCGCAATTGAAGCATGATGAAGTGAGTCTGAAGTTGCGGTAGCTGCGGTATAAATATCCAGCGTAAAGCAGTAGGCGATTAACAATAACATGATTGGATCACGAATCAATCCCCATAACTCTTTAATACCTAAGCGATAAATATTAATAAAACTTTGCATAATATCTATCCTTCTTGTTTCTTGAGGAGGAATATACTTGCACCAAGTATAATCGGAATAGTAATTAGTAAGGTAAATATCGAGTTATGTAAATCAAAAAATCCTAATGCCTTATTAAAAACACCCCGAGCAATAATAAGCATATGGGTAGTTGGATAGACTTCACCAATATATCGCCCACTCCCTTCTAGTGATGCTACTGGATTGAGTAACCCCGAAAACTGTATCGCCGGTAACATGGTACCAACACAGGTTAAAAAGATAACCGCAATTTGACTACGTGTTACCGTCGAAGCAAGTAAACCAAAGCCAGTAGCAATGATACAATAAGCTAATCCAGCTAAACATAAAGTTAGCAAACTGCCTTTTATCGGTACACCAAATATCGTAACCGCCATAAGCAACAGCAATAAAAAGCTAAGCATCGAAATAACAATATAAGGAACCTGTTTACCTAATAAAAACTCAGTTCGAGTAACAGGCGTTACATATAAGTTAATTATTGATCCCATCTCTTTTTCACGCACTACGGATAATGCCGCTAACATTGACGGAATCATTAAGAGCAAAATAGGAATGACCGCAGGAACCATGGCTTGCAAACTTTTAATATCCGGATTATAACGATAGCGGGTCTCAATATTTGCCAATGAGCTAGATGCGGTGCCGGTAGTGGTTTTTATTTTGTCACTTAACCACGCAAGGTGCATACCTTGTACATATCCTTTAATTGTGTCGGCACGTAATGGCATGGCGCCATCAATCCAGATACCGATATTAACTGGATCACCGCGTTGAATATCACGGCCAAAATTAGGGGGAATTTCAATCGCCAACGCTATCTCATTACTTCTCATCCTATGGTCCATATCATCATAATCTGTGATTGGCGGTTTCTCGATAAAATAACGCTTGGAGCCAGATAGATTAGTAATATAGTTTTGACTGGTGATCGTTTGATCACGATCTAATACTGCAAAATTTAAGTCCTCAACATCCATCGTGATACCATAGCCCATCACCAACATTAATATCGCTGAACCTAACAGTGCCAATAAAGCGCGCAATGGATCGCGGGATAACTCAAGTGTTTCACGCCACAAACAACCAATCAAACGAGTTAGACTAAATCCTTGTAGATGTTGATTACCTGTCTGAGCTGGTTTATTCGGAACAGTTTTCGGCTCTTCACTGATTTTTTCATCGCTATGAGTATCATCTGCTCCGGCATCAACTAAATATCGAATAAAGGCCTCTTCAAGGGTTTTCGCATCTTTAGAATTAATGATATTATCTGGCGTATCACTAGCTAAAACCTTACCAGCATGCATTAACGAAATCCTATCACAACGAGCCGCTTCATTCATAAAATGGGTGGTGATAAATACGGTAACTTTATCTTTTCGCGATAGTTCAATAATTAAACGCCAAAAGTCATCACGAGCAATCGGATCAACGCCAGAAGTAGGTTCATCAAGAATAAGAATTTCAGGATTATGAACCACTGCGACCGATAAAGAAAGTCGCTGTTTAACACCTAACGGTAGACTATCTGGCAAACTTTTCAATTCATTTTCCAGACCAAAACGCTTAACTAACTCCTCAACTCTTGCCGGTATTTTACTTTCTTCAATACCAAATAAACGAGCATGTAAAACAAGGTTTTGCTCAACCGTCAATTCACTATAAAGTGAGAACGCCTGCGACATATAACCTAAATGACGTCTTACATTAATATCACTGGCATCAACCGGTTTACCAAATAACCACGCTTCACCTGACGAAATTGGTAATAGACCAGTTAACATCTTCATAGTGGTTGATTTACCGCAACCATTTGATCCTAAAAAGCCAAAAATCTCGCCTTGCTTTATAGAGAAATTAACGTGATCAACCGCAATAAAATCGCCAAATTGCTTAGTTAATCCTTTTGCTTCAATTGCCACCGGTAAATCTTGATTTAAATCTAATGGAGGGATTTCAACCGCTTGATAACCTTCCCTAGCATCTTCGGGCATTAATTGAATAAAAGCATCATCTAAATTATCTTTCGCTGTTTTGGCTAACAGTGCTTGTGGTGTACCTGTTTCGAGGATCTTACCGCCATACATTGCCACTAACCAATCAAAGTTTTGTGCCTCATCCATATACGCAGTAGCAACAATAACACTCATTTGTGGACGTTGCTCACGGATTTTATTAATGAGTTGCCAAAATTGTGCACGAGAAAGCGGATCAACACCGGTTGTTGGTTCATCAAGAATAAGTAAATCAGGATCATGAATCAAAGCCGAACATAAACTTACCTTTTGTTTCATCCCGCCAGAAAGACGACCCGCAGGCCGAGATAGAAAAGGATATAAACCAGTGCTTTTAGTTAACTCATCAATACGTCGCCGTCTTTCGGCGGCATTATTACCAAATAGACGGGCAAAAAATTGTAAATTTTCTTCGACTGACAGTGTAGGATAAAGGTTTTTACCTAATCCTTGTGGCATATAAGCAATACGGGTACATACGTTTTGACGATGTGATTTATCTTTCATATCCCCATCTAAAACGTAAACTAATCCCTCTTGGATGACATGCGCGCCGGCTATCAAAGATAATAGACTAGATTTACCCACTCCATCGGGACCAATCAATCCCACCATACATCTTGGTGGGATAGCAATACTGACATCCTTGAGTGCACAAGTTTTTTTATAATGTAATGTTACATTACTGACATTGACAACTGCATCTTCAATGGTTTTACCTTCAGCAAGTAACCTCAAATCCTTTACATCCGATTCTGACATATGCTATCTCCAATTATTTTGTTTGGCATTTTGCAACATCAGATAAACCTGAAGGCCACTCCGCATTAGGATCAAGTCTAACCCATGCAACACCAGGGAGACCGGTTTTAACATGAGTAATATAACATCTTAACAATTCTGGACTTAATTGTGCTTTAACTCTAAACATCAACTTTTGACGTTCATCTTTGGTTTCAACTGTTTTAGGCGTAAATTGTGCCACACTAGATACAAACGAAACTTTGGCTGAAATAGCTTTATCTGGAAGAGCATCCAACACAAGTCTAACTTCATCACCAATACCCACTTTCCCCGCAATTGTTTCTGGTAAAAAGAAAGTCAAATAAACATCGGATAGATTGACTAGATTTAATACTTTTCCACCTGAAGATAAAACTTCACCTGGTTGGGCTATACGATATTGAATACGGCCATCAACAGGAGCGGTTAAGGTACTATCATTAATATCAGCTTGAATTTGATTAATATTCGCTAACGCTACATTTATCGCTGATTTAGCGCTTTCTACACCAGCTTGAGCAGCTTCAATCGCTGCATCGGCAGCAGTAACTTGTGATTTAGCTGAATCTAATGCGGCTTTGGCACTATTTACTTTAGCAGTATCATCATCAAATTGTTGTACTGAAATCGCTCCTTTTTGATAAAGTGCAGCAGTACGTTGTAAATGCTTATTGGCTATATCTAAGTCACTTTCTCTTTGTGTAACACCAGCTAAAGCAGCAACTTTATCACTCATTTTTAAAGCTACTTGTGCTTTTGATGTCGCTTCATTACTCATAGCTTGTCGATGTTGAGCTTGGGCTTCATTTAATTGCGCTTGTAACGTATCAGTTTGCATAATGACTAGCGGTTGGCCTGCAGTGACAAAATCGCCCTCTTCAACATTAATCTTTTCAATTCTACCGGCTAATTTGGTAGAGATATTGATTTCAGTAGCTTCGATACGTCCGTTGCCACTAGTAAAATCAGCACCATAGCCATCAGGCTTAAATTGCTGCCACAAAATAAAACCAATAATAACAACTACAACTGCAATAACAATCCATTTTTTGTTTATTTGTTTCATGAATAACACCTTATTCTAAAGTGACAAATCTATAATATAACTTAACGAAAAATTTAATCGTTAGAATCGATTTATTTTCAATATGCTCATCATAACAAATGTATTTTATAAATAATATCAACTCGCAAGACAAACGCAGTAAAAGCTAAAAAAGGTCATTTATAATTTTAAATAGAGATCACAATAAACGTAGATGATGATTTATAAAGAAAAGCAAAAAAAATGAATATCCAATTAATTTAATTGAAAATTATTTTAATATATTATTGATTTAGTCAATAGAATGAGGTTAATAAAAAAAACTAAACTCCAAATCAATATAAAATTAATTTGGAGTTATCTTATAAATGTTAAACGATTATCTTGAAAAAGATCATAAATCCGGTCTAAACCGTTTTAATTCTT
This sequence comes from Gilliamella sp. M0320, assembly GCF_016101635.1. Lineage (NCBI taxonomy): Bacteria > Pseudomonadati > Pseudomonadota > Gammaproteobacteria > Orbales > Orbaceae > Gilliamella > Gilliamella sp. M0320. Next base: position 225,053 of record NZ_JACFQD010000002.1, read on the forward strand.
TTAATGGAATATCACCTTGAACTGAACATTGAATCATGACTTTGCCACTAAACCTATCATATTCAAGAAACAATAAATTTTCAGCAGTGCCTCTTACTGGAGAGTCATTGGTTAATACATGTTTATTGTCAGACCAAACACCATCTTTATAAAATAACGCATTGGCAACATCAAGCGTACCATCAGCCGATATTTGCCAATCAACCCATGGTAACGCACTTTTAATCTCTTCAAAGGTATTATCGGTGTTAAATCCCCAAAAATAGTACTTCAGATGTTCATTGTAAATATATTGGGACTGATCAAAACTTTCGATTTTTAAACCATTAAAGATAATGGGTGGATCAAATGTAAGTCTACTTTTTTTAGGATTATTATTTGATTTAGTGACAAATTTGCTATAACCATTTGGTAAATTTACGATTGGAAAATAATTACGATATATTTTTTTATTTAAATCCGAAAAAAAAGTCTTATCACATTGGGTAAAGCTTTTTAATAAATGACTAAAATCATCATCAAATGATGGATTTTGGGCATTTGCGAAAAATGGCATGAGTAAACCAATAAAACATAATGATTTAATCTTCACTGTCTATTTCCTTATTAGTGATTGATAATAAATTTTTACTTTGAGTAGCTTTAAAATAAGTTATTATATCAATAATGACAAATAATATTTAGCCTATCTTTAACTATAATAGTAGCGAAATATTCAAAGATAAAACAATTAGTTGCTAATCAATAACCGTCTAACAAAATAGCAACAAACTATTGCTAGCTGTGCTGTAAGGAAATATAGTAATTAAATATATTTTTCTCAGCGTTATGACTTATTTAATAAAGGTGATTTTATGGCTCTTCCTTCTTTTTTGACAATTTATAATGAATTAATATCCACTCCAACTATCAGTAATGTAACCAATGAAAAATTAGATTATTCCAATAAGCCACTAATTGACAAATTAGCGCAATGGTTTGCTGATTTAGGCTTTACAATTGACATTCAACCTGTACCAAATACACGTAATAAATTTAACATGTTAGCCACCTATTCCAATAGTGACAATAAAACTCAAGGCGGCCTATTATTAAGTGGTCATAGTGATACAGTGCCTTTTGATGATGGACAATGGAGCAAAGATCCATTTAAGTTAACCGAAGAAAATAATAAGCTTTATGGGCTAGGCACTGCAGATATGAAAGGATTTTTTGCATTTATATTAGATGCATTGCGTGATATCGATCTTAAAACATTAACCAAACCAATTTATGTATTAGCGACCGCAGACGAAGAGACATCAATGGCTGGCGCTTCATTTTTTGCCCAACAAACGCAACTACAACCAGACTGCACAATTATCGGCGAACCTACCTCATTGATTCCTATTCGTGCTCATAAAGGATTTATATCTAATTCAATTAGAGTTATTGGTAAGTCAGGCCATTCAAGTGATCCAGACAAAGGTATTAATGCTATCGAAATCATGCATTTAGTGATTGAAAGATTACTTATTTTGAAACAAAAATTCAAACAACAATATCATAATGATGGCTTTAGCGTACCTTATCCAACCATGAATCTTGGTGTTATTCATGGTGGTGATGCAGCTAATCGTATTTGTGGCTGTTGTGAATTGATTATTGATATTCGGGTTTTACCAGATAACGATATTGACTCACTTTATAATGCCCTTTGTGAAGCATTACAACCCGTTATGGACCAATATCCTAATCGAGTTTCCATCGAATATGAAGTATCACCAATACCGGGCTATGAATGTAAAAAAGATCATCCAGCATTAAATCATATCGAAAAACTGGTTGGTCACACCGCGCAAACCGTTAACTACAGTACTGAAGCACCATATTTAAATCAAATCGCCCCAACCATCGTTTTAGGACCAGGCTCTATTGAGCAAGCTCATCAACCAGATGAATTTATTTCAATGGATTTCTTAAAACCAACCAAATTAACCATTGAAAATTTAATTAAAGATTTTTGTTTATAAAAAGTACATTCGCCGGCAATGTCGGCGAATCAGCTTAATGCTATTAAAGCACAAAAATTCATTATTTTTATATTAAGACGGTATAGACTTCTCAATATTTTTTACAAAAACTTACTTTTTCATCCTACATTTATCACTTAATAAAATTTATTTATAAAGTTATCTGACCACTACAATCATAAATAAAAATTTTCTGTAAATAGTGATACTAAATGATATTAATTAATCATTTTAATCTTAAGACGGTATAGACTCCTCAATATTTTTTACAAATATGGTCATCTTGATTTAGTAAAAATATACAAGAAAAGTCATGTTTTAATTATTGTTATTGTTATTGTTATAGTTTTGGCTTTGATTAGTTTTATTAGTAATAGCCGACAAAGTCGGCGTGATTGATTAAACTTGAAAAGTGGCAAAATCAGTAGCAATTTCAGTATTAGCAAAGATGCTCCTTGCTTCATTAACCAGTTTTTGATTATCTTGAATACTATATCTAGGGCTAATATGCGTTATGATTAACCTTTTAGCATTAGCTTGCTTAGCTATATTGGCAGCGTGTATTGTCGTTGAGTGCCCACGTTCAATGGCTTTTGCCTCAAGAGCTTGCTCTTGAGTGGCCTCATGCACTAATAAATCGACGTTTTCAGCTAAATCAATGGATGCTTGACAAGGGATGGTATCACCCAAAATAGCTACTTTTTTGCCTTGCTTAATATCGCCTTGATAATCCTTACCATTAATTGTTCTACCATCTTCTAAAGTAACGGTTAAACCTTCTTTTAAATGAGCATAATGTGAACCTATTTGGATGTTATCTTTTTTTAATTTATCAATATCCAGCGTTGCAGGAAGATCCTTTTCAACAATACGATAACCAAAACAAGGGACTCGATGTTGTAATAATTTGGCGTCGACGCGAAATTTATTATCTTCAAACACTAAGCTATCTTGTTCAAGTTCAATAATATTTAAAGGGTAAGTAAGCCATGAAGAACTAATTTCAATCACTGTTTGAATAAATTGTTTAATACCTTTAGGTCCAACTAACGTTAATGCCGATTGATTTTGCATTAATGAACGAGTTGTCAACACCCCCGGTAAACCAAATAGATGATCACCATGTAAATGAGTCAAAAATATCATCTCCAATTTGGCTAAACTAAAATTGGCCTTTTGCATTTGCATTTGCGTTGCTTCACCACTATCAAACAGCCATAATCGCCCTCGTTCTTGTCGGAGATCAAGCATAACACTACTTACATTACGTTCTGCGGTTGGCGAACCGGCACTTGTCCCTAAAAAAGTTAATTTCATATCAAGATCAAATTGTCATTTAAAATTTTATTATATACTGAGAATAACTATTGATAATTTTATTTTGCTATAAGAAATAGAAAAATTATTATAATAGTAACTATAATAATTAATTCATTTATAACAGAACGTTAAAACCAAAATGTTTATATCTCAAAAATCAATACAATAATTTAAATAAGGATTTCATCTTGTACTTTAATTTATTTAAGATAAAGATCTAGTTGTTTTGCTCGTTGAAAATTTAGTTCAGCAAGGCAAGAAAATTTCATCATATCTAGCGCATTATCAATTGCTCCACCACCTAACGAACGTGCAAAATCACACTGCAGATTGCGATATTTAATAAATTCTTGGTTAGATTTTTTCAATCTAGTTTTGGCAATTACGATGTATTCTTTATCTTCAAACCAATTATCAAGTTCATTGAAAAATTTCTTTTGCGATTTATCTAATTCCGCTTGACTAATATAAAAAATTTTTTCTAAACATTCAGTCATGGCTCTTTCTGAAGGCTCGCCACTACAGTAGATGCGCAATTCGTCCTGATTTAAATCAGCATATTTTGAATTAGCAAAAACCTGTAGTGGCATAAAAATAATAAATATAGTCATTAATTTTATTATTTTCATAAAACTCTACAATCCTATTGATAACACTAAATTTAGTTAACTTATTGATTTATAATACATATTAAACGTTTTTACGTTCGATGGTCTGTTCGCCCCAAAAGAGCTTATTAGCTTTAGTTTTAGCGAAAGCGCGTTGTAATACTTCATCGCTACCTTCTTCCCAAATTTGTTCTGCTAATTTTTCATCATCATTAGCGAGTTCAAAAATAGCCTCGGCAATTTCAATAGAGGTTTCACGAATATTTGCCCAAGATCGAATATCATGTATTTCTTTTTTGGTACTATTCATATTTATTCTCCTTATTTGCTAAGATTACAGGTAAAATAAACCCTATTCGCACAAAACACAATAGGTAACACTCTTTATGCTAACTATCATCTCTCCAGCCAAAACCCTTGACTATCAAAGTCCATTAATCTCTACAACCCATACCCTACCCGAATGTTTAGAGGCAACAAAACAACTTATTACTGTTTGTAAAAAGCTAACTAGCGATGATTTAGCTAAATTAATGTCTATCAGCCCCAAACTTGCGGCAGTCAATTATGAAAGATTCCAGAATTGGCATCCTGATTTTAATTTACAAAATGCCAGACAAGCGATTCTAGCGTTTAAAGGCGATGTATACGAAGGTCTACAAGTTGAAGATTTTACTGCTAGTGACTTGCAATTTGCGCAATCGCATTTACGTATTCTGTCTGGGTTATATGGCTTATTAAGGCCACTTGATTTAATTCAACCTTACCGTTTAGAAATGGGTATTCGGTTAAAAAATGGTGACAATAGTAATCTTTACCAATTTTGGGGAGAAAGCTTAACCGATAAACTCAATGAAGAGTTAGCAAAATCATCTCAACCAACTTTAATCAATTTAGCCTCTAATGAATACTTTAAAGCGATACAAGTTAAACACCTAAATGGCAAAATTATTCAACCGATATTTTTAGATAAAACCAAAGATGATTATAAAGTGATCAGCTTTTACGCCAAAAAAGCACGCGGATTAATGAGCCGATTTATTATAAAAAATAGCATTAATAATTGTAATGATATTAAAAGTTTTAATTTAGATGGTTACCAATTTGATTCTAATCGCTCAACTGAATTAGAATGGTACTTCACCAGAAAACATGCATAGAAAGATATATTAAGATGGAATTTTTAATCACATTATGGCAGCAGTTTTTAACCACCTTACCTTTATTTATCTTAATTTTGTTAGGTTATATTGCTGTAAAAATGGGCCGTTGGCAAAAAACGGTAACCGATAGTGTAACTAAATTCACTTTTTATATTGCTTTCCCTATTATGCTCTTTCAAATTATGAGCCACTTTTCTGAACATTCAGAAATCGATATTAATCTATTATTAGTATTTTTTGGTGGCTCATTTATTGTTTTTGCCTTAAGTTGCTTTATTGCGGTTAAATTTTTTAAACTTAATGGTTCTGAAAGTACCATGTTTGCTATGGGTGGAATTTACACAAATACAGTATTTGTTGGTATTCCAATTATCAATATGTTATTGGGTGAAAAAGCGATTCCTATAGTCGCTATTATCGTAATATTTAATGCTTTGATTTTATGGACTTTAGCAACAGTATCCATTGAATTTGTGCAAATGGGTAAACTATCAAGCAAAGGGTTTATCAAAGCCTTTAAAAATGTATCGAAAAATCCAATCATCATCGGCATATTTGTCGGTATAGCAGTTAATTACTCTGGTATACCTTTACCTATATTTATCGAAAAATCGACCAAAATGGTCAGTGATATGACCGCACCGCTATCATTAATCGTATTAGGTATGGGGCTGGCTGAATATAAAATTCGTAACGATTTACATATCACTATAGCAATCTGTATTATCAAACTATTTGTGTTACCAATTGCGACCTATATACTAGGTAAATTGTTAGGATTACCTCTTTTAGAGCTACAAGTTATTGTATTATTAAGTTCCGTATCAATAGCCATAAATTGCTATATGATGGCAAGACAGTTTGAGGTATTACAAGGACCTATCGCATCTAGCTTATTGATATCAACGGCGTTGTCATCGATAACAACACCGTTAATTCTATCAATAATGTTACAGTTACCTTTTGCTTAAGATAAACTTATTTCACCGCAAAATTTTTGAATTTGTGGTGTAAAATCAAAGCAAAAACAATAACCGCACTACCAACAGTGAATCGGCCCCAATCTATTGATTGGTGCCATATAATGACATTGACTAAAATACCGGTTGGAATAACCAAATTATTCATAATCGCCAGTGTGCCAGAATCGACTTTAGTCGCACCTAAATTCCATAAAAAATAACATAATCCCGAAGCCACAACACCTAACCAAATAATAATCCCCCACTGTAATTGAGTGGTAGGCAGTTTGTCAGCATTACCAAATAATAACCAACCAATAGTTGCTACAACTATTGCGCCAAAATAGACCCAAGCAAAAGCTTGATGTTGCGGTAATGGATAGAGTTCCATAATACGTTTATAACCGACTTGTCCTAAAGCAAAGACGATATTGGCACCCTGAATTAATAAAAAGCCAATGATAAAATCACGACTGATGAGGTCATAACGGATAATTGCCGCACCAATGACCGCTATAATGGCCGTTAATAAATAATTAAGTCTTAGTCGATGCCCTTGCAGTAAATCATAAATAATAGTGACATAAATTGGTGTTGAAATGGTAAATAATAAAACCTCTGGTACCGAAATATATTGGAATGAGTTGTAATAAAAGAAGTACATAATTCCTAATTGGCATGCACCTACTCCCATCAAAAGCAACATCTGCTTTACAGAGACATTTTTTAAACGTAAAAAAGGAATAAAGGTAATAAAAGCCAGCAAAACGCGCATGACTACCGCAAACCAAGTATCAACTTGACCACTTAAATAAACCGCAATAAAACTAAATGAAAACGACCAAACAATGGTGACAAAAATAAGGTAATACATAGCAAACTTGTACCAAAAATAAAAAGTCAGGCATGGTAACAATTCGTTTTAACAATGTAAACAATAATTAAAGCCAAATGTTTACCAATGGTAAAAAAATTTTGCCAAACAAAACTTTTTAAGCACAAAATTAACAACTAAACTGCTAAAAAGGACATTATTATGGCATAATGTGAGCTAAATCACATTTTTGCCAGTTACTTTAAATCTCATAAAGAGCTTTACGGTTTAGTTGCAAATCAATTCGAGAGTAATTATCAGTGTTAACAACAAGCAATATCACAATGCAATTCGGCAGTAAGCCTCTATTTGAAAATATTTCCGTCAAATTTGGGAATGGTAATCGTTATGGATTAATTGGCGCCAATGGGAGTGGTAAATCAACTTTTATGAAAATTATTGGTGGCGATTTAGTGCCAACTTCAGGCAATGTATCGCTTGATCCACATGAAAGATTGGGTAAATTACGCCAAGATCAATTTGCTTTTGAGGAATTTACTGTTCTCGATACCGTAATTATGGGACATACAGAATTATGGCAAATCAAGCAAGAACGTGATCGCATTTACTCGTTAGCAGAAATGAGTGAGGAAGACGGTTTTAAAGTCGCTGATTTAGAGACCCAATATGCCGAAATGGATGGTTATAGTGCGGAGGCGAGAGCTGGTGAATTATTGCTTGGAGTTGGTATTCCTATCGAACAACATTATGGCCTAATGAGCGAAATTGCTCCTGGTTGGAAACTACGGGTATTATTAGCCCAAGCACTATTTTCAAATCCGGATATTTTATTACTCGACGAACCAACCAATAACTTAGATATTGATACTATCCGTTGGTTGGAAGATACCTTAAATGAACGTGAAAGCACGATGATCATCATATCCCATGATCGCCATTTTCTTAACATGGTCTGTACCCATATGGCCGATATGGATTATGGTGAACTTCGTATTTATCCTGGCAATTATGATGATTATATGACTGCCGCTACTCAAGCAAGAGAACGTTTATTAGCTGATAATGCGAAAAAGAAAGCACAAATAAGTGAATTACAATCCTTCGTCAGTCGCTTTAGCGCTAATGCCGCTAAATCAAAACAAGCAACATCACGAGCAAGACAAATTGAAAAAATAAAATTGGAAGAAGTCAAGGCATCCAGCCGACAAAACCCATTTATTCGCTTTGAGCAAGATAAAAAACTATTTCGTAATGCACTAGTGGTAGAAAACCTCACTAAAGGTTTCGACAATGGTCCTTTATTTAAAAATCTTAATCTCATGGTCGAAGTTGGCGAAAAAGTAGCAATTTTAGGGACTAACGGTATCGGTAAAACTACCCTACTTAAAACCTTCATGAATGAATTAACACCAGAACAAGGTGATATTAAATGGTCAGAAAATGCCAATATTGGTTATTATGCGCAAGATCATGAATATGAGTTTGAACAGGACTTAACTGTATTTGAATGGATGAGTCAATGGAAACAACCTAATGATGATGAACAAGCGGTACGTAGTATTTTAGGTCGATTATTGTTCTCCCAAGATGATATTAAAAAGCAAGTTAAAGTTCTATCTGGTGGTGAAAAAGGCCGTATGCTGTTTGGCAAATTGATGATGCAACGACCAAATATCATTGTCATGGATGAACCTACCAATCACCTTGATATGGAATCGATCGAATCATTAAATATGGCATTAGAGCTTTATCAAGGAACGTTATTTTTTGTATCGCATGACCGCGAATTTGTCAGCTCACTGGCTAGCCGTATTATTGAAATCACGCCAGAAAAAGTGATTGATTATACAGGTAATTATGAAGATTACTTGCGAAGTCAAGGCATCGAATAAAGGTGCTTAAAAAGCAATAAAAATAGCCACATAAGTGGCCATTTTTTTATTGGCTGGTTATAAAGAATTAAAAATCTAATTCATCCCACCAAATATCGATTAAAGCGCTGGTTTTAACATTTTTTAATCCATGACTCTCAAGCCATTTAGTGACATTGTCACGATCCTCTTCAGTACAGTTACCTAATTTTTGGGTACAAATAATCCCCTTCCAAGTCAAATAACCACTTCCTTCGTAAGCCAAACCATTAGCTTGTATTGCTTCAACGATAAATTGATCGACAACGTTATCGATGGTTTCTTCATTAGTTCCTTCGTCAAATGACCAGCTTACAGTAAAACCTAACTCTTTAAATTCTTCAATATGTAATTTTTTTCTTAAACGACGACTGCGATTAACCTTAGCCATAATAATATCCTTCTGCTTTTTAATAATTTAGTTAGTTTTAGAATGTGTATGATGGCTTGATTGCTTCATACTATTCTGATGATTTTTAGAAGTTCGAGATTTATCAGCACTTCTTCTTTTTGTTGGAGCTCGTCTGGCTGGCGCTTTTTTGACTGGCTCCGCTTTAATTCGAGGATCGACTTCAAATCCTTGAGTAAAAATTTCTGGAATCGGCTTTCTAAGTAATTTCTCAATTGATTTTAATTGAGCAAGTTCATCAATACAAACCAGCGATATAGCTTGACCTTGATTTTGCGCTCGCCCTGTTCGACCAATTCGATGAACATAATCTTCTGCTACTTGTGGCAGCTCATAATTAATAACATAAGGTAATAACTCAATATCCAATCCTCTGGCGGCAATATCTGTAGCAACTAATGCTCGTATTTGTCCCGACTTAAAATCAGCTAACGCTTTCGTTCTGGCGCCCTGACTCTTATTACCATGAATTGCCGACGCTTTAATGCCATCTTTGGTTAATTGTTCTGCTAAGTGATTAGCGCCATACTTGGTTCGAGAAAAAATTAACACCTGTTGCCATTGATTTTTGCCAATTAAATAAGAGAGCAATTCACGCTTACGGCGCTTATCCACCCGATGCACATATTGCGTAATTTGCTCAGATGCACTATTGGTTTTCGCCACAGCAATCGATTCAGGCGAATTTAAGATGGTATTCGCTAATCCTTTTATCTCGTCAGAAAAGGTGGCAGAAAAAAGTAAATTTTGGCGTTTTTTCGGTAATTTAGCGATCACACGACGGATATCATGGATAAAGCCCATATCTAACATACGATCGGCCTCATCTAGAACTAAAATTTTTACCGGCGAAAGATCGACTGCATTTTGGTGTACTAAATCTAATAATCGTCCTGGGGTAGCAATTAAAATATCCACCCCACCGCGAAGTTTCATCATTTGAGGATTAATACTAACACCACCAAATACTACTAATGAACGAATAGATAAATAACGACTATAATCACGAATATTTTCACCTATTTGCGCGGCTAACTCACGTGTTGGCGCTAAAATTAAGGCATATAAAGGGCGTTTACTTTTTTTCGGTTCTGATTTAGCTGAATTTCTTAATTGCATTTGATGCAATTTTTGCAAAATGGGTAAACCAAAACCTGCGGTTTTACCGGTACCGGTTTGGGCACTAGCCATTAAATCTTTACCTGACAGTATTACGGGAATAGCTTGTTGTTGGATAGGAGTGGGATCGGTATAGTGTTGTTCTTCAATAGCTTTTAAAATCTTGGCATCTAAGCCAAGAGAGTCAAATGACATGTAATGATTCCTAAATAATCGAAAAAATGAATAATCGTAAACATTATAAAGCAATTTGATAATAATTGTCTGATTATTTTATCTTTTCATTGCTAGTTATTTAATATATGCTACCATTTTAGTAAATAACCCTATAAAGTTTAGAGTTATTTGTCGCTTAAAATTTATTCATAGTATTTTGCTTATATTTTAAGCAAATTGTATAGGTGATATTGATTATCATTATCATTTATTGTATTGTTGCTACCCCAAAATATAATTATTTTATGGAATAGGTATGTCTTTTAACTTTCCTCATTTAAAAAAATTACTTATCGTCTTGGTCTTAAGTTGCTTTAGCCTTAATTGTTTAGCCAAAGATGACATTACTTTCGCAAATTTTCGTGATATTCGTGATTTAAATCCACATTTATATTCAGGTGAAATGTGGGCACAAAATATGCTGTATGAATCATTAGTTCACTATAATGAAGATGGCACTTTTTCTCCATGGCTGGCAGAAAGCTGGACTATCACTAACGAAGGTAAAACTTACACCTTCAAATTAAGAAAAGATGTCACATTCAGTGATGGAGCAAAATTTGATGCGCACAGTGCCAAACTGAATTGGGATGCCGTGTTATCTAACAAAGTTCGTCATACTTGGTTAGAAATGGTGCGTTTAATAACTGAAGTCAAAGCGGTAGATGATTATACTCTTGAGGTTAATCTTTCTGAGCCTTACTACCCTTTTATGATTGAAATTGCCGTCACTCGCCCTATGCGATTTATTTCCCCAAATTCTATGATTGATGGTGAAACTAAAAATGGCGTGAAATCTTATATTGGTACCGGCCCATATGTTTTAGGTGATCATAAGAAAGATCAGTATGCAGTGTTTAATGCCAATCCAACTTATTGGGGTACTAAACCGTTACTGAAAAAAGTGACTATGAAAGTAATCGCAGATAATCAAAGTCGACTAATGGCTCTTGAAAAAGGTGAAATCGATCTGATTTATGGTAAAAATATGGTTGATGCGGATTCATTTGAGCGTTTTTCTAGCATGGATAAGTTTCAAACCTTAATGTCTAAACCGGTTTCCAGTCGAATTGTTTTAATGAATACGACGAGAAACCAATTGAGTGATGTTAATGTCCGCCAAGCTATTGAACATATTATCAGTAAGAAAGATATCTCAGAAGGTATATTCAATAATAGCGAAGCTCCAGCGGATACATTGATGGCAACCAATATTCCTTATGCCAACATTGGTTTAAAACCATATGTATACGATACAAAATTAGCTGAAACACTACTGGATAAAGCTGGCTGGCTAAAAGTTAAAGGTGAAGATTATCGCCAAAAAGATGGTAAACCGTTTGAGATCACTCTTTATTATGATAGTAATACTGCCTCTCAAAAAACTATTGCCCAATATATGCAAGACGAATTTGAGCAAGTGGGATTAAAGCTTAATATTCATGGTGAAGAAGAGCAAGGTTATCGTGATCGCCAAAAAGCGGGTGATTTTGATATGGTATTCGATATTTCATGGGGAACACCATATGATCCGCAATCATTTTTGTCAGGAATGAAATTACCGGTTTATGGTGATTATATGGCGCAACAAGGCTTGAAAGAAAAACCACAAATTGATGCGAGTATTAGTAAAGCATTAATTTCAACTGATGAAAAAGAGCGACAAGATCTATTCCGTTATGTGCTAGAAACCTTGCATAATGAAGCGGTTTATATTCCGCTGACTTATGAGCGTAATCGTGCGATTGCGGTTAAATCTCTAAAAGGAATTGAGTTCGCCCCTTCTCAATTTGATATTCCATTTGAGAAAATGCATTTTTAATAAACTAATATTATTGGCGAATAATGTTAAATTATATTATTAAACGTTTAATGATGATGATACCGATATTATTCGGTATCTCTTTTATCGCTTTTTTTCTTATTAATTTAGCTCCATCCGATCCTGCAGAAGTTGCATTACGCTTAAACGAAATCATGCCAACACCAGATGCTATTGAAAGTATGCGTCAAGAATTGGGATTGAATAAACCTTTTTTAGAACGCTATTTTATTTGGCTATATGATGTTTTACATCTTGATTTTGGTCGTTCATTTATTCATCGAGATAGACTAGTTTGGGATGAGATGATCCGCAGTTTAATTCCGACATTAATTTTAGCGATGTCGGCATTTGCATTTACACTTATCATCAGTTTAATTTTAGGTGTTTTATGTGCCATCTTTGCCAACTCAGCGTTTGATCATATTGTTCGTATCATTATCTTTCTAGGTACTGCAATGCCTAGTTATTGGTTAGGTTTACTCTTTATTTGGCTATTTGCCAATTATTTAGATTTACTGCCAACCAACGGTTACGGAACATGGCAAAATCTCATTTTACCTACCTTAACCTTATCGTTTGTCTATATCTCAACTTATATTCGTTTTATACGTAATAACATGTTGGAAAATATGCATAATTATTCGGTATTTTATGCTCGTAGCCGAGGTTTAAAAGAAACAACGATAATTGTTAAACATGTGTTAGTTAATTCTCTACATACGACTATCACGGCTTTAGGTATGACTATTCCGCAATTAATAGCTGGATCTTTTGTCGTCGAATATATCTTTTCGTGGCCAGGACTTGGTCGTTTATGTATCGCGGCCATCATGAACCGTGATTATCCGGTCATTCAAGCTTATATTCTTATCATGGCTATTCTATTTGTAGTTTGTAATTTTATTGTTGATATCATTCATCAATGGTTAGATCCACGATTACGAGATAATGGTGGTGCCGTATGAATATAACTAAACAACTGATTAACAATAAAACAGCTTTAATCTGTTTAATCATAATCACCACAATCGTTATATTAGGTATTTTAGCACCTTATATCGCACCGTATGATCCCAATAAAGTTCGTATAGTGCGTAAATATGCCGCCATATCTAGCCAACATTGGCTTGGTTGTGATCATCTTGGTCGCGATATTTTATCGCGTTTGCTTTATGGTATCCGTTCTACGCTGTTTTTATCCTTACTTACCATGATCATCACTATCGTAGTTGGTAGTCTGATTGGCCTTATCTCAGGTTATCAACGAGGCAAACTTGATGAATGCATTATGCGCCTTTGTGACATTATGCTGTCATTTCCTAGCCAAGTCATGATTTTAGCGATTGTTGGTGTATTAGGCGTAGGTATTGAAAACGTCATTATCGCCAATATTGTGGTTAAATGGGCATGGTATAGCCGCATGATTCGTAGTTCAGTCATAAAATATAGCCGAAAAAATTATATCCTTTTTTCACGTGCAATTGGCGCACCACATTCGTTTATTATTTGCCGTCATTTATTACCTAATGTTATGTCAGAGCTGGTGGTATTAGCAACCTTAGATACAGGTTGGGTAATTTTAAATATCTCAGCACTATCCTTTATTGGATTAGGTGTTCAAGCACCTACTGCCGAGTGGGGGTTAATGTTAAGTGAAGCGAAAAATGTCATGACCCAACATCCGATGCAGATGGTCTTTCCAGGTATTGCAATTTTAATTGTCGTTGCCGCATTTAATATGTTAGGTGATTGTTTAAGAGATATTTTAGATCCTAAGGACCAAAAGCATGAGTAGCTCGCTATTAGAAGTGAATAAACTTACGGTTACCCTCGACAATGGTAACAAGCTATTAGATGATGTCTCATTTACAATTAATCGTCATTCATGTTTAGGTATCGTTGGTGAAAGTGGCAGTGGCAAAAGTTTAACATGTAAAGCCATTATCGGATTGTTAGAGCCCTATTTTGATGTGTCAGGTCAAATATTATTTAAGCCACACCAAGCTAAACTAACCTTAGCTAATAATGGTGATCTATTACAACAGAATAAACAAACCTTAAAGCAGATACGTGGTAAGGTAATTTCGATAATATTACAACATCCTATGAGTGCTTTTGATCCACTGTATTGTATTGGCAAGCAAGTAGTTGAAACACTGCAAGCACATCAAGATATTAACAAAAAGCAAGCCATGACAAAAGCGTTAGAAATGATTGAAAATATTGGCCTTAATAATCCACAAGAGATCTATAAAAAATATCCTCATCAATTAAGTGGTGGCATGTTACAGAGAATAATGATTGGTTTGGCATTAATGCTTGAACCAGAACTCATCATTGCTGATGAACCCACTACAGCACTTGATTCAATTAGCCAATTTCATATTTTAAAAATGTTTACCGAGATAAAACAGAACTCGAAAACAACCGTGATTTTTATCTCTCATGATTTAGGTGTGATTCATCATATTGCTGATGATATTATTGTGATGAATAAAGGGAAGATTGTGGAATCAGGTAGTCGTGAACAAATTTTTTACCATCCTCAACATGACTATACTCGTTACTTGATAGACACACGCAAACAGTTATTAAATAAGTTCAATGCTATTATTGGTTTCAATAATCCAAATTTGATCACGGAGACAACTTAATGCCACCGTTATTACAAGTTGAAAATGTAAAAAAATCTTTTTTACAACCGAATCAAAATCTGTTTAGCCGAAAAAAGAATACCGTCATCAATGGCGTTTCATTCGAACTAAAACAAGGTGAATGTCTTGGCATTATTGGCGAAAGTGGTAGTGGTAAAAGCACATTAGGTAAACTGATTTTAGGTTTAGAAAAACCTGATAGTGGTAACATCTATTTTAATGGTCAGGATATAGCTAAACGGGCTTGGAAAAAGTCAGCAATGCGTAAAGATATCAGTGCGGTATTTCAAGATTATAATGCCTCAGTCAATCCGTATTTTACTGCAGCCCAGATTATTGCTGAACCGATTGACATCTATGAAAAACTAGCCAAAGATGACCGTAAGCTGCGTATTAACGCTTTATTAGAACAAGTCGGTTTAGACAGCTCTTTTTATAATCGTTTTGCTCACCAAATGAGTGGTGGTCAATTACAGCGTGTTTGCATTGCCAGAGCAATTGCCTGCTCTCCGCAATTTATCTTATTTGATGAAGCTGTGAGTTCATTAGATATCTCAGTACAAACCCAAATATTGTCACTACTTGCCGATTTACAAAAGCAATTAAATCTTACCAGTATTTTTATCACCCACGACCTAACGACCATTACTTATCTTTGTAACAAAGTGGCATTTTTTTATAAAGGTGAGATCATTGAATATATTGATAGTATAGACAAACTTAATCAAGTCAAAAACCCTTACTCTATCCAACTTCTCGAATCAGTTTTAGGTTTTTAAAAAATGGCAAACCCATCAATATCAAATCAACAGTATCAGTTTATTGATTATCTTAAATTAGTGATTCCCTTTGTACTGTCAACTATCACCACTCCCCTGCTTGGCGTAGTTGATACTGCTTTAGTTGGTCATTTACCTAATCCTGCTTTTATTGCTGGAATTGCCATAGGAACAGTAATATTCAATACCATTTACTGGTTATTTGGCTTTTTAAGAGTCAGTACCACAGGTTTCGCAGCTCAAGCCTTAGATAACGCATTGTTACTAAAATCTTCGCTTATTCGCCCTCTATTTATTGCGATTTTTTTAGGTTTGGTATTTATTATTTTTCAAAAGTTCATTTTTTCTGCTTCAATGCAGATCATCAATCCTAATCAAGAAGTTCAACGCTATGCTAATAGCTATTTTTCCGTGTTAATTTGGGGGGCACCTTTTGTGCTTATCAATTATGTGTTAGTTGGTTGGTTAATGGGTATCTCTAAAGTGAAAGCAGTATTATTTTTACAAGTTTTCATCAATGTACTTAATATTATAATGGCGATGCTTTTTGTCTGGTGGTTTCGTTGGGACATCAAAGGAGTCGCATTCGCAACGTTAATCGCCCAAATAAGTTGTTCTTTAATCGGGATTTGGTTTATCTATCGATATCTACCAAAAACGCATCAAAAAACCGACTTAAAAGCTATTTTGTCATGGCAATCATTAAAAGGGGTCATTTTAGTCAATACCAATCTAATGATAAGGACTATCTGTTTATTAATAGTCACCAATCATTTTATTTCGATTGGCTCAACATTCGATACCGAAGTATTAGCCGCTAATGCCGTCTTATTTCAGATCCATTATATGATGGCATATCTGTTTGATGGTTTTGCTAATGCATCAAGTGTATTTAGTGGTCGCTCGAAGGGCAATAAAAGTATGGAGCTCTATAACCAAACTTTACGCTGGTCATTGCAAGCCTGTTTTATTTGCCCAATTATAATAATTGCTATTTGGTTGGCGTTTGACACCTCAATTATCAAGCTACTTACTAATCAAACGGAAATTATAAATCTTACTCTGCAATATCAAACATGGTTAATTATATTCCCTATCGTTGCCGCCGGTGGATTGATCTATTATGGTGTTTTTTCTGGTATTAGTTACACTTCATCAATCCGTGATTCAATGTTATTAGCGTTATTGCTTTGGTTGATAACACAATATTTTGCAGTACCAGTTTGGGGAAATCATGGATTATGGCTGGCTTACAGTTTATTTAGTTTTGGCCGAACAATATTTTTAGTTATTTGGATTAAAAAATCGCGCAGCTATATTACTGCTTAATGGCGCATTATCGCAGGTTTTTAATCAGATAATCGTCCTAGTAGCAAGTATTTTAGTACAAATTTGAAACTATCTTTTTCGATTAAACAGGCGTAAAATTTGCCTTCATTGTTCTAATTACAGTCAATATTGTGCCTAGTTATTCTGCTATCAAAAAAAGAATTCAACTTTATCATAAAATACGTAGTTTTCAGGATAAAGCCCCTCTAATCGTACTAATAGTTGCCGGTGTTATCGGCACTATCACAGGTATTGTTGGCGTATTATTTCAATATGCAGTGAATTGGGTTATCTCACTGCGTAAAACGTTATTATTTGATCTAATCGACAATGAAATAATTAATTATCTGTTAATCTTTGCTATCACAGGAACAATGGGCGGGTTAGCTTACTATTTAGTCAAACGTTTTGCTCCTGAATCTGGCGGTTCAGGTATACCAGAAATTGAAGGTGCATTACTTGATTTACGTCCAGTTCGTTGGCGATCTGTCCTACCAGTTAAATTTATTGGTGGCATTGGTGCTTTGGGCTCTGGTATGGTGTTAGGTCGTGAAGGCCCTACTGTTCAACTCGGTGGTAATATTGGTGCAATGGTCTCTGATCTGCTCAAAGTTAAAAATAAAGCTTATCGGCATACTTTTTTAGCAACGGGAGCCGCCGCAGGCATTACTGCAGCATTTAATGCGCCGTTAGCTGGAATACTGTTTATTATAGAAGAGATGCGCCCACAGTTTCGCTACAATTTGACCTCAATAAAAGCCATTTTTGTTGGCGTGATTATGGCCAGTATCATGTATCAATTTTTATATAATCAGGAATCAGTCTTTCAGATCGGCCACTTTAATGCTGTTCCTATTGAATCTTTATGGCTCTATCTCTTGTTAGGGACTTTTTTTGGCGTTATTGGTGTTTTATCAAATAAGTGCATATTGACCTTACAAGAGCGATTCAAACAATTTTATCAATTTAATCAATACTACTTTGTTATCACTGGATTTTGTTTGGCAGGGTTATTTGGAGTTATAAGCTTCATCCTCCCTGAAATAACTGGTAGTGGTTTTGATTTTATTCCCGATGCCGTTTCTGGCAATTACGCTATCAATACATTGATGATTATTTTAT
The DNA here is from genome assembly GCF_016101635.1 of Gilliamella sp. M0320. Lineage (NCBI taxonomy): Bacteria > Pseudomonadati > Pseudomonadota > Gammaproteobacteria > Orbales > Orbaceae > Gilliamella > Gilliamella sp. M0320. Next base: position 243,316 of record NZ_JACFQD010000002.1, read on the forward strand.
GTTTACGCTTTATCACTACCGTTTTATGCTTTAGTTCCGGTGCGCCAGGTGGCATATTTGCCCCTACCTTAGCCTTAGGGACAACGGTTGGGATCGCTTTTGGGGTGATTGCGCAACAAATTTACCCAAATTATCATATTGAACTTGGTGCGTGCGCTATCATTGGAATGGGGGGATTATTTGCGGCAACCGTACGAGCACCACTCACAGGAATTGTCTTGGTAATGGAAATGTCAGATAATTATCAGCTTATTTTACCGATGATTATTACTTGCTTAGGTGCAACACTCATAGCCCAAGCGTTGGGTGGAATGCCATTATATACGTCTATTTTGGAAAAAATATTATTAAGAAACAAACTTCAACTAGATAACGCTGCTCAACTAACGGCAAGTAATTCTTAATAAATTATAACCTAATCAAACTAGCAGTTTTGGATGGTAAAAAATAAGAAGAAAATTTTAATTAAGTCGTTAACTTAGTAATGAATCAAAATTAATACCTCAACGTTTCGATTCATTACTAAAATTCACCTAATAGCGAATAAACTAATATTTCCCTATTCTAACTCACAGATTTCTTTGATTGATAAAGTGGTAGGAATATTACGATCATCAGAAAATTGAAAACGGAAAATAAAACGAATGTCATAAGTTTTTAAGACATTTACGACATCAGGTTTATCACAAAATTGACTATTAAGCCCTAATCTAACATTCTCCATAAAATCATTCAAAGGGGTACTTTGGCTATCTGAAGGCATTTTGTATTCAAAAACCACATTATTAATATTCGCGGTAATATTGGTAACTTCATAACCGGCCTCTACTTGAATAGGAAATTTACCTTTTTCTCCTAACAATGAGCGTTTTGCACTATCTGCTAATGCTTTAGTAACCTTTACTCCCGTATTTTTATCGGCTGTAGCTGCATTTACGGTCGTAAACATAAAAAGGCTTGAAAGCAACACTGTCAATTTAATAACTTTTTTCATCATTTTTCCTTACTCTATACCTTATAACTCTATTTCTAATCAAAACTATTGATAAATAATTATATTTTTATTGTTATCTTAAATATTTTAATTTATTTAATGGTCTAAATAATAATGATTAATAAAAATATCTGCTATCTTACACAATATTTCTGATAAAAAAAGCCAACTTAACAATTTATTGTAAGAATTTAAATCAAATTAAACAAATATTGATCATTTCAACTTTGAATATTTTTATCACTAATACCAATTACTCAGCAAAAATTTTTCCTCAATTTAATAATCTTTAAACCAAAATTTAACTTGATATGGGGATTTTTTAGCTTTAATTTTGAGATACCCAAATATATAGGTTATAGAGGATAAGTTGAATTTTTTTGACAAAATTTATTTACTAAATTTATCTATTGATAGTAAACATAATTCCAAATAAAATCTTGAAAATTAAGTGCCTTACCTTTACATAGTAAGGCACTTTATAGGTTATTGTGGGGTTAATGACATGATAACTGTTTCAAAAGGTTCAAGCGTTAACATTGCTGTTTTCGAAATAGTTGTTGGTTTCTTTGCATGTAACTTACTAGCATAATCAATTTTAATTTGAAAACGATCAGTTGCATTATTTGGTAATTCTAAATCATTTTGTAAATCTAGATAGTAAACTTGCTGTTTATCAGATGGATTACGTAAAGTGATAATTGCTTTATCTTTACTCCAACCAGCCCAACCATATACTCCTAATTTTGTCGGGTCTTTACCTATCCAATGGCTATCAAATAAAACATCTTTATTAGTTCTTGCCCATTTTGCTGCTGTAGCAAGAGTATCCCAATTTTGGGTCGTTAATAATTCAGGTGTAATATACATCTCTTGCAATTGAGTACCTGTTGCAAAGTAGCTCCATACCTGATCGGCAAAATCTGTTTCACTTTCTTTATCAAGATTTTTCGCCTGTTTTGCATAGACAATACCATGCAACATTAAGGAGTTAAGCGGAAATAGTGGACCTTTCAGAATTATAGAACGATAAGTCTCTGCATCACGATAAGTTAACCATTGTTGCACTTTGCTACCAGGTCCATAGTAGTTAACATCATCCCCGCCGCGCCATATTGAATCGGCATAGAATAACCATGAAGGCGTTGCTTGAGTACCGGTGGTTAAATTGATGTAAAGATTTGGATTAGCACTGCGCATATCTTCAATTAAATGGATAGCAGCATCAAAATCACTAGTAAATTGGCTACCAGCGATAACCTTATCAGCATTACCCGTTCCATCAAGTTTAAACATGGTTATGTTTTGGTTATTAATCAATTCGAGGATTCGTTTATGGAAGTTAGTATAATAATTTGGCCCAGATAAGGCTAATTTACCATCCATAGTTTCATAACCAAATTCAGGCGCGTTAGCAACACGTTTATCACGTGGTTTATTATAACCGCCCCATGGTGATAACCAAATCCCGAGTGCCGTTTGATACTTATCAGAAGCTGCTTTCAAATTATTAAATTCATTAGGGAAATTGGCACTAAATCCCCAGTTCCCTTTTAGATTATCCCAACCATCGTCAAATAAATATCCATCCAATTTTACCTGACGTTTTTTTACCAATTCCTCACCATATTGATCGATTCTCAATAAGGCTTCTTTTTCAGTATAAGGATTAAAGAATCCTATATCTAGCCATGAGTTATAGTGTAAATAAGGACTATATGGACGTTGACGAACACTATCAATGAACTGGTTAATGTTACGTCTTAACTGACCTTTTTCATAAGTACCAATGTAAGTTTTATAACTTAAAGTATGTTCAGCTTGTAATGGAATAGCTTGTGGAATTTTTTGTGATACACCACCTTCATAAGCAACCGTATTGGTTAATGGATTTTCTGGAATGATAAAGAAGGTATCACTAATAATCGGTGAACTTACCACTGAACCATACACAAATGGTGCCTGTGAACGGAATGGCATTAATGATACTGATGACATTGAAAGTGCTTTATTCTTAGGTGTGATTCTTAATTCATAACTAGCAAAATGTTTATCATCATTTAGATTAACAACAGTCTCAATCGACATATCATGACCAGTATAATTTAATATCATACCTGTATCTTGTTGTTGCACTTTATCTAGTGAAAAATCTTTATCGGTTAACTTATCTCCTGATGCTAAAACAATCTCAAACAACGTTTCAATTTTTACCGAATCATTATTCAATGGATTAATAATATTTAGTGCTGTAATACTATTTTGACTATCATCCTTAGCCAATTTAACTTGAGTATTTTTTCCTGATAACTGATAATCTTTAGCCCAAGCAGCGCCTGTTGGTAAACACAATGCAGATAACACACCTAACACAACCAATTTTTTCATATTTTTTTTCATTATTACCTCCTGAAGGACAAACAATTTTTTCAATAAGCACATATTAGACTTAGTATAAACATCAAATATTGATGAAATTGTGATCTTCTTTGCAGTTTATTAGAATCGCTAAATTGCCAAAAAATGACTGAATTTCCTTTTTACTGAAAGACATATATTTGGCGGGAAATGATTACAACTAGTTTTTTATTACCATAAATCAAGTCATTTCTAAATTAGCCATAGGTAATAATGAAAGGTAGGGTTAGCAATGAATGAAATATTGCTTTTATTTTTCGACGTGATAAAGATCACAATTTCAAAATAAACTTATTGGCAAAAGCCAAAAATTCGAGAATAAAATTTAATAACGATACTTAATAACCAAAAAGGTAACACTGAGTGTTACCTTTTAAAGTTACAACATAAAATTATTACTGTTATTTTTTAGTATGATGAGGATCTTTAACTGAATCACCTTGACCACTAACCACATACCAACCATTCTTACTATGTGGCTTTTTATTATGATCAGGACAAGGGGGTAACGATTTTTTACTTTGGTTTGAATATACATAGCCACAATCAGCACATTTATAAGTGCCAGCTGAAACATCACTACCGTATGCAGCAAATTTTTGTACCATTATAAGCTCCTCCAGTAAAATGTTATAAATAATAAGCCGATTTACTTATTACAGTTATATATAAACGCTGATTGAAACAAAAATCAAGTCAAGATTGAATAAACTCTCAATATCTTCGCTAAAAGAGCTTTAAAATATAAAAAATTTAGATTTTTAAGTTTAAATACTCGATAAAATGAGCAAGGTAATTCTGTCTTATCTCAAATTGATAATAATGGCGTATTAAAAGCAATTAACAAATAACAAATAAGAAAAAGTACTCAATCATCTTAAAATAACTGACGAATACTCAATAAAATGCAGCTAATTTTTTAAAAGGCTTTCTTAATATATTTTACTTTATGGATAAGAATCATTGGATTGTTTAACAAGGAAAAAACAACATAAACATCTTAAAGTTTTAATCAAAACTAAAATAATGTAACCTAAAAAGCAACCTAGCGCAGGAATAAACGCCGCAAGGATGAATCCCAAATCATTGTTATAACCATAATCAAAATAATCAAAATAAAAATTTAAAAAACCAAACCAGCCAAAAGAGAAAACTAATCCACAAAATAATCCTATAAAAGAAGTTAATAAATGTGTCCGAGGTGTAATAAATAATTTTATTAATTGTATTAGGAAAAAAACAATTTCAAAAACTATTGTTATACAAAATATTATCTGAAGGACATATGCAGCTACATGACTAATATAGAATATGCTTTTTAATGAAAAAATATTATAAGTAATTATAAATGCCAAATAAGTAACCCCAAAAAGACAGATCCATAATTTATCTTTAGATAAATATTTAATAATTTTGGGCATAATTAATCCTTAAAAACTTAAGTTAACTTCACTGTTAACCGGTAAAAATCTCATCCAATTAAATATGATTACACGCTAATAAAATTAATATTTAACTGCTTAGTAATCAGTTATGCATTCTACTTTAGATGGCAAAATAATTCTCTCAAGCAATATCAAAAAAACGACAGGTAGTCAAAAAAATATTATTTAGATAAAACACAATATAAAAAATATAACATTCTGATAAGTATTAAAATAATATAACTTATAAAACTGCCAATCGCAGGCAAAAACGCCCAAACGAGAAACCCTAAACCATCCCATCCCCCACCATTATATTGGTTGAAATAAACATATAAAATAAATAGCCAAACAAAAGAAAATGCTAACCCAAATATTAATCCTAAATAAGAGGTTAACCAATGTGTACTATTAACAACAAATAGTTTTATCAACATTGAGAGAAAGAAAATAATTTCAACTACAACCGCGATAGCAAATAAAACATCAACAATTGGCTTACCCATATTGCTAATAAACGAGTGGCGATTTTCTAAAACTACATAATATGTTATGTCCATACTAAAGTAGAATATGAAGAAGAGAACGATCAATACAGAATCTTTAAGCAAATATTTAATAACGTTTAACACACCTAATCCTTGAAAATATCATTAAACTTCCTGTTAATCCGTTGGAGAATTGTTTATTAATAATGTTTTTTTAAGGATTAAGATTAGTTTAATATTATTCAAAAAGCAATTTAGATATGGTGAAACTAATATCTATATTTTAAAATGAACAGTGATAAAACATTTAATAGATTTTACGACTTAACTTGAACCAGTGACCAATCGATTATGAGTTCTTTGCAAGGTCTTTTTAAATCAATAATTTACATATTAATCAATAGGTTGAGATTGCATATAAACACATATAAAGCGCTATAAAATCATATTCGATCGCCAGTTTACCGCCATTTTTTGTTTAAGTGGCGTTTATTTTTTGTTTTATAGCTTCTGTAAAACACGGTGTTATTAATCATGTTCCAGTGGATTCAATCTCACCGCATCTTCGAAGTGATCTGGGGCAAAGTGGGCGTAGCGCATGGTCATTTTGATGTCGGTGTGGCCTAAGATTTTTTGTAGGACTAATATGTTGCCACCATTCATCATGAAGTGGCTGGCAAAGGTGTGGCGTAATACATGGGTTAATTGGCGTTCGGGGAGTTCGATGCCGGTTCTATCTAGTGCCGAGCGAAAGGCTGAATAGCAGGCGGTAAAAAGTTGGCCATTTTTGTTTGGAATTTGTTGATATAGTTCGTCACTGATTGGAATGGTGCGGTTGCGTTTACCTTTGGTGTTGATATAAGTGATTTTTCCATCTTTGACTTGTGCGCTTTTTAAGCTTTCAGCTTCACTCCATCTAGCGCCGGTTGCTAAGCAGATTTTGACAATGATGGTAAGATCTTTAGCACTACTTTGCTCACATGAGTTGAGTAGCGATTGGATTTGTTCTTTGGTTAGATAAGCCATCTCTTGTTCGTCAGTTTTAAATGAGCGAACCAGTTCTAGCGGATTTTTATGTTGCCACTCCCCCAATCGAATCAACTCGTTAAACATCGCTTTGAAATAGGTTAATTCAAGGTTCATTGTTCTGGGCGCAACGGTTTTAATGCGGTCGGTGCGATATATCTCACCCTCAATTCGTTTTTGGCGATATGTTGTGAATTGTTTAGCGGTGAAATTGTTTGCTAATGGATTATCCATACATTCACTCGCAAATAGCATGGCTTTTAAGCGAGTTTGCCCATCTTTAAGGGTTTGGCCATGCAGCGAATACCAGCTTTGGATTAATTCCGATAAACGGCGTTTATCGATTTTTTCATTAATCCATGGTTTTTCATTAGCTTGCTCTTCAAGATAGTTTTCATATGCCAATGCTTCTCCCTTGGTGGCAAAGTTCTTACGGATTCGACGGCCACCAGGGAGATATTTTTCAAATAACCATTTTCCATTAGGTTGTTTTCTTACTGACATAACGGCAATTCATCCTAACTTAATTTAAATTAACTGCGCTTTTAATTCATTAAACTCTTGTTCAGTAATAGCTCCCTTTTCTTTTAAGCTTGCTAATCGTTCAAGTTTTATTAATGTTTCGTCAGATATTATGGTTTCTTTAGTCTGATCTGCAGGATTAAATTGCCCTTCTCCGGTCGCTAGCCATTGTAATGATGCCCCCGTTTCATCCATACATTTAACCACCAGATCTGATGGAAATAAATCTCGTCGATAACGGATTGATAAGCTTGCTGCCGATGTACCTAAATAATTGCTGTATTCCACTTTGGATTTGAAACCATATGCTTCAATGATCCGGTCCAATACTTTAGCACCACCAGAATTAAAATTAATACTCATATTAAATTAAGCCTAGATTAAATAAAAGATAAAAATATAATTGACATTAAGCCAAGCTTAATGATAAATTATATTATGTTTAATTTTACACATAAATACACATAATTACACATAAGCATATTTATGCTAGGAATAATGCACTATGATGACAACAATTTCAATCACTATTTCAGCTCCTTATGTCACGGTGGATGAATTTGCCCGTGTTTCGGGTATGAATCCCCGTACTGTTAAAAAATATGTCCATGAAGGATTGCTGCCGACAAGAAAGAAAAAAATTACCGGTAAGCATGACCGTTCGACAACATTAATTAATATGACCGCCCTAACTCTTGAAGGCGCCAAGGCGTTTAATCCTGAACTAAATTTGCAGGAGCAATAATATGAGTCAGGCTATCTATTTAAGTCAAAAATCGACGACACAACCTTTGGTCATTTTTATTCAAACTAATAAGCATAATCCAAATGGTTGGATCGAAAAAAATAATGGGAAAATCGTTAAATTATGGCCAGTTAAACACCGTTAAACCGAACTTAAATCAGTTAATAACGCCAAGGCCTTTTTCGCAAGAAATGGCTCTTTTTTGATTAAACACAATCATTGAAGGAAGAGCGATGAATAATATCGAACGAGCTCGTCAACTTGAACATATAAGACATTTATATCAATTGATACATGGGCATCGCAGCTTAGTTCGCAGTAATTTTAATCGGTTAAAGCCTGGACAAAAAAGACTGTTATTAGCAGCAGCAGGCATAACACCATTAAACACAAGATTGCCATATTCAGAACGTAATCTGAACTTTGATCAGCTCAACGATAATGAAATAGACCATTTAGAAATCGGACTTCGCCGTTTGCAAGCCATCGTTGATGTTTTTGCCCACTGCGAGCCTCAAGATTTTACCAAACAATAATAACTAACCAGATGAGGAAATATGATGTATTTAAACAATATCACTCAAAGTAAATTACAAGATCTAACCGAGCAAATTAAACAAGAAACCGAGCAACGACTTTGTGATCGCTATATCAGCCGTTTAATGCAATTAGGCGGACATATTGTTGATAAAGGTTTAACCGCAAGCGAAGTAAATGAACTCCTTTATCAAGAAGGGCAAAAGCTTCGTAACCAAAGCTATGAGACTGAAGCCTAATGCGAGATATTATAGACCAAGCAAATGATTTAGCTCAACTTGAACTGGATAATCTATTGGCTAATCGGCAAACCTTTGCCGGTGAATCAGCAAAGGATTGTATAGAGTGTGGTGAGCCAATCCCAGAAAAACGCCGACAATTGTTAAAAGGTTGTCAACTGTGCGTGGATTGTCAAAATCTAAAAGAACAGTTTGCTAAACGATAATTGCGACCGAGAATTTATGATCAGCCAACCATTCTTCTTGCCCGTTATTCCTGCTAAAAATAAACATTCTTTATTATTAGCTATGCGTGATTACTATGAAAATATAGGGCAGTATTTACCTAATAAAAAAATAGTAAGAACGCCAATAGCCCAGTTTGATTGTGGCAAAAAAATGCCACAATCTATCAGCTATAATGAAATTAAATTGTGGCAAGTTGACCAAGAAGATCATTCTTTCCGTGCACAATATTTTGCTGATTTACCTGATTTTTTAGCTGGCTATTTTGCTGATAAATATATTAATCTTTTTCAAGCTGAAGGACGAAAAGCTGCCAACAGCTTTTTACGGCAAACCTTAGGTGGCAATATTCAGGCACGATTATCGCAAGTTAAAGCACATTATCAAGCTGCTAGTCCTAGTGCCTTAGCAATTAATTTTGCTGATGAATTTGCTCAATTAGCGACTTTAGGCACTAAAAAGTTGGCCAATTTAAGTGTTGAAATAAGTAATTATCTGAATAAACACATTCAACGTTGCCTTGCAGATCAGGACTTTTGCTTGACCGCTAATCATATTGAAAGCGATAGTTTGGAGCAGAAACTTTATCGTAGCGTTTTAAAAGAACTAAGCGGTATCAGCATTCCCCCACCCTATTTGAACGATTTTAACCATAATAAATTAACCAACGAAAATTGCATTAAGGCATTGGCTAAAATAACCAATCATGAATGGTGGCAGCGTAAATTAAAGACGCGTCGGGATTTTGAGCATGAGCATTTAGCCATTGCTGTAGGTCAAGTACAAAAAAAGGCCTCGCCGTATGCTAGCCGTAGCTGTCAAATGGAGTGGAAGGAGCAAAAGCGTCGCAATCAAAAATATCTTGAAAAGATGATGATTGAAAATCAAGATACTGGCGAACAAATTCCTCTTGATTTGCAAGTGTATAAATCAATTGCGAATCCAGCTATCAGACGAGTAGAACTGATGACGCGGATGCGAGGTTTTGAGGATTTGGCCGATGAGCTAGGTTACCAAGGCGCATTTATAACCTTAACGGCTCCCGCCAAATATCACAGCGCGCATGCCAAAGGCGGTTTTGTTGAAAACTGGCAAGGCAATACTCCACGAGAAACACAGGCCTATCTATGCAAAGTTTGGTCACGAATTCGAGCTAAATTAAATCGGGAAAATATTCAATTTTTTGGTTTTCGAGTTGCCGAACCTCACCATGACGGTACCCCTCACTGGCATATTTTAATCTTTATGCGCCCAGAAGATATCCAAAAAGCTTTTTATAGTATGTGGATATATGCCATGGATGAAGATGGTGATGAAAAAGGAGCCGCCATCAATCGCTTTGAATTTAAAGATATTGATAAGAAAAAAGGATCGGCAACCGGTTATATCGCCAAATATATTGCCAAAAACATTGACGGATATGCGCTCGAAAATGAAATAGATACCCAAACTGGCGAAAACTTAAAAGCGTCATCGAAAGCGATCACCGCTTGGGCTAGTCGCTGGAAGATTCGTCAATTTCAACAATTGGGTGGCGCACCTGTCAGTGTTTGGCGAGAACTACGGCGTTTAAAAAGCAAAAAAGTGACTGATGATATTATCGATCCGGTATTAGCGTCAGCTGATATTGGGGATTGGGCAGCTTATACCGCGCATCAAGGAGGACCATTAGTCAAACGTAAAGACCTTAAAGTCCGCCTGGCTTATGAAGATAAGCTGAATCAATATGAGGAGATCATCAAAAAAATAAAAGGCATCTATGCGCCAATTCATGGGATTGCATCGACTATTTACACCAGATTAACAAAATGGCGGTTAGTACCCAAGAGTAGCCTAAATAGTGTAAAGGCCAATCAAGCATCACCATTGCGGGCGGAACGCACGCCTTGGAGTTCTGTCAATAACTGTACGGTGACTAATGATTGTGAACAACAAAGGCGAATCATCAAACAACAACTGAAAATTATCGGTTTAGCGGATAATGATTTCAATGTGAATCGCCTCTATTTAAGGGAGAGTATCAAAATCAACCCATATCAACATTTGATGCTAACCGACAGGCTCGATGGGCTGCATTTAATAATTACTGACCACTGTATAGAAGCTAAAAAAAGGCCACCTAAAAAGCCATATTCTCTTTACTTTTAACTGAAGAAAAAAGGCCATAATTTACGCTTTTTAACCAGGTAAAAAGTATAAAAATTCAGCAACAAAATAGATAAATATCAAAGAATTAAATGTTGGTAGTGAGTTCGCTCTAAGTTTTTAAAAAATATACTTGATCGAAAAGCTAATTATTATATACTGTATATAAATACAGTGTTGAAGGGTAAATAAAAATGAACGAGTTGGAAAAAATGAAAACAATTGAACGCGCCGAATTACTTTCACGAATCATTACTGAATATATTCATTTACGTGAAAATGATAAAGACATAATACTGTTTTGGTTTCGAGATTTACTCGAACCACTAAAAGAACAACTAGCCGCTAAGCAAACTGATAATTCAAATAATTCATAAACACGTTAGGATAGTTGAAAATAGTTCATACCCACTTAACAACCATCATCAACTATCCTTCTTTTTTGCCATTTCATTTCATAGCAATTTCAAAAATTTTGAGGAACGGGGTTTTTTAAAGCCTAACCGTTCCAGTTTATTCCATATTTACTAATAATTATCTTCAAAATCATATTAGTCATGATTATTTTTATTAATTAAACCTTGATAGCAAAGTTTTTAATTAATCTGTTAAACCTGTCAAATACCTATCTATTTTAGCCAAAATAGAGGATTTTAATTGTCAAATTATCCATTACAAAACCTCATTAAAATAAATGTATAAACAATTGATTAATAACGTTTTTACCTTGTGAAATTTTAATCAATTTACCCCTATAAATTAGGTTGAAACATCTAAAAGCTGTATAATTAAACAGTGTTAAGTGGCCGCTTAACTTATTTCATATAACCTATCAAGATTGAAAGAGAGATATAAAAAAAGATAGTCAATTTATTATTTTTATAATATAGGTCTGAAAACTTGCTTAGCAGCCGTTTAAATATTGAGAATCAATTATGCTGACTAACGCTCAAGTATGTGATTATTTATTTGTTCATCATCACTTAGTATGCATTATTGGCAAGTTACTTTTATAAACCATTAAACAGTAACAAATCAGCTATTAAAACATTAATTGCTCAAATAGTTATTTCGATTTTTTGTGGCAATCTTGACCTTTTTAACTGTTAGCTATTTTGATTTGTCATTTGTACTTACTGTAGATGATCGCTTACCAAGCAGATTGCTCAGGAACAACCTTAATTAGAACTCTGGAAGAAAAATTCATAATATAGATCAAAGGAGATGCAGAGTCATGAGATTAACAGAACACTTCAGATTAGAAGAATTTACTCGCTCAACAACCGCTGCTCGGCTAAACATAGATAATCATGTGCCAGATGAATTAATGGCCAATATTCAGCTAACGGCAAACAAATTAGAATTAGTTAGAAAAGCTTTGGCGCATCCAATCATCATCACATCAGGATATCGTTGCCCGGCTCTCAATACTCAAGTAGGAGGTTCGCCAACTAGCACGCATACCAAAGGTCTCGCTGTTGATTTTCATTGTGCCTATGGCAATCCCAAACAAATTTGCCAACGTTTAATCACGGCTGGCATCGAATTTGACAAAATCATTCAAGAATATAATCAATGGGTTCACATTGAATTTAGTCATAGCAACCAACGCAGACGTGTTGTTACTGCAGTAAAACAAAACGGCAAAACAATTTATTTACCAGGATTAGTATGAACAAAACAAACTTCACTATTGCTTTCACATTTTTATTACTCATTTTTATCATTGCTGATTTATTGCATGCAAAACAATTGGCAAAAAATGAAGTCAATCAATTGACACAAAAGTTAGGCCAATTACAACAAACAATTATCAGGAATAATCAGATTATCGCTGATAACGAAAAAAATAAACAATCTTTGGAACAGCAATCGCTACAAAATCAGGAGCAGATCAATGGTCAACTCAAAGAGAATTATTGCGCTAACCAGCTGGTGCCTATGCCCATTTCTGGTAGCTTGTACAACCGAGCGAAAAATCTTCGTCAATCAACCAATACCAGCGCATCTACTCATTAATTGTCAGCCAAATTTACCCCCGCAACCAATGACCTTTGGTGATAGTTTAAAATACAACGAACATTTATTGCATGTCATCGAAAAATGCAATGCGGATAAACAAGCGATCTGGGAGATTAATCAGTAAAATTTTATTTATAACAAAATTGATGAAAGTAGATTTACATCATATTCGCAATTTATAGGTCGATATTTTAGGAATGGTAAATACAAAGTTTAATCTTTATTACTTGTTCTACCTTTGAGATATGCTGCAATCAATCCAGCAATATTAAAACCGACAGCTGATGCTCCAAATATTTCATAACCACAAAAAGTAGCGACAACACCTGTTGTAATAATAAGGAAACTCAAAATAAATGCCATCCATTGAGCTCGTTTATCACTTTTTATTGCGCCATCAATAGATTTATTATCAATACTATGTCGATGATTCTGTTCTTTTTCGAAATGTTGAAAGATTATCTTTGAAAATGAAGGATCGATTTCATCATATTTTTTTAATATATCAGGATGAGGAAGTGGACCTTTATAAGATTCAATTTTATGGATAACGGTTTGCTGTATTAAAGGACTTTCAAATAGTTGATCTAATATCTCGGGATTTTTTTTGATAGCTTTTTCCATCTCCAGAACAACATCTGAAGATGGCACTTTATTAGTAGGAACATTTTCGTTTTTTTTCTGACTCATAAAGCTCTAAAGCTCTCCTTAAATCTGCCGCTACTTTATTTATATCTGCCTGTGTAGCATTATTATAATCAGATTTATCAACCGAAGTATAAGAGCGATAATCTGTTTTAGGATTTAAATTCATTATACTTCCCGCTGAACGAGAAAAATTTCTGCAAGCAAAAGCCATGAATATATCTCCAAATATAAATATATAAAAACACACTAACAATTTTTCGTGTACACGATAACTTGATTATAATTACCTAATGGTAAATAGTAAAGACCTAAAGGTCATATTAATAAGGTTAGTCATTTACTAATAATTATCAGATGTTTTGAATTAATTTTATAACTACTTGAGTTAATAGCTTATTGTATCGAATCTATTACAGATCATATTGTATTTCAATTTGTCACAATTTTAGTTAATTGCCTAAAAATCAGTTAACAACGACCATAATATCAAATAACTATTTACAACGAGTGACCCTCACATCTCGGCGGTGCAATGGTTTTAAGCGATTAGACACTTTTGTTTTCCGCCGAGCCCTATTTATTGAAACACCATCAATGTTGCTGTTAAAAATAAATCCAAATCAACTATGGAGTAATTAAAGAATGATTGTTTATACCATGCAAAATGAAACGATTGATGCATTAGCTTATCGAGTTTTTGGTAAAACAGCCGGAATTGTCGAAATAATTTATCAAAACAACCCAAAACTTTGTGAATTACCAGCAATATTACCTATGGGTATTGAAGTAAACGTGCCTGAATCGGTACCTGAAAAAAATTCTAATTCTATTAATTTATGGGACTAATTTAATGACAGAGCCCACCAGTCTAACTTTTACCGCAGTTATTAGCGCTTTTTCACTATCAATGATTTATCCTAACATTGAAAATGGCATTATTTTAGGCGCACTTTGTGGTTCGATTTTACTTGTGATTAGTGAACAATATATTTCTGTTTTGCGCCGCATCGTCCTATTTTTTATCTCATTTGCTATGGGATTACTGTTAGCAGAAATGACGCTGTATTTACTCATCCCTATTTTTCCAGCCAATATTCAAACTAAGATGCCACCAGGTTTAGGTGCATTAGTTGCATCTGCTATAAGTGTTAAATTGTTATTATGGCTAATTAAAAAATTCGATGATCCAACAGATTTATTCAATAACTTTAGAGGCAAAAAATCATGATAATGACGCTCAATGCTATTTTTTGTTTAATGATTGCGGTGAGATTATTTACCTTCGATCGCAACCATTGTCGCTACAAAGTTAAATACAGTTGGTTAGCATGGTTGATGATAGTTTCAAGTGCTGCTGTTTGCTTATTTTCATTTTTCAATCTACCACATCGCGCTTATCTAGCCCAAGTTGTAATGAACATCACATTATTACTCTGTTTATTAAAAAGCAAAGGCAACATAGCTATCTTTTGCCGTTCAGTAAATTCGACTAACAACAGTAATTGACAATGATGGCGACAAAATAAATGCAGTTAGTTGAAAATCACCATCTAAGAATATGAATAGCTAAGTTTAATATTCAGGTCAATACATTTGGATCGAGGATTGATAATAAACCGTTATTTTATTTCAACCTCAGCTCTATTTCATTGCATTGATAATCACTGTTTTACTGCCATCAAGATTATTTATAAAGATTAAAGGATCCGTATGAAAAAAATTAACCAATTAAAACACTATTTGTTTGAGAAGAATCTGTTAAATGCTAATTTAACGGCGGAAAATCAATTTATCATCAAAGATGGCATTGTTGAGCCTTTCTCAGTGGCCAATTCAGGATTTCAATACCATTTCACGTTAACGTTAAATCTACCAGGTTATTACTACCCTTTTAATGATTTAACCACCAACATAGTTAGTTGGATGCAGGACAATCAACCAGATGCATTGATTAGCGCTCAGAACCGCCAACAAGCAATCAAGTTTCATGTTAACAATATCACTGACAACCAATGTGATTTAACCATTGAATTAAGATTATCAGAACGAATCAAACCAACACAAAAACAAGAAAAAACAGAATTTGACTCATTAACCGACCGAATAATATTACAGGAACCATTAGAAAAGTATGGCTATTAATAACTGTTAATTTGCATAGCTAATAAAATACTAATACTAACATTAATGTTTTTTAAAATATTAGTTAAAAGCTGATTCTAGGGGCTTAAAAAACCCCTTTCCTCAAATTTTTTAATGTCAAAAAAGTGCTCTCCTCAAAATTTTAACTAAAAATTTATCGGTCAAAAAACATTAATTAATAATTGCAGATTATGGCAATTGTGATAATCTGCTGCTTAAGTAAGCAACTAAAGAAAAATTCTAATAAATCAACTGTTTCCTAACAATAATAAACATATTAATACCAGATTAAAATGCATATTGAGGCATTGATTATTATCTGATTTTAAATGGATTAGAGGCAATTTAGCTAATAATTTGTATTAGTCGAAAACCCGTTCTTCGAACATGCAACTTTAAATTAGCTATAATAGAACAATAAAAAACAATGCGTTAATATTTAACTCCTCCTATAAGGCAATTAATATTCTCGTGTATATAGAGAGCACTTAAGGAATGTATTTAATTATTATTGTAAAAATCTTCTGCTACTCTACAAATATAATTCATTATTGATCTATCTCTGGATTTTTTGTGAGCATCGGGAGAAAAAATAGCTAATAGAGAGAAGTGATTAATATTTAATGAGCCATTAATATAAACTAAGCAAGCGTCAGTTTGTCCTTTTTTGCAAACCCTATAATATTGTGCGTCTGAATCATTAAATTTATTTGGTGGAAAGCACATATGAATGTGCATTAAACCAATCTTATTTGCTAAATATGGTTCAACATAAGCAACATCCCTACCGAAGTAATTAGGAACCAAATCACCATTGCTTTGTTTATATTTTTGAAAATCATTAATAATTTGCTTTTCTAAATTAGGGTATTTATCAAAGATAGGTTTGAAAAAGCGTTCTCTTGTTTGGTCGTTAATAGATACTGAAAAGTCCATTTAGCATCCTTTCCATTCAGTTAAGATGCCAAAATTCTATTTGTTGAATATTCTGTTAACTCTTTCAATCCATTGAAATCTATGTCACTTTCAAAGTATGTTGGCACTACTTTAATTTGTTTAGCTAATAATACTAACTTGTTAAATTTCCCATAAACTATTTTGTAATTTCTATAAACTTCATTGAACTGATGATCTTCTTGTACCGAGCTAATCTTGCTTTGATTTGCCATAGCTGTTTTAAAAAGAGTATCTAATAGCAGAAACATATCGTTTATTTTGTTTAGCTCAATAAACATTTTTTCAGAGAGTTTTTCTGGTGAATTGATTAATTCAATATAACGCTTGTCAATTATTTCACATAAATTAAGAGAAGAGCTTATTGCTTTTTGGGCAGCTTGCTCTAATAAAGCATTGATACTTCCATTGGTATTTATTTCATCTACCCTATTATCGTTTTTTTTACTTACAACAAAAGGGCTTTCAAAAGAGTTTGAAATTTCATCTGCTTGACTAGAAAAAGCGAGTAACGCAGCAAGAATTGCTGAGTTAACCACACTATAATTAGCCATATTATCCCCTTTATTAAATAATAACATTTATAGCTCACGCTATTAGCGTGAGCAAAGTATAAGCGATTTTTTCAATTCAAGTAAAGCGAAAACTAAAAATAATTATTGATTTTACTAAACTACCTACACGGCAGTGAACTCATCAGGTACGTTTTTTAGTGAAAACGTGACTTACTAAACTACCTACACGGCAGTGAACGTGCCACAAGACTATCTATTTCACTTTGTGCATTACTAAACTACCTACACGGCAGTGAACGATGATCTGTACACTATCCAAAATCGGCTAGTTTACTAAACTACCTACACGGCAGTGAACGCAAGTCAATTGGTGGTTATATCGGTAAATGTTTACTAAACTACCTACACGGCAGTGAACCCAGTATTAGAGGTGAATCTCGAAGCCAGGCATTACTAAACTACCTACACGGCAGTGAACTAGAACAATATATACTATAAACTCTGTTAGCAAAAAGGCAAAGTGCTATTTGGCTTTTAAAAACCCTTTTTTTAACCACTCAATTAATATATTGATTTTATTGTTATTTTTATTTTAAGAAAAAAAAGGGTAAAAAGAAAGTTAATGATCGCATTATTCAAACCACACGCTGTTCTAGCTTAACTCTTTGAAAATTTGTAAGCCTATTTGCTACAACTAAGCTTACTTTATTTTTATTTGATAAAATTTCATTATAGGCGTTATGAAAAATTATCATCCCGCCGACTTAGTCGACATTCTACGAAAAATTGAAAACCTGATTCGCCCTGGCGTTGTTTATCAAACCAATGGTGATCGGGTTAAAGTCCGTACCGGTGAATTAATTACCGCGTGGTTACCTTGGTTCACCCATCGTGCTGGTAAAAGCCGTACCTGGTGGCGACCATCAGTTGGTGAGCAGGTATTTATTTTAAGCCCTAATGGTAACTTAGCGTTAGGTTGTGTATTACCTAGTATATTCAGTGATGCCAATCCCGCTCCCGCTAAATCTGAGGATGGATATTTTGTAACATTTCCTGACGGAGCCTCATTTAAATATGAACCCGAAACCAGTCAACTAACCATCAAAGGGATCAAAACCGCTATCATTGAAGCCAGTGACCAAATTACGGCTAAAGCGGGTAGCAAAATTCAACTTGATACACCATTGGTTGAATGTAGCGATCATGTAACATTCAAATCATTCAGTGCTAGCGGTGGTGGTGCCAAAGGTAGTACCGGCACATTAACCGGTAATGTTATCCACACTCAAGGGCAACTATCATCAAACGGTATTGTATTAGACTCTCACACCCATATTGGCGTTAAAGCTGGTGTTGATTCAACAGGAAAACCGCAATGAGTTATATAGGCATGAATTGCAAAACAGGACGAACGATTAACGATATGGATCATATTAACCAATCGATTAAAGATATTCTTACAACACCAATTGGTTCGAGAATTGAGCGTCGTAGTTATGGTTCATTACTGTTTTTACTTTTAGATAATCCAAATACAGAAGCAACAAAATTACGAGTGATTTCGGCAACGGTATTGGCTCTTGCTCAATGGGAACCCAGAATAAAACTTGATGCTGTCGATGTATTTCCTGATAAAGAAAAATTAACCTTACAAATAACCGGTTCCAGAATAGACAAACCAAACCAAACATTTACTAGCGAAATCGAGGTAGCAACATGGCCACATTAACAGATCTTTCAAAATTACCTTCCCCAGATGTGATTGAATCATTAGATTTTGAGGAGATCTTTAACCGTCGCAAAGCTAAATTCCTATCACTTTATAACGAGCAAGATCAGCTTGAAGTTGCTAAAACATTACAATTTGAAAGTGAACCAATCGTTAAGCTATTACAAGAAAGCAGCTATTATGAGCTACTTTTACGACAACGAATAAACGAAGCTTCACAAGCACTTATGATTGCTCACGCCAAAGATCAGGATTTAGATAATTTAGGGGCAAACTTTAATGTTTATCGTTTAACCATTCAAGCTGAAGATAATAGTGTCGTGCCTGCAATTAAAGAAATCAAAGAAGCTGATAGTGACTTTCGAGTGCGAATTCAATCGGCATTTGAAGGATTATCAGTTGCCGGACCGCGCGCAGCATATGAATTTTTTGCACGAAGTGCTGATGGTCGAGTATTAGATGCCGCAGCAGAAAGCCCGTCCCCTGCCTGTGTTACATTAGCGATATTAGCTCGCGACAATAATGGTATAGCTTCTGATGAATTAATTGAAATTGTCAAAAAAGCGGTCAATCAAGATGATCGTCGGCCGATTGCCGACAGGGTGACCGTTAAATCAGTCGAATTAATTGACTACCAAATCAAAGCGAAACTTTACTTATATCCAGGTCCCGAATCAGAACCGATTAAAAAAACCGCCTTAGATAATTTGCAAGCTTATATTAGCGAAAAGCATCGAATTGGACGAAGAATCAGTCGCAGTGCAATCATTTCCGCATTACATGCGGTTGGTGTACAACGTGTTGAACTTCAAGAGCCAGCACAAGATATTATCATCAACCGTGAACAAGCTAGTTATTGTTCAGACTATCAAATTGAGGTAGCAGGCTATGGCGAATAAAACGCTACTCCCCCCTACTGCCACCAAACTGGAAAAAAATCTTTCACAAGCGATTGCTTGTGAGCCACCAATACCGTTACGCTCACTTTGGGATCCGCAAACTTGTCCTTACGAATTACTTCCCTATCTGGCATGGCAATATAGTGTCGACCGTTGGGATGAAAATTGGTCTGAACAGATCAAACGTAAAGTCATCGCCGAAGCCTTTGAAATTCATAAACTCAAAGGTACCAAAGAGGCAATTCGCCGAGCAGTAGAACCATTTGGTTACTTAATTAAAATTATCGAATGGTGGCAAAACAATCAAATACCAGGCTCTTTTGCCCTGGAAATTGGCATATTAGATACCGGCATAACAGAAGAATCCTATAAAGAACTCAGTCGTATAATTGATGATGTAAAACCAGTATCACGTCAATTATCAAATTTGGCAATTCAATTAGTTTCTAAAGGTTCATTAACCATTGGCGCCAGTAGCTATGATGGTAATACTTTAGACATCTATCCTTATATTGCAGAAACAGTCACAACACAATCAGAAGGCCATTTAGGCGCAACTATTCACTTAATCGATACAATGAGCATAACACCATGAATCAAACCTACTATACAATTATAACTAAACAAGGAGCGGCATTGTTAGCCAATGCCACCGCACTGGGCGTGCCACTTAAAATAACTCAAATGGCAGTTGGAGATGGCAACGGTAAAATACCAAAACCTGATGCAAACCAAACCAAATTAGTGCACGAAGTTAGACGTGCAGCTATCAACACACTATTTGTCGATAAAGAAAACCCCAATCAAATTATTGCCGAACAAGTTATACCCGAGTCTGATGGCGGCTGGTTTATTCATGAAATTGGCTTGTTTGATGATAAAGGTAATCTAATTGCCGTAGGTAACTGCCCTGCTACCTATAAGCCTAAATTAGCTGAAGGTAGTGGTCGCACACAAGTGATTAGAATGGTCATTATTGTCGACAATGCCCAATCTATTCAATTAAAGATCGACCCAGCAGTGGTATTGGCTACCCGAGAATATGTTGATGATTTAATTACCGTAAAAATGACAGCTCATGAAAAATCAACTAATCATCCAAATGCCACCACAAAATCAAAAGGCTTCGTACAATTAAACTCAGCCATTGATTCTAATCTCGAAAATCAAGCAGCAACGCCATTGGCGGTTAAAACAGCATATGATGTAGCAAACGGAGCAGTAAAACGTTCCGGTGATAATATGATTGGTCCCCTAAGCATAAAAGGTCAACCTGTTTTAACAAAATACTCATACGGGATCGGGAGTTCGTATGTGCTCGGTGATGAATCTATTGATGAAACAAAAAATCAATATAGCGGTTTTTTATTCACGCAAGAACAATCACAAGGTAACAAGCCGTTTGATTATAGTCATGTGATGCGGTCGGCTATAGATGATGGTTCATTTGCTGATATTGCAATTGATGTACTTAGTAAACGTGCAAAATTTCGCAGCGTGATAACTGATGTACAAAATCCAGCTTATTCAGGCGATTATTCATGGACAGAATTTTTAACCACTCAAAATATATCTAATTATCTGCCGGTAGGTATTCCTCTGCCGTGGCCGCAGATGACGCCTCCGGCAGGTTGGTTTGAGTGCAACGGCTCAGCTTTTAATAAAGAAGATTATCCAAAGCTCGCCGCAACATACCCCCATGGCTTTTTACCAGATTTACGAGGTGAATTCATCCGCGGCTGGGATAACGGAAAAGGGGCGGATCCAGATCGAGGTATGTTGAGTTGGCAATTTGATGCAATTCGGAATATTTACGGTTCTATCGATTCAGTAGTAAGTGGTTCTGCTAACAATATCGGTAATGGTGCATTTTATACAAACGGCTTCATTTGGGGGGCATACGCACTCTCTGGAAATCCCGGTGGCTCACATCAATCGTTAGTATTTGATGCGTCGAGAATTGTCCCAGTAGCTCACGAAAACCGACCACGTAATATCGCATTTATGTATATCGTTAAAGCAGAATAATAGGAGAACAAATAATGAAATATGAATTACAACCAGCATCAGCCGTATTAGATAAAAATGGTCTAACCATCTCAGCCGGCTGGGCAATTATTTATAACGTTAACACAGAAGGCGAATTTTTACGAGCTACCTATCAATATTTGCCCGTCGGTGTAGGTTTACCTGCTAACGCATATTTAGATGCACCGAAAAGCGTTAAAGATAATCAAGCCATTATTCACAATGGCCAACAATGGACCTACCCTAAAGATTTACGTGGCACTAAGGTTTACTCAACTAAAACAGGTGCAGAAAAGACCATGCAAGAAGTGGGTGAAATCCCTGATGGCTATACAACAACAAAACCAATCAGTGAATTTGATAGCTGGGACGGTGAAAAATGGGTATTAGATACTGAAAAACAGCATCAACATGACATCAATGTCGCAACATCTCAGAAAAAACAATTATTAAGTAAAGCAACAGAACAAATCAGTTATTTACAAGACGCCGTTGATTCGCAAATCGCCACTGAACAAGAAATTCAATTACTCGCAAAATGGAAAAAATACCGCGCACTAGTAAATCGCATTGATGTTCAACAAGCACCAAATATCGACTGGCCAAATATGCCAAATAGCTAATTTCAATATTAATGACTGTCATTTACTTATCTGATTTCCAGTAATAAATGACAGTTTTTTGTTTGTCATATCTATCTAATCTGATAAACATTTTCGCTATAAATTGTAACAAATTTCGCTACAAATCCAATCACTAACCACTTTGTATTAAATATGCAAATATTGCCATGTACTTTAACTTTACAATATGTAAACCACAACGGAGAACTTATGGCTAACGATTATCATCACGGCGTCCGAGTCATCGAAATCAATGAAGGTTCACGCTCTATCAGAACAGTATCAACCGCTGTTATTGGTATTGTCTGTACTGGCGATGATGCCGATGCGACGCATTTTCCACTTAACACCCCAGTTTTGATTACCAATGTCAATACTGCTATCGGTAAAGCTGGCTCAACAGGAACACTCAAACCAACACTAGAAGCAATTGCAGATCAGTGTTCACCGGTTATCGTTGCTGTTCGTGTTGAAACAGGTGCAACTGTTGCAGAAACAGAAGCAAATATTATTGGTACCACGACTGAAGATGGCAAATATACTGGTATGAAAGCGCTACTTTCAGCACAAACACAATTGAAAGTAAAACCACGTATTTTAGGTGTGCCTGGTTATGACTCATTACCAGTTGCAACTGCGCTAGTTTCATTAGCACAAAAATTACATGCCTTTTGTTATGTATCGGCTTACGGCGCTAAAACCAAAGAACAAGCGGTACTTTATCGCGATAAATTAGGAGCGCGTGAAGCAATGGTAATTTGGCCTGATTTTGTCGGTTTCGATGCTACACAAAAACAAAATGTCACTTTAGCTGCAACGGCTAGAGCGTTAGGTCTACGTGCCCAAATCGACCAAAAAGTTGGCTGGCATAAAACATTATCAAATGTTCCTGTCAATGGCGTCACTGGCATTTCTAACGATGTATTTTGGGATTTGCAAGAAGAAAGCTCAGATTCAAATTACTTAAACGAGCACGATGTAACAACTTTAATTTGCAATCAAGGATATCGCTTCTGGGGATCTCGCACTTGCTCAGCGGATACATTATTTGCATTTGAAAACTACACCCGTACCGCTCAAGTTTTAGCTGACACTATCGCTGAAGCTCAATTCCAATTAGTTGATGCTCCAATGCATGCCTCATTAATTAAAGATTTAATTGAATCAATCAATAACAAATTCCGTGAATTAAAATCTAACGGCTACATTGTTGATGGTAAAGCATGGTTTGACCCTGAAGCTAATACCCCAGACATTCTAAAAGCAGGTAAATTATATATTGATTATGATTACACACCTGTCCCGCCTCTCGAAAATCTTATGTTACGCCAACGCATTACCGATAAATATTTGGTTGAGCTGGCTAATTCAGTCGCCACTAACTAAGGAGAACAATTAAATGGCTCTACCTAAAAAACTCAAATACTTCAACGTCTACGTTAACGGAACCTCTTTTGCTGGTGAAGTCGAATCATTCACACCACCCAAATTAACCCGCAAATTTGAAAACTATCGCGGTGCAGGTATGCCTGGCAGTGTACCAATCGACATGGGATATGAAGATGATGCATTAAATGTTGAATGGACAATCGGTGGCTTAGCTCACGAAGTGCTAAAACAGCATGGTGGCTTACTCAATGGTGTTACATTACGTTTTGCTGGTGCTTACCAAAAAGATGATAGTGAAGATTTTATTAAAGTCGAAATCATCGTTAACGGACGTCATAAAGAACAAGACCGTGGTGAACTAAAACAAGGTGAAAGCAACTCGACCAAAATCACTACGCAATGTACTTATTATAAAGAGATCATCAACAACGAAGAGATTACAGAAATCGACCTTATCAACATGATCGACAAAGTAAACGGCGAAGATCGTCTATCCAAAGCACGCAGTGCCATTGGACTATAACAATTAATTTAAAATTAATCATTTAAATAAAAAAGCCCGCAAGGGCTTCTTACGAGGGGAAACAAATGATAAGCAGCAAAAAAATCACATTAAAAAATGGAATTAAATCAGGTAAAACCACCATAACCGAATTTACTATTCGCAAACCAGTAACTGGTGATTTACGTGGTGTTAAATTACTCGAATTTATTGATTTAGATATCGACTCATTAGCAAAAGTATTACCACGCATTACCACACCATCAATTGCTGAACATGAAGTATATACTTTAGATTTAATTGACCTGTCGGAAATCACCAAAGAGGTAATCAATTTTTTGTCCCCGAACTCGAACGATGCCGACAAGGAATCCCTAACCGAGTAGAAGAGGCAATGGCAGATATTGCACTAATCTTTCATTGGCAACCATCTGCCATGGATGAATTAAACTTATCTGAACTTATGGAATGGCGAGAGCATGCTCGCGTCAGAAACGGTACCAATAATCCTGAATAATCATTAACAAAATTATCAAAAATAAAAGGTACCGTTTGACGACAATGATTGTTAAATAATTTAAATAATCGAATCAGTATTTAATCAATGTGCTCAACATAAACATCATTAATCAAAATCAGAAAATAAAAGTTTATTAATTATGGCCAAAAAAATTAACAAAAATTCCAAACAAAATAATAGATCTAGGGCAAAAAATAAAAATAAGCCTCAGTCTAAAACTAAGTCTTCTGAAACTAGTCAGGCAAAAAATGATAATGAACAGGCTGATGCAAAAAATACTGACAAAAAATCAGATGATAAAGAAAAAACAAGCAAGCAAAGTAAAAAGCTAAAAGAATTGGGTAAAAATCTTGGTAAACCTGTATTGAATTCGGTTGGATCCTTTATTGAACTTGAACAGGCTATGAATAAAGTCGCTAGACAAGTTAAAGGGCTATATGACCTACAAGGCAAACCAACTAAATTATTTGACAGCATGAAAGAACAAATTCAATCACTAAGTCAACAAATACCAACTGCCAAAGGAGCATTAGATATTGCTGAACAGGTAGAATCCAATGCCAAATTAGGCCTAACTAAACAAAGCGATCCTATAAGCGAACAACACAAACAACTACTAAACTTTACTAAAATCTCAGCAATTTCAGCCAATGCTTTTGGCTTACCGGCAAATGAGTTAGCCACAGATCTGAGTGAAATTGTCAAATTATTCAATATTCCAATAGAAAATATTGAAAACTTAGCCGACACCATTAATTATCTAAGTGATAACACCGATGCTAATGTAGCAGATATCATAAGTTCACTAAAAAGTATGGATGATATTGCTGATAAACTCGATTTCAAACAAGTTATGGCATTAAATTCGGCATTCTTAAACCTAAATATAAAACCAGATGGTGCGATTGCCGCCACCAATGCTATCGTCAACAGTTTATCAAAAGCGACAACGCAATCGGAGCAATTCCAACAAACATTACAATCACTTGGATTTGATGCCACACAAATAGAAAAAAATATGTCAATCGATGCCATTGACACAATACAAAAAGTACTAACAACCATTAAACAACAGAATACTACCCAACAAACAGAAATTCTTACTAAGCTATTTGGTAGCGAACAGGCGCAAAACACCGGCAAACTTACCAATAATTTACCACTACTTGAACAACAGCAATCAGTAATCAATGATCCAAATGCCATGGGTTCTTTACAAATAAAAGCCGATATTGACAGTAAAAGTTTTGCGTCACAATTTGAAATATTAAAAGCCACACTAACTAATATCTCAAGTTCTATGGGTGGATCCATGCAAGGACCAATAGCTAGTGCAATGCCATGGTTAACCGACCTTATGGCAAATACTCAGCAATGGATAAACAACCACCCTACTTTTGTCGCCACCTTTACGGAAATAATTTCAATCACATCCATGGCAAGTACAGCATTAGGTACATTAGGCGAAATTCCAATTAAAACCTTAACGGGTGCATTTAAAGGTTTAGGCACTGTTATCACAACAGTTGGTCGAGCATTTCTACTCAGCCCTATCGGCCTTGTCGTTCTAGCTATTGCCGCGGCAGCACTAGTAATTCGAAAATTCTGGGAACCAATCAGCGCATTCTTCACTGGTTTCTGGCAAGGACTCACCAATGAAATACAGCCAGTTATTGATGCTTTCTCATTCTTAGGACCAGTATTCACAACGATAGGTGATGCAATAGGCGGAGTAATCAACTGGTTTAGTGAATTATTATCACCAATGGAACTCACAGATGAACAGTTTGAAAGCTGTAAATCGGCCGGAACCTCTTTTGGTTCTGTTGTGGGTAGTATCCTTATGGCACCAATCAGACTCTTTGAAAGTCTTGCAAAAATAGTTGGTGACACATGGGATCTTATCATGACACTACCTGACAAAATGGCTGAAATACCAAACAAAATAAAAGAACTTTTCACGGGTGAAAATGGACTACTAACCATGTTTGCTAAATTCGGTAGTGATATCATCGACGGACTTATAAATGGTATCAAAAATGCTTGGAACAGCTTAAAAGATAGCATATCAGATGTCGCTAGTAATATATGCGGTTGGTTCAAATCAAAACTAGGAATTAATTCGCCATCGAAAATCTTTAAAGAATTTGGTGTTAACACTATTGAAGGCTATCAAATTGGCATTGATGGAACGCAAGATCTAGCTTTAGATTCAATGAGTAAATTTGCTGACAAAGTGACGACTACTGCGCCACAAATGCCATTTGATGGCATGAATAATAGCACAAATTCTATCGCCAATCCGGGTATGGGTAATATTCAAGGAGGAACCTCACAATATTATATTACCATTAATGCAGCACCTGGCATGAATGAACAAGAGTTAGTCAAAGTTATCACTCAAGAACTTGATCGTCGAGAACAACAACAATTATTTCAAATTAGAAGCAGTTTAAGGGATATCTACTAAAATGATGATGTGTTATGGCTTTTTTGTTTTCTGCTTAAAAACATTACCTTACAAAAATATGAGAATAAACAAAAGTTGGAACTGGGCGAGTAATAATAGAGTCAACAAACGCTCAGCATTACAGTTTACCGGACCTAATAATGAAACAATAAGTTTATCTGGTTCAGTATACAGCGAAATAACCCATGGCAGAGTCAGCCTTGAAGTCTTAGAACGCATGGCATATTTATCTATACCGATGCCACTAATTGAAGGTGACGGTGTTCCGCTTGGCTTTTTTGTATTAAATAGTGTTGAGAAAACCTATACCGAACTAAATCGTCATGGCTCACCACTAAAAATCGATTTCACGATAAACCTGACTAAAGTCGATATTCCAGACTTCTTTGGTGAAGGCGCAATCAAAGATATTATTGATATAATTATATAGGTATAACATGGCAAGTCCATTTTACAAAATTATCTTATTAGATGATAACAAGAAACAAGACATTACCAAAAAATTTGATAATCGTCTTATCTCAATGACATATGTCGACAATAATGGCTTTCAAGCAGATACAATTAACATAGTCATTGATGATTCCGATCAAAAAGTTAATTTACCCACTCGAGGTGCTAAATTGGAAATTACGCTTGGTTGGAAAGCTGATAACAAAAAAACCACGCTAAACGATCAAGAAGCGGTGATCTTTGATGCAAATATAAAAAATGTATTTACCATCAAGCAAGTTACCCATTCTGGTACACCAGATGTCATTACTATACAAGGAGATAGTGCTGATGATTTAAGAAAGCTCAACGATGAAGTTCTCGAAAAATCTTATCACGATCTTACCTTAGGCGAAATAATCGCAATTATTGCTATACGCAGAAATTTAAGTTATCGCTGTGATAAACTGTTAGGTTCCAAATATATCTCACATATTGACCAAACAAAAGAAACAGATAGTTCTTTTCTTACTCGCTTAGTTAATGATTATGGCGGAGGTGTAACGGTTAAAAATGATATCTTAATAGCATTTAATAAAGGCCAAGGGATAACAGTAAATGGCAAAAAAATCCCCCCAGCTAAAATCAAAAGACAGTCAGGAAATTCACACAGCTACACCATCATCGATAGTCAATATCAAGGTGTAAAAGCCTATTGGCATAGTTATAGACATCCCACCAAAAAACCGTACAAAATTATTTATAAAGAACAGATTGAAAAAAGTAAAACTCACGTAGAGGTTGTCGATAAGAAAAAAGCCGAAAAAGAAGAAATGAAAGGTAAAATCAAAGAACTTAGATATGTTTATGCAAATGAAAAAAGTGCAATAGAAGCGGCTAAAAGTGAATTGAAAAAAATTGAACAAGGAATAGCACAATTTAAACTTAAACTAGCACTAGGTCGTCCCGATTTATTTACTGAAATGCCAGTTGAAGTGGATGGATTTAAACCAGAAATAAACTCAACCAAATGGACCATTGCTAAATGTTCACATTCATTAAATAAAAGTGATGGATTCACAACTGAAGTAGAATTAGAGATTAAACCTGAGGAAGAAAGTTATGAAAATATATACAATTAAGACTTTAAAAAAATAATAAAATAATCATAGCAAAATTAATCTACAGTTTGAATTCCTATCAAATGATGACTCCCACAAAGAGTCATCTACTCAATCAAAAAAACCAGCTTAAATTAATCATTAACCAAGCTATGGTTCAGCCAAACTTTACCACCATTAAATAAAATCCCCAGCGAAATTATATAAAAACAAAAATACAAAAAGACTAGACTTAAACTTAAATTAATGTAAAATTAATCTAAGCTTAATAAAAGAGGTTTTTCATATGAAATGTCCACATTGCCGAAATAAAACATTTATCCGATCTAGTGAAGAAATTAGTAATTTAACTCGTAAACAGTATTATCAATGCTCCAACATATATTGTGGACATACTTTTACTGCAATGCAATCAATATCTGAAACAATTGTACCAAGCGCAATTCCAGATCCAAAAGTAAACATTCCTATTTCGCCATATAGCCGACACGCCAAAAAAGCCTAAAACATCACCAGGTTGCATCTCATAGCAATCTGGTCCCTCCTATTCCTCGCACTGCCGCTACTAACTACTAACTACTAACTACTAACTACTAACTACTAACTACTAACTACTAACTACTAACTACTAACTACTAACTACTAACTAGCAAGATTAAAACGTAGAATAAGAATAATATCAACCGCCATTTTATCGCCACAGCATAAAATAACTCGACAAATCAAACATTACAAAAGGAAATAATTAATTGAATTTAAACAACTTTGATGGTGGCCCCTACTGGACTTGAACCAGTGACCAATCGATTATGAGTCGACTGCTCTGACCAACTGAGCTAAGGGGCCATGTTTTGATGTGCTACTGACTTAGTAGGGTTGCGATTATAATAGAGTTAAAAATAATTTGCTACAATTAATTAATTAAATAGGTTGATTTGGTTAATTATTAAGCTGACATTTGTCATAATAGCATCATTTATAATAAGCGATATTTTTTAATCAATTATCCTGATACAATGTTTTATATTATTATTACTAATGTTTTTTTATTGGTTGAGGAAATATTATGTCTATCAAAAAAACTCTTTTTATTAGTGCTGCACTGTCAGTGACATTATTCTTAAATGGTTGTAGTAGTTCAGATTATCAAGCTACTTCTGCTGGTCGCCAAGTTCAATTTATTGATACGAAACCAGCCGCAACTTGTCAATTTATTGGTAAAGCTGAAGGTCGTCGTAGTACTTTCTTTTCTGGCTTAAAAACGCATAGTGAATTAATCCGTGATGCAGCAACTGACTTAATGAATAAGGCTGCAGCTATGGGTGGTAACGTAATTTATAATGCACAAGATGCATCTTTACAATATGTTTCCGATATTGCCCCAACAGATGCTGTTATGGTTGGTGAAGTTTTCAACTGTAAATAGCTAATTAGCAAATAATAAAGGGATATATTGATATCCCTTTTAGTAAAATTTGCCAAAATAATTAGCCATTTTGCTTTTCAAACTGTTGCATAAATTCAATAAGGTATTTGACTCCTTCAATTTCCATTGCATTGTAAATTGATGCGCGCATTCCACCTGCAATTCGGTGACCTTTAATACCGATAATATTTGCTTGAGTAGCTTCACTTACAAACTTTTTATCGAGTTCTTCATTTGGCGATAAGAAGGTTACATTCATAATAGAACGATTCTCAACCGCTACAGTATTGCGGTAAAAATCTGACTGATCAATAAATTGATAAAGTAATTGTGCTTTTGCTTGATTTCGTTGTTGCATCGCACTTAAGCCACCTAAACTCTTAATCCATTTGAAGACTAAACCTGACATATACCAAGCAAAAGTTGGTGGAGTATTAAACATTGAATCATGATCTAATAATATTTTGTAATCAAGTACCGAAGGTAACATTTTTTGCGCATAACCTATCAGATCTTCACGAACAATAACAATAGTAATTCCGGACGGACCGATATTTTTCTGAGCACCAGCATAAATAATACCGTAGCGTTTAACATCGATAGGTTGTGATAAAATACAAGATGATAAATCAGCTACGACAGTTTTATCGGCAAAGTCAGGTTGTTCAAAAATTTCAACTCCGTCGATGGTTTCATTTGGACAATAATGAACATAAGCACTATTATCGCTTAATTGCCATTCAGACATGGGTTTGATCGAGGTTATTCCTGCATCTTTAATAACGACATTTTGCTCAATTACATTACAATATTTTGCCGCTTCTTTTGCTGCACACTGACTCCAATAACCACTATTGATGTAATCAGCATGAGTGTTATTAGCTAAAATATTTAATGGTACAGCTGCAAACTGAGCTCTAGCTCCACCTTGGCAAAATAAAATTTTATAATTTTCTGGTACATTTAAAAGGTCACGAAGGTCGTTAGTTGCTTCAATCGCACATGCATCAAATTCTTTACCTCGATGACTTAGTTCCATCACCGATGCACCGGTGTTTTGCCAATTTAATAATTCAGCTTGTACTTGCTTTAAAACATCCGACGGTAGTTTGGCTGGGCCTGCACTAAAATTATAACTTTTACTCATTGCGATTCACTTTCATCCATCAAAAAACAGAAAATCTATTTTTACACTCTATGAACCAATATACAATCAGATTTTTAGCAAAAAATTTTGAGGAACGGGGTTTTTGAAGCATAAAAATACCGACAATAGTCGGCATTTGTCGCAAAGAAAATAAAATTTAGAGAGCTAGTTGCTGTTTAGCGTTTTCGATGGCGAATTTTACTTGTTGCGGTGATACGCCACCTTTTGCAGATCGTTTCGCTAAGCAAGATTCTAAAGATAATATAGGATAAACATCATCCTCAATGACTTGGCTGTATTGTTTTAATTCATCTATAGTTAGCTCTTCTAATGCTTTTTGTTTAGCTATCGCTCCTACTACCGCCTCGCCAACAATATGATGGGCTTGTCTGAATGGAATGCCTTTAGCCACAAGATAATCAGCAAGTTCTGTCGCATTAGAATAACCTTGTTTAGCAGCATTTTGACAATTTTGGTAATTGATTTTTATATCTTCAAGTACTAATACCGCCATATCTAAACACTCTTGCCAACTGTCAAGTGCATCAAATAAGTGCTCTTTATCTTCTTGTAGATCTTTATTATATGCCAGCGGTAATCCTTTAAATGTAACTAATGCTCCAGTTAGTGCGCCAATTACTCGCCCTGCTTTACCACGAATTAATTCCAATGCATCTGGATTTTTTTTCTGTGGCATTAATGAAGAGCCTGAAGTAACGCGGTCAGATAATTCAACAAAGTCCGCTTCACCACTATTAAAAATAAT
This sequence comes from Gilliamella sp. M0320, assembly GCF_016101635.1. Taxonomy (NCBI): domain Bacteria; kingdom Pseudomonadati; phylum Pseudomonadota; class Gammaproteobacteria; order Orbales; family Orbaceae; genus Gilliamella; species Gilliamella sp. M0320. The sequence continues at coordinate 275,412 of NZ_JACFQD010000002.1, forward strand.
TAAATCTTCAGCAAAACGTGATAGGTGAACCATTCCGATTGATGCATTATTGAGTAGTTCAAGTACATGATCCCTATCAGAGACCGTATCCAAGCTATTGTTGGTTGCGGTTGCAAAACCTAACCAGTTGGCTAACATATCACGATCTATAGGATAAGCTGTACCGGCTAAAGCACCACAACCTAAAGGACTAACATCCAAGCGTTTTAGGGTACCTTGTAAACGACTTTCATCACGCGTTAACATTTCATAATATGCTAAACACCAATGCGCAAAAGTTATAGGCTGAGCTCGTTGTAAGTGAGTATAACCAGGCATAACCGCATCTTGATGTTGTTCTGCAGTTAACACCAGTGTTTTACGTAATTGATTGATAGCTGAGATAAGATGAGCAATTTCATCTTTACACCATAATTTCAGATCGGTGGTTGACTGATCATTACGACTGCGACCTGTATGAAGTTTTTTACCTAAATCACCAACTTTTTCTATTAGTTTTTGTTCTACCCAACTATGAATATCTTCAGCATCACTTTGCAAGATCTGCTGCGGATCTTGTCGTACCGAACTCAATAATTCATTTAACGCTTGTTCTAACTGTTGCTGTTCATCATGAGATATAACGTTGACAGTGACCAATGCTTTAGACCATGCAATTGATCCAATGATATCTTGCTCTGCAAGCCGATAGTCAAAGCGCAGAGAATCATTAAATTGTTTAAATCGTTGATCTGCTGCTTGGCTAAAACGCCCACCCCATAATGCCATAATCACCTCAAATGTTTTATTTCTAATCAGTCCTAAATAATTAAAATTTATTGTTTTTTTAATAATTTTAATGATAAGTTTATCTATAACAATACTATCGAAAAATATATACAGACCAAAGTCTGTATATATTAGGTTGTATATCTAATTAAAAAGTCTTAAAAATTACTTTTTAGTTTTAGTTTTAGTTTTACTTTTTGATTTTGTGGTTTCTTTCGCTGACGATTTAGCTTTTTTAGTCGGCTGATTTTTTTTACCTTCATTTAAAGCACGGATACGTGAAGATAGGGAGAATAGACGAATAAAACCACCGGCATGACTGTGATCGTAAACCTCATCTTCACCAAACGTTGCAAACTCTTCGCTATATAAGCTATTTGGTGATTTCTTCTGTACTGCAGTTGCATTACCTTTATAAAGTTTAACTACAACTTCACCTGTCATGTCTTCTGCTAACACTTCTGCAGCGGCTTGAAGAGAACGGCGATATGGTGCAAACCAGCGACCATCATAAACAACATAAGCCATTTCTAAACCAAGTTGTTCGCGCCATTTGAAGCTATCACGATCTAAGATCAGTTGTTCTAAACCACGTAACGCTGTCATCATGATAGTTCCACCAGGGGTTTCGTAACAACCTCGAGATTTGATGCCGACTAAACGATTTTCAATAATATCTACTCGACCTACACCATGTTTTGAACCAATTTTATTCAACGTTGCAACACAGTTATATGGTGATAATTTTTTACCATTAACGGCAACAACTTCGCCTTTTTCAATACCAATAGTGACAAATTCAGCTTTATCTGGTGCATCTTCAGGTGACACAGTCCATGCCCAACAATCAGCATTGGCTTGATTCCAAGTGCTTTCTAACACCCCACCTTCGGTTGAAATATGCCATGCATTTTCGTCACGACTGTAAATTTTTTCAACTGTTGCTGTAGTAGGAATTTTTCTCACTTTTAGATAATCAATTAACGCTTCACGTGAACGTAAATCCCATTCACGCCATGGCGCAATTACTTTTAATTGTGGAGCTAAAGCGGTATAAGTTGTTTCAAAACGGACTTGGTCATTACCTTTACCTGTCGCACCATGACAAAGGGTATCCGCGCCAACTTCTAATGCATATTCTACTTGAGCTTTAGCAATGATTGGGCGAGCCATTGAAGTACCAAGGTAATAAGTTCCTTCATATAATGCGCCAGTTTTTAAAACAGGGTAAACATAATCTTTAACAAACTCTTCGCGTAAATCAACAACTTTACAAGCTACTGCGCCAGATGCTTTGGCCTTTTTTTCTACATCTTTTAGTTCTTTAGGATCTTGTCCAACATTGGCGACTAAAGCGTAAACTTCACAATCGCCATAATTTTCTTTCAACCAAGGAATAATAGCTGATGTATCCAAGCCACCCGAATAGGCTAAAACTACTTTTTTTGTTGCACTTTTTTTCATGTTATACCCTTTCATAATTTACTGACGAAAAAAATAAATGTTTTAAACACTAATCCAAGTATATCTAACAATAAATATACTTGTTTAATATACTGACTGATTTATATTTAAGCAATAATTCTTGTACCCGTTATGCCTGATTTTCCATTAAATAATTCAATGAGTTTATCTGATTCTTTCCAGCTAGCGATATCTATTGGTCGACCTAATGTTTTAGCCGCTTCAAATGCAGAATTCACTTTCACGATCATTCCATCGGTAATAATTCCTTGAGCAATTAGATGATCTGCCTCAGCTTGTGTTAACGATTCGATTAATTGTTTGTTTTCATCTAACACACCAGATACATCAGATAGTAAAATTAAATCTGCATTTAAAGTTTTTGCCAAGGCAACAGCTGCGTGATCGGCATTGACATTCATCATCTTGCCTTCATCGGTAATCCCAATTGAACTAACAATAGGTAAATAACCATTATTAAGGAGTAAATTGATTAAGGCCGGATCGCCTTGTTCAGCTTCACCTACATAACCTAATTCTTCAGAAATTTGCTTAACTTTTACGCTATCACCATCGGCTAAGCAGAGTCCAATACTGGCTATTTGTAATTTTTTAGCTTCTGACAAAATTGTGGTATTCGCACTACCAGCAAGGCTACCAACAATGACATCTATTTGATCTGCCGGTGTAACGCGTAAACCATTACGTCGAACGACAGGTAAGGAGAGCCGATCCATTAATGAATCAACCACACTACCACCACCATGAACAATAATTAAAGGACGTTTAAAATTTTTTTTGTATTCGCTAATAACAATAAATAATTTACTTAATGCATCTTTATTATCGAGTAATACACCGCCAAACTTAATAATCAATGGTTTCATTTTTATTTCCTATTCACTCTAATAAAAGTTCACTGATATAAACTTGTCATTATTAACAAATTAGTATCTATCTTTATAATAAGGCTGTTGTTTCATCAAAACCAAATCGAATATTCATACATTGAACTGCTTGCGCAGCTGCACCTTTTAATAAATTGTCTTCCACAGAAATTAAAATCAGATGTTGGCCTTTAAGCACAAAACCAATATCACAATAAGGTAAGCCAATTACCGATTTTAGGGCTGGCCATTGTTTTTGGTAAACTCTTACTAATGGTTTATCATCATAATATTTATTTAAAGCGGTAAGAATATCTTCCTCACTCACCCCTTCTTTCACCTGACATGTGATAGTGGCATGGATACCATCTTTAAAACAACCTAAATGTGGAGTAAAAATAACTTCCTGCCCTAAATGTGTCGCAATTTCAGGTTGATGACGATGAGTAAATATGCCATAAGCATGTAAACTAACCTCACAAAATAGATTATTTGTAGAAGGTTTACGGCCTGCACCACTAACGCCACTCACAGCATTGATGACAGGCCATTGCCTTTTGTCTAGTAAATCTTCTTCAATTAACGGTTTTAGTGGCAGTTGCGATGCGGTTGGATAACAACCAGGTACAGCAATTAATTGCGCATTTTTTATCGCATCAAAATTCCATTCAGCTAGACCATAAACAGCTTTATCTAACCACTGTTGGTGCTGATGTTCAAAACCATAAAATTGGGTATAAAACGAGGGAGAGTTGACTCGAAACGCACCCGATAAATCAAATACTGTACAACCATTTTCAAGAAAGAATGGTGCGATATCGTGACTAACAGAATGTTCAGTAGCTAAAAATACAATATCAATATCTTTGACAAGAGAAGAATAATCAGCCGTGGCAATTAAAGGTAAATCAACAACACCTTTCAATTGCGGGTATAAAAATCTATCAGAAATAAGTTTACCCGCATCAAGGCTATTTTCTGATACCGTTAAAGCGACTAATTCAATATTTGGATGTTTTGTTAAATAGTAAGCTAATTTTGCACCTGCATAACCACTCGCCCCAACAATTATTGCTTTTAACATATCTTTCCTTATCTATCATTCAGATTTTTATGCAGTATAGTAGGCGATTTAAAGCAACAAAACAAGAGGAAATTGAATTTTTATTCACTTTTTGTGAATTTATTTTCAAAAAGGCAATTGCTGCCACGATTTTAAACTTTAGCAGTGAGGTAAAAATGTCATCCTCCTACATATAAGAGTTGTAGGAGGAAGATTAATGATTATTTTAAATAACAGGCGGATTTTAAGATTGCTATGAGTAGTTCCCAATAACGATAAACACTTTGAATATTAACTTTTTCATCAGGTGAATGAGGTGAAACAATTGTCGGGCCAATTGATATCATATCCATATCCGGATAAGACTGTTTAAATAGACCACATTCTAAGCCGGCATGAATCACCATAATTTTTGCTTGTTTTGAGAAAATCTCTTGATATTTATCTTTAGCTAATTGTAAAAGACTGGAATTTAAATTAGGCTCCCAGCCCGAATAACCACCACTAATTTCGTAATTGGCATTCACTAATTGGCTTAATGAGATTAATGTTGCAACGACAGCATCTTTCGCACTATCAACTTGAGAACGGATTAAGAAATTAACGTTTAGTTGATTATCGCTAACATTTACAATACCTAGATTTAAAGATGTTTCAACAACACCATGAATTTGCGTACTCATACTCACCACACCATTTGGCGCAACATTTAATAAATTGATAATTTTACTTTGCTGTTCAATGGCGATGACTCGTTTTATGTGATCATTATTAACCTCTTTTAGGGTTAATTCTATATTGGGTTCGACCTGTCCAAACTCATTTTGTAAAACAGAATTATATTGGTTAACAATCTGTTCTAGTTTTGGCAAATCTTGTTTATTTAAGGTTAATTCAGCGAATGCTTCTCGAGGTATTGCATTACGTAAAGAACCACCTCTTATATCAGCTAATCGATATGAGATATCTTGTCCATATTCCGCTAAAAATCTTGCCAGTAATTTTATTGCATTACCACGGCCAAGATGAATATCACAACCAGAATGTCCTCCTTTCAAACCTTTTAGCGAAAGTTGAATATAGCAATCATGTATTTCTGGCATTACCGCATATGTGATGGCAAAACTGGTCGTAAAATCAACACCACCAGCACAGCCAGTAAATATTTCGCCTTCATCTTCAGAATCAGTATTAATCAAATAATGACTTTGTAACCAATTAGGTTGTAGACCAAAAGCGCCATGCATCCCCGTCTCTTCCGAAGTTGTAACCAATACTTCAAGAGGTCCATGTTCAACTGAAGGATCAATTAATACTGCCAATGCTGATGCCAAACCTACGCCATTATCTGCACCTAATGTAGTCCCTTTAGCCTTGACCCAATCGCCATCAACATAAGCTTGAATTGGATCAACAAGAAAATCGTGCTGGGTACCTTCATTTTTTTGCGGAACCATATCCATATGAGCTTGCAAAGCGATTGATGGACAATCTTCCATCCCTTTAGTAGCAGCTTTACGCAGTAAAACATTACCAGCTTTATCTAGCTGACAATCAATATGATGAGTAGTTGCAAAATCGACTATATATTTAGTTATCATTTGTTCATGATGAGAAGGATGGGGAATTTTACAAATATCATTAAAAATCTGCCAAACAAATTTTGGATTTAAGGTCGATAGCATATTTTATCCTCAATATTAGGTGGGTAATGAATTAATAAGTGGTTTTTTTTATCTAACCACTCTATAATAAGGTGCAATTTTACATCTATTTTTAGCCCATTAATATTAATTTATTAAATTCGTATATTCGATTAAAATTGCAGGTTACACATGTCAATAGAACAAACTTTAACAGAAGAAGAAATCAAAGCCAAAAAACAGCATAAAGCAGAGATTATCGCTGAAAAGAAAAAATTCAATGTCACTTGGGAAATGCTACAAGCTTATGGTCGTCAGCTTTCTGAGAGATTATTACCCGCCAATCAATGGAAAGGCATCATTGCAGTTAGTCGTGGTGGCTTAGTACCAGCAGCTATTTTAGCTCGTGAACTTAGTATTCGTTATGTCGATACAGTTTGTATTTCTAGCTATGATCATGATCATCAACGTGAAAAATTAATTTTAAAACAAGCAAACGGTGATGGCGAAGGCTTTATTGTTGTTGACGATTTAGTTGACACTGGTAGCACTGCACATACCATTCGTGAGATGTATCCTAAGGCTCACTTTGTCACTATTTTTGCTAAACCAGCAGGTAAACCATTAGTTGATGATTATGTTGTCGACATCGCACAAGATACATGGATTGAACAACCATGGGATACTGGTGTCATGTTTGTTAAACCAATTAGTGATAATAAATAATCATCTAATATAAATAGGTTGCTATGGTTATGACTGAAAACCTTTCTGAAAAGATATTCAAACCACAATATGACTACCCTGAAACATCATCGCTAATCAATCGTCTTGACAGCAGCAATGGCAGCAGTATTAGTCCTCTTGATGGTGAAATTGATTCAAAATGGTATCGAATCATTAACCCTCTTTTATGGTATTGGCGCGGTCTTCCTAAGTTAGAAATCGAAGCGGTTTTATCTAGAATCGCTATTTCAACTAAGCGCCATACTAATGATAAATGGTTGGATTCAGTTATTGGTTATCAATCTGGCAACTGGATATATGAATTTTTAAATCAGGCTGCAATGTGGCAAGCTAAAGCTGATAATGCCGCTCAATCCAGTTTAACTGAAGAATCAAAAAATAGTTTACATCAGGATTATCTCATTGCCAGCGAATATGCCAGTATTGCTAGTTATCCTCATTTTAAGAATGATGAGCTAGCGATGTATGCCCAAACCTGTGCTTATCAATCATATATGAAAGCGCTTGAATATTCACCTTATTCAACCAAACAGTTAGAATTTAAGATTGAAAATCGGGTTATCAAATCCATTTTGCATTTACCAAACAATAGTAATAGTGGTGTTTGTCCTGTCGTTTTAATCTGCAATGGTTTAGGTAATTTACAAATTGATTATTATCGTTACTTTAGTGAATATCTTGCTCCACAAGGTTTTGCTATGTTAACTGTCGATTTACCAACCGTTGGATATAGTCGTAATTTTGTATTGAGCCAAAATAGTAGCCAAATTCATCAAGCAGTGATCGAACAACTACCATCAGTTCCATGGGTTGATAGTAATCGAGTGATTGTTGCTGGATTCCGCTTTGGTTCACATATTGCAACACGACTTGCCTATTTAATGCCTAATAAAATAAAAGGGTTATTTAATTTTACTCCATTTATACACCAACTCTTTGTTGATAAGGCATTACAACAAAATCTACCTAATAGCTATAAAGATATGCTGGCCAGTCGTTTAGGTTTAACTTCTGTATCAAATCAACAATTAGCGGCCGAATTGAATTATTTTTCTCTTAAAAATCAAGGGTTATTAACCCATTCTTGCCCTGTACCGGTTATGAATATTATCTTTGAAGATGATAAATTAAGTAATTTGAGTGAAGCGAAATTAATTCAATCAGCAAAACAAAGCAAAATTGTCACAATCCCCAAAACACCATTGCAAAAAGGTTTACAAAACGCCTTTACTCAATCAGTTAAATGGATGGAGTCTATTTTGTAATAACTAATCTGAATAAGAGTATTGTTATGAATAATAAAAAACAACAAATTGTCGTTGTTAAACTCGGTACCAGTGTTTTAACTGGAGGAACTAAACAGTTAGACCGTGCGAGAATAGTAGAACTGATTCGACAATGTTCTTATTTACATCAAACTGGTCATAAAATTATTATCGTGACGTCGGGTGCTATTGCTGCTGGTCGGGAATACCTCAACTATCCTAACCTACCCAATACTGTTGCCACAAAACAATTACTTGCTTCAGTTGGTCAAAGTAAATTAATCCAACTTTGGGAACAGCTGTTTTCGATATATAAAATTTATATTGGGCAAATGCTATTAACTCGTGCAGATCTTGAAGATCGTGAACGCTTTTTAAATGCTCAGGATGTATTAAAAGCAATGCTAGAGAATAATATTGTCCCTGTGATTAATGAAAATGATGCAGTTGCTACTGCTGAAATTAAAGTTGGTGATAACGATAATTTATCAGCACTTGCCGCAATTTTAGCCGAAGCAGATAAATTGATATTACTTACCGATATCGAAGGTTTATATACCGCCGATCCAAGAAGCGATAGCAATGCACAATTAATAAAAGAAGTAACTCAGATTAATGATGATCTGCGTAGTATCGCCGGTGATAGTGTTTCAGGTTTAGGGACCGGTGGCATGAGTACCAAAATTCAAGCTGCCGAAGTAGCCGGGAGTGCTGGCATAGAAGTAATTATAGCTGCAGGAAATAAAGCCAATGTGATTGTTGATGCAGTCAATAATCAATCGGTTGGTACCCGTTTTTTACCGCAAAAAACCCCATTAGAACATCGTAAACATTGGCTATATGGCGCACCAAACGTAGGCAAAGTGATACTTGATGATGGTGCGATTAATGCTATTTTAAATAATGGTAGTTCGCTATTACCAAAAGGCATTATCGCAGTCGAAAAAGATTTTTCACGTGGTGAAGTCATTAATATTTGTGATAAATCTGGTAAGCAAATAGCTCGAGGAGTCAGCCGTTATAATAGTGATGCATTACGACAAATAGCTGGACATCATTCACAAGAAATTAGCCAAATAATTGGCTATGAATATGGTCCTGTTGCCGTACACCGAGATGATATGCTGATTAAATAATAGATTTAGAATAGAGACATTCGGCCAAATCGTTACAAAAACTTACTCTATAGCGTTGTGTTCAGTACTATCTTTTACTAATAGTAATAATGCCTATAATCAGGCTTTTGTCTAGACAAAAACCAACATCAGATAAGGTCATTATTGGCATGTTTATATTTTTCATAATACAAAATGATTTATAATAAAACTAGACAAGTTTTTATTACATTAAAAATAGCTTTTAGAAAAATCGAGCAAACTGCTCCTTTAGAAAATAAAATCGATACAATAGTAAATCAAATGGGTTTAGAGGAATTATTTTAGTAAAATTAGAAATGCATAGTTAAATTACAAAAATATATTGATGATTTAATATATAACATAGCGTTCTGGATAGATTACCTATCTTATCGATAAATAAAAAAATAGATGAATAAGATAAAAGGCTTATAAAATTGAGTATTGAAGTTAATAGCTATCACGAAAAATGGCAAAAAGATGATCAGGATTTAGTGTTTTATCGACGTAAATATATTGAACCCCTTATAATAATTTTACTTGTCTGCTTTATAGCATTCTTTATTTTCTCTCACATAATCGAAATCCCTTTTCACCTCGGTCTCATTTTATTATTAATGATTGTTTTTTTGTTATTACAATGGGCTGAAAAATATATCATTTTGGGTAAAACATTTATTAGTATTAGGAATAGTCAGTTTACAGTTGCGGATCTTATTCTGTTTACCCTGTTTTTTATTGTTTATGTCTTTTTAAAAAGAAAAGATAAAAATAAAATGACCTGTATCCTATTTAAGAATATTATTAATATCTCAGAAAAAAATCCTAATACCATGATAATAAAATATAAGACAAACGATATTATTGAGGATTATGTTATCGACCTAAATATGATGTTGGAGTCAGAAAAACAGTTATATTTAGAAAAAATGCAATCTATTAAAAAACTTTGTGGACAAATTCAAGAAAGGTTAAGCAATGATAAACGAAATGGGTAAAGCAGCCAAACTTGCTTCATATCAATTAGCACAATGCGCAACAAAAATTAAAAATCAGGCTTTAATTCATATCGCCGATTTATTAGAACTAAATGCTGACAAGATTCTTGATGCTAATCAAAAAGATATGGCTATGGCAAAAGAACAAGGATTGAATGAGGCAATACTTGATCGTCTGTTATTAACTTCCGAACGATTATCATCTATTGCTAATGATGTTCGAAATGTTGTTTCTTTAACCGATCCAATTGGCCAAGTTATTGATGGTTCGACATTAGCAAGCGGATTAAAGTTACAACGTCACAGAGTTCCATTAGGTGTGATTGGTGTTATCTATGAAGCTCGTCCTAATGTGACTATTGATATTGCGGCTCTTTGCTTAAAAACCGGCAATGCAGCTATACTACGTGGTGGTAAAGAGACGGTTAATACCAATGCCACTATTATAGCTATCATTCAGCAAGCTTTAAAACAAGTCGGTTTACCTGAAACAGCAATTCAATCTATCAATAATCCTGATCGCAAATATATCACTGAATTACTCAAGCTTGATAACTATGTTGATATGATTATTCCTCGAGGTGGCGCAGCATTACACAAACTCTGTCGAGAACATTCAACCATACCTGTTATTACTGGTGGTATTGGTGTTTGCCATATTTTTGTCGATGAAAGTGCTGATTTTGATAAAGCGCTATCAATAATACTTAATGCAAAAACTCAGCGACCAAGTACCTGTAATACTGTTGAAACATTACTTGTTCATACTGAAATTGCCAATGCTTTTTTACCAAAACTTAGTCAAATCATGGCCGATAATCAGGTGATATTGCATGCCGATCCCGATGCTTATAAGATTTTGAATGCTGGGGTGGCAAATGTTTTTGCCGTCGAGGATGATGAACTAAGACAAGAATGGCTTTCCAAAGATCTGAATATTGTTATTGTTGATTCATTGGAATTGGCGGTGGAACATATTCGCGAATATGGTAGTGGTCATTCAGAAGCCATTCTAACGCGTAGCCTTGTAAATGCAGAACAATTCGTTAACTTAGTCGATGCTGCTGCAGTTTATGTTAATGCATCGACCCGATTCACCGATGGTGCACAATTCGGTTTAGGTGCTGAAGTTGCAGTTAGTACGCAAAAATTACATGCCAGAGGACCAATGGGCCTTGAAGCGTTAACAACGTATAAATGGATTGGTTATGGCGAAGATCTAATTCGTCAGTAGTGATAACAATTAACTGTTCAAAACCCTGAACAGTTAATTGTAGTTAAATAGATTAATCAAAATTACGCATTAAAAGCGCATAATTTAAATCAATATCTTCGGCGATTGGAATATAAACAATGTGACCATCACCAAGTCCTGCTGGAACTGGTTGACCTTTTTTATTTTCCATTCGTTCAATAATAAAGGTCATATTACCTTTAGGGGTCATCATTTCAACACTATCCCCTACTGAAAATTTATTTTTAACAATAATTTCAGCTAAGCCATTTAGACGTTGACCACTAAACTCACCAACAAATTGTTGTCTATCAGATACAGAATGACTGTGCACATAATTTTGCATATCTTCATGTTTATGGCGACGTAAAAAGCCTTCGGTATATCCTCGATGAGCCAAAGAATCAAGTTCAGCCAATAAGCGTGGATCAAATGGTTTACCTTCACTGGCGGCATCAATAGCTTGACGATAGACTTGTGCAGTTCGAGCACAGTAATAAAACGATTTGGTTCGACCTTCAATTTTTAATGAATGTACGCCAATCTTTGTCAGATCTTCGACTAATTCAACTGCTCTTAAATCTTTTGAATTCATGATATAAGTACCATGTTCATCTTCAAAAGCTTGCATATATTCGCCAGGGCGACCAGATTCTTCTAGCATAAAGACCTGATTGGTTGTTGAGCCAATACCTAATGTTGGTTCAATTTGTTGTACAGGAATCGGCTCGCATTTATGGACTATCTGCCCTACTTCGTCCTCTTTGCCCTCAGATACTTTATATTCCCAACGACAAGCATTAGTACAGGTACCTTGATTTGAGTCACGTTTATTAATATAACCAGATAACAAGCAGCGTCCTGAATAGGCCATACAAAGCGCACCATGAATAAAAACTTCAAGTTCCATTTCCGGCACTTTTTCTCGAATTTCTTTGATTTCATCGATGGATAACTCTCGTGACAACACAACACGCGTTAATCCCATCTTATGCCAAAATTTTACCGTCGCCCAGTTAACCGCGTTGGATTGCACAGATAAGTGAATTTCCATTTCCGGAAAATGTTCACGAACCAACATGATTAAACCCGGATCAGACATGATAAATGCATCTGGTTTCATGTTAACAATTGGTTCTAAATCACGAATAAAGGTTTTTAATTTCGAATTATGCGGTGCAATATTAACTACCACATAAAACTTTTTGCCTTGAGCATGAGCTTCGTTGATGCCAATAGCAAGATTTTCATGATTAAATTCATTATTGCGCACTCGCAAACTGTAGCGAGGCTGCCCGGCATAAACTGCATCAGCACCATAAGCAAACGCGTAACGCATATTTTTAAGTGAACCAGCTGGTGAAAGTAATTCTGGTTTTGGATATAACATTGTCATTAACAAATGCCTCTGATTTCAAGTCAGTATTACCTTATAAGGTAATAGGTTAAGCAAAATAGGATGGGCATTTTACGCTTTAGCTATCAGATTGGCAAATTTATTGTTATAACAATCAATAACAGCTTAATAGTGAGCAAAACAGTCTAGAAAAAGTTCTTAATAATTACCTATTATCTTCTCTTGATTGTTAAATCATTAATGTAAATGGTCTTTATTTGTGTCAGAAATATTCACTGGTGATTTATAACCTAAATGACTAACCCAAACTATTAGTTTGAGTTGTCTAGATCTTCGGTAACTAGTCCAATCAATGGTAAATATTCTTGCCAACGATATTCCCTTATCGGCATTGGGTTAGCATTGTCAAAATATAAAACTAATGCGGGTCTGATACCATTCCAATTATCGACAAACTCATAGTGAATCAAATACCCTTGTGAGATCAGTTTTTTGGCTTTAGCATGATAATTAAAATATGCCATGTTTTATCCTGTTTCTTGATAAACGTTATAAGTGGGCATAACTGAATCAATGGTTTACAATAAATGATGGGTACTTTTTTGATTGTTTAATTGACTAATGATTTAATAAATAACATTAAAAATCGAAAATATTTTTACAATTACAAAAATACCTGAACTACAAATGGACTTTAATGATGATATTCAGCTTTAAGATTACTAAAGAATGGTTATTTTGATTCATCTTTTAACATTTCCAAACAGTCTTTACTATCTATAGTAAAAGAAAATAAATATTTATTATTTTCTTCATTATACATGTATTTAAAAATCGCCCCTTTATTTATTGCTTTTTTTGTACTTTCTTCAGTACAAAGAAGGTTTCTTACCGTCAAAAAAAGTTTATTTTCAACAAAACCTATTTCTAAATCTTCAAAATTAATATTAAAAATTGTCAGTTTGTAAACTATTGTATTTTTATATGCCATAGTTGAATCTAAAATGGTAAACTGATCTAACTGATATGGAGTATTTTTATTTATTTCTTTTGACATGGTAACTAACTGCTTTTCAATATTTTTTTTATCAAATAGGTCAAATTGATTAATAAAAAAGAAAACTGCTACTGAAGCAATAATAAATGATAACCAATATCTAAGTTTTTCTACCGTCATAATAATACTCAATTCGCTATAATTATCATTAACTATATCATATAAAGAATAAATATCTCTATTAACTTGATAGTTTATTCGAGCAAATACTGTAGGTAACTTATCGATTTTAATGGAGGCGCGTCCCGGAGTCGAACCGAGGTAGACGGATTTGCAATCCGCAGCATGGCCACTCTGCCAACGCGCCGAAGAGGTCTATCTGAATAGGTGGCAAATATTAGCATTGGCTTACCTTATCGTCAAGTTTTAATAGGTTATAAATACAGCAGTCGCATAGAATATTTTAAATGTCCTAAATATAGGACATCAATAAAAAGGATGAGTTAAATTTATATAGCTTATTTACAACTAAAATCATAAAAATTTTGAGGAGCGGGCTTTTTTAAGGGTAAAATGAGACATAATTTCCAGTAACGCTTTTATTTATCATAAACAAACATATGCTGCACTAAATTCACAATCTTAAAATTCAAACTGACAACGTTATAAATTATTTTCAATTAAAAGACATTTATTGCTTGAAAATTAACTCTTTTAGTATAAAAATAGCCCTGCATTTAATAATATTTATTTTTAAGGAATGGAAATGTTTAAAAAACTATTAGCTGTATCATTATTAAGTTTTGCGTTAATTGGTTGTGGTGGTGATGATGCTGCTAAAATTGATTTTACAACACAAGAAACTTTTACTAGTTCTGTAAAAACAGCTAGTGAAAAATTAAGTGATAACGATAAAATTGCTTTTGCTCGTGCAATTTTTAATGCAACAACTGCTGCAGCAACTAATCCTGCTAATGCTGGTGATGAAGCTAAAGTAACTGCAGATCTTAAAAGCAAACTTAATGGTAAAACAGCTAAAGAAATTATCAGCGAATTTGATAAATAATTTTAACTGATTAGCGCTAAAGCCCGCATAAGCGGGTTTTTTTATAAATAAATTTCACCTCATTACGTAATTTATTTTTAATAATACATATCGTTATATACCCAATTACCATTATTTTAGTTGAATTACTTTTGATTATGACAACTTGATTTGTATATAATTTAGTCTATTGAAGTTAATTTTTTTTTAATTTCCTGAACAATTTTTATATACTTATAGCAATAGAACAGTAAATTTGAGGTATCTAGTGATTGAGTTAAAGCTTAGAGAAGTAAAAAAAGACTTATCAACTAAAGAGCTTAAAGTTGCTTACTATATTATTGATAATATCCAAGCACTCAAGAATATGAGCATCCAAACTTTAGCAAAACTCAATCACGTAAGTACCACCACTATTTTACGTTTATGTAATAAATTAGGATATAAAGGATTCAGTGATTTCAAGGTCGATCTGATTGGCTCAATCCCTAAAAAACTTAATAATGAGATATTACAAGATGATATCAATTTGAACGATTCTCTTGCTGATGTGAATAGTAAAGTCCAAGCAATGGAAAAATCCTCAATTGATGAAACCCACTCTATCGTTAATATTTATGCATTAAATAGTGCCATTGATTTAATTATTAATTGTCAAAAAATTGTTATATTTGGTGTCGGCAGTAGTGGTTTAGTTGGTAAAGAACTGGAATATCAACTTATCAAAATAAAGAAAGATGTCAATTGTCACTTCGATGCTCACATTACTCGTAGTCTTATCAGTACATTAGATAAAAATGATCTTGTTATTATTATTTCACACTCAGGAGAAACACCTGATTGTGTTGAGTTATTAAAACTAGCTGGTCAATCTTCGGTTCCTTCTCTTGCTATCACTAAAATGGGACAAAGTCAGATTTCATCCTTAGCCACCATAGTGTTACATACTACATCGATGGAGCATGCTTCAAGATTAATACCAATACGATCTAAAATCTCTCAAATATCTGTAGTAAATATGCTCTTAACTAACTTATTTATTCGCCAATATGATGAACGTTTACTCTTACAAACTCAAAATAGAGAAAAACGTAAATATCCAGCCAAAACAACAAAATAATCACAAAAAAGAAAAACACAAGTACTTTAGCTCTAACTCGTTAGTTATAACCATCATCTTTCTTTGCATAAATTTGATCTCGTTCACAAAATCATAAAAATTTCTTAAAAAATAGATGACTATTTGCCTCCGTAGATGTAACTTTATTACTAAATAAACAAAAATATTTAGTAATAAAATTACGAAACAAGGAAATTTCTATGCCACAACCTCTACCCATCATTCTAGCTAGTCATGGCCCATTTGCTCAAGGCGCTTTAGAGTGTGCACAAATGCTTATGGGAGAACAAGACAATGTTCATGTTATATCAGTTTTAATTGATAGTAATATCGATAATCTACGTCAAGAAATGCAAAGTAGTTACAAAAAACTAAATCAAGGTAATGGCGTAATTATATTGGTGGATATCATGGGGGGAACACCCTGCAATCTAGCCACCGAACTACTCATATCACATGACGATGTATTGTTATTTTGTGGTTTTAATATTCCGGTATTACTTGAAGTTTTAAATAATCGTGAAGGGACATTAAATGATGCCAAATTGGCTATTGAGGAAACTTTTCCCGAAAGCTGTAAAGATGTTCGGCAGATTCTAAATGTTCAACAAGAACAATCTAATGAGTTGTAAGGAGAAGACCAATGCCAATAAATGTAGCAAGAATTGATGACCGCTTGATTCATGGACAAGTTATTACTACTTGGGTAAAAAACTATGACATAGAACAAGTATTAGTTATTAATGATAAAGTCGCTGGTGATAAAGTTCAGCAATCGGTACTCACTATGTCAGCACCTCCGGGGCTAAAAGTTTTAGTATTTGGGGTACAACAATTTATCGAAATTCTAAAAAAGACCCCAATCAAAAAAAGAACCATGTTACTTTTCACGAATAGTATTGATGTTAATTCTTTAGTTGAAGGCGGACTATCGCTAGAAAAAGTGAATGTAGGCGGCATGCGAATGCAAGATGGCCGACATCAATTATCAAGAGCGGTTTCGGTAACACCAGAAGAGGAACAAGCATTCAAAAATCTTATTGCTAAAAATATTCCAGTTGAGGTGCAAATGGTTCCTAAAGATCCAATAGTCGATCTGAAATCACTACTTAGCTAAATAATCTTTCGAAATATTTATTTTTAATTTGGAGGTTAACATATGTTAACACAAGCTATTCTTGTCGCCATTTGGGCGGGAATTTGTTCTTTGGATGATGTTGGTCCGCAGATGTTACGTCGCCCATTATTAACAGGTACCATTGCAGGTATTATTATGGGCGATATGGTTCAAGGGTTAGCAATTAGTGCAACACTTGAATTAATGTGGATGGGTATTGGTAATGTGGGGGCATATTCAGCACCAGACATTGTTGCCGGTGCCATTATCGGGGTTTCACTAGGTATCACCACTGGCGGAGGTATTGCTACTGGTATTGCATTAGGCGTGCCTGTATCATTGTTATGTCAACAATTACTCATTATATGGCGTTCATTCGCATGTTTTTTAAATCCTTGGGCAGAACGTTCTGTTTTAAATGGTAATTATAAAGCACTAGCTAAAGTTCACTTTTTCTCAACACCAGTTTGGTTTTTAATTCGTGCAGTCCCTTGTTTTATTGCAATTTATTTTGGTAGTGATTTAGTTAAAACTATTTTAGATGCGATTCCAAAAAGCATCATTGATGGTATGGGCGTTGCTTCCAAATTAATTCCAGCAGTTGGTATTTGTATTTTATTACTGATGTTACTCAAGGGCAGAATGTGGTTCTTTTTCCTATTAGGTTTCATGCTAACTACCTATTTAAAATTACCAATTATTCCTGTGACCTTCATCGCTCTAGCTTTCGCAGTCCTATATGACATGGCGTCAACTAATAACAGAAACAGTAATAATAATGAATCCGATAACCAAACATCAATGAATAGCAACACTGAAGAGGAATATGATCTATGAGTACTCTACATAAAATTACCAAAAAAGATCTGAATCGTATCTTTTGGAACTTACAAACAATGTCATTTTCATATAACTATGAAAAAATGCAAATGATAGGATTTGCTCATTGTATGATCCCTGTACTAGATCGACTTTATAAAGATGCAGATAAAGAAACTCGTATCCGAGCAATGAAACGCCATTTAGAGTTTTTCAATACACAAATTAATGCTGGCGCTTTAATTTTGGGCGTCACCGCCGCAATGGAAGAGAAAACCAGTGAAGAAGAAAAAGATGCGGTAGTCTCTGTTAAAGCTGGCTTAATGGGACCTTTTGCAGGTTTAGGTGATAGTTTACTTAAATTCACTTGGATGCCGATTTGCGGCAGTATTGGCGCAGCATTTGCGTTGCAAGGCAATATCATTGGCCCTATATTAATGTTTTTAATTTATAACCTTGTTAATGTGTTAAGTAAATATTTCTTTATTCATTATGGTTATAACAAGGGTGTAGATTTAATTGAGCAATCAAAAAATTCAAACATTATTCAAAGAATAAGTAACTTGGCTAATGTTGTTGGTGTCATGGTCTTGGGTTCGCTCATTGCATCAACGGTCAAAGTTGCTACACCACTAACAATAAATGTTGGCGAACAATCGATTAAAGTTCAAGAAATGTTCGATAAAGTCATGCCAAATTTTTTAACCTTACTTTTTGCATTAGCCACATTCTTCATCGTTAGGAAGTTTCAAGGGAAATACACAGTTAGCTTAATACTGGCAGTAATGGTGATTGGCGTAATATTTTCAATGTTTGGTATTTTAAAGTAAGGAATAAATATGGTAGTTAAAATTAAAACAGCTTCATTAAATCGAAATAAGCAAGGTCAATTAACTGTCTCATTTGAAAACAATTCAGATCAACGTGTAGATTTATATTGGACTGAAGAAGCAAATGTTAATGCAACAAATAAAACATTAATCAGTCAAGATATTAAATCACCATTTAGTTTTGAAGATCCTTTACAAGCAAAACGTCGTATTTATTTGATTTTACAAATTGGTAATGACTCTTCATATCTAGTTGCCGAAAGGACTTTACCAATTACAGGTCTAAATAATTTCCGTGATTTTGGTGGTTATATTGGTGCAAATGGGAAACGGGTAAAATGGGGATTATTATATCGTTCTAATCATCTTCATGGTTTAAAACCAGATGCGCAACAATATATTAAAACATTAAACATCCAAACAATTATAGATTATCGTTGTGAAAATGAGATTAAAACTAGTCCGAATTCTTCAATTGGTGAAAAACAAACCTTTAATTTTGATGCTTCAGCACAAACAGCAGAGCTTGCAGCTCAATTTGCAGCCGAGCCAAGCAATGAAGATCAAGCTTTAATTGAGAGTGTGTTAAGAGATATTCCGAAAGAATTAGTCAATGGCGAAGGCACCCAAGTTCTTGAACAATATCGTAACTTTGTATTGAGTGAAAAGTCAAAAAATGCTTATCGACAAATGTTGAGAGTGGTATTAGATGGCCACAATAGTCCAAGTATTCAGCACTGTCGTGGTGGTAAAGATAGGACTGGCTATGGCGTATTACTTATTCAGATAATGTTAGGTGTATCTGAGTCAGATATTATTTATGATTATATGCTAACTCATGATAACCGTTTAGAGCGCAATAAAATCAAAATGGAAGCTTATCGAAAAATAACCGATAATGAGGATGTTTTAGGATATCTGCTAAGTCTAATTGATACTCGTGAAAGTTTCGTATTAGAAATACTCAATACGATGAAAAAAGTTGCTGGAACACCAAGCAATTACATTAAACAAGAACTTGGTTTCACCGATCAAGATTTTGAAAAAATGCAGGCTATTTATTTAGAATCCTAACTTAATACCCTTAATCAAAAAGCGTAATAACCCATTACGCTTTTTTTAGAACCACTTTAGTCTTTAGCCAAAGGCAAATTTTTAATCATAAATGCACTTAATCGTGATTAATTAATCTTGATTTTGTTATAAACCTTCCAGCAATTACTTAGTTAGTTTTCCGGATAACTATATATCCAAGTAACATCTGAATAATTGGCAAAAGCGCTCGGAAATAGATAATGACCACGCAATAAAGGGAAATTAGCATATTTCCATTCTGGGTTAAAATCAGATTTATATTTGATAATAACGTCATACAATAACGTTGTGCAATATAGATGATCTTCCTCACGAGAAGCAAGTTTAAACTCTTCTCCTTGTTTAGTTAACAACTCGGCAATAATTTGTAACTTTTGCTCATCTGTTAAAAAGTTTGGTCGCGCTATGGCATATTTCTCAGCTAATTCTGGAGCAGTAAAATCAGCCAAACTTGAAATAATAACTTGATTTGGAATATTCTCATCATCAGTTGTCGTGGCATGAATAACTTTTATTTCCGGTTCAATCGCGACAACCATGCCTATATGAGAAAATATACCACCATCAAGTTTTTTAACGATAAAACTATCTGTCTGAACACCACTACGAAAAATCCAATCACCAACATTAATTAATGAAGTCTTTTCCATATAGGAATTATCGGAATTTGCTAATTCTTGAGCATAAACTGGATTTATGATAAAGAGGAAAAAAATAAAAATATAATATGAAAATTTCATAAAATTTAGATTGGTTATCTATAACCTAAAAAGGATAGAATCACCTTTTTAGGTTATCAAATAATTATAAGAGTTATTTTATATTAATTAACCATTTACCATCAACTTTGATTAATGATAATGCTGAATTATTCTCAGTTCCATCTTTAAAAATAATGATTGTCTTGATAGTAGCTTGAGTTTTATCATCATTATATTCAGTTGAAGATATTTTGACTTGATCAAATCCACCATTTTGTTTTGCAGTGGCAACAGCTTGATCAATAGCTACTTTCATTTTACTTTTCATTAATACTTTAATATCTACACCATTAGTTTTTAATTCATCAGGAATATATAAAGCATCGAGAATACCATCAACATTACCACTGTAAGAATCTTTAATAAATTTCTCTGCAGCCACTTCAGGTGTATTATCATCTGAAGAACAAGCAGTAACGACTAATGCTAATAAAAACACACTTAAAAATTTAACTAACAATTTCATATTTTATTTCCTTTTTTGATTTTTTATCCAATAAATTGGTATTCTCATTGAACAACAAAAAAGAGTAAAAGCTACTTTACTCTTTTTTATATTTAAACGAGTAGTAATATATTATATTTAAAATTAAAAACCTACTTCAATAAACCAATTTCCATCAACTTTGGTTAATTTAAGATCTTCATTTTTATTGGTATTATCTTTGAAGATTACATCTATATCAATAATAGCACGACTTTTATCATCATTTAGATATTTAGTTGGTTGATATTCAACTTTAGCAATACCACCGTGTTGCTCAGCATAAGCTTTGGCTCTTATTGTTGCATCTTGCAATTTACCCTTAATCATCGTGCTCGCATCCGAAGATTTCCCTTCATCTGGCATATAAATCATTTTTATTATTGCATCAGCATCACCACTATACATGGCTGATACATACTTTTCTGCGACTTTTTCTGGTGAACTTTCACCTGATGAACACGCGATAGCGAATAAAGTTAAAAAGAAGATACTTACATACTGAGTTAATCGTTTCATTGTTTTTCCTAAATAATTTACTAAATTTAACTATTATTAATACTTGAAAATGTTAACAATATTTTGAAAGTATGGTGATAAGTACTCTGCAGATATTGTTTAATATTTAGATATGCGGCTTAAGGTTATAGTAACTAAATCAATAATGCAATAAAATTTGTTTTGCACATAAAAAATCAAATACCACTAATAAATTTAAATTAATTATCAATAAAGTCATTAACTTTATCTAAAATTTTTTAATACTGTTAACCACTCTTCGCTTAAATTTGCATGGATAGTTAATGGTTCATGGGTGACTGGGTGCATCATTTTGATAGTGCTAGCATGTAACATAAGACGTTTAATATCGAAATAATGATTAAAAGCACGATTTTGATGGAGATCACCATGTTTACTATCACCAATAATTGGATGGAAAATATGTTTTAAATGGCGACGTAATTGATGTTTTCGACCGGTCTGCGGTTTTAACTCAACAAAACTGTACCTAGCTGTTTGATATTTGCCTACGGCAATAGGTAATTCTATTTTACTAATGCCTTTATAAAAGGTTATTGCTTCTTGAGCAGGTTTATCTTTGTTGGCAAATTTATCAGCAATTTTATCTAACTCTTCAACTAATGGATAGTCAATGGTAGCTTCACCATCAATATAACCTCGCACAATAGCATGATAAGTTTTTTCGATCTGTTTTTCCGCAAACTGTTGTGACAATAAACGAGCAATATCGCTAGATAAGGCAAAAACTAATACACCAGAGGTTGGTCGATCTAAACGGTGGATAGGATAAACATGTTGTCCAATTTGATCACGCAACGTTTGCATCACAACCACTGTTTCATTTTTATCAAGCCAGCTACGATGTACCAACCACCCTTCTGGCTTGTTAATTGCTATTAAATTATTGTCCTGATAAAGAACCTCAAAAACCATTTTTAATTAATCCATTTGGCTATAAAAATAATTTTTTAAGCTCATTAGCGATACTGGAGCTATTATTATCACCAATTGTATAACTGGCTTTGGCTTTAACTTCATCATCAGCATTGCCCATAGCAATACCTAGTCCAGCAATAGCAAACATACTGATATCATTATAACTATCACCAAAAGCAACAATTTCACTTAATTTAATATTTTCATGTTCAGCCCAATGCTTTAAACCATTACCTTTTGTGTTACCTTTAACCGCAATATCGGCACGATTAGACCATGACCACTCACATGAGAACTCATCAAGTGCATCAACCGCATCGGAAAATTGTTTTAAGGCAGGTAAATTATGGCTACTGGTAGCAAATTTGAAAATCATATTTGCTTGTTCAATGACTTGTTCAAAATTATCAACTTTTTTGACTTCTGGTTGTAAGAATTCTGGTAATGAATTCAACCATTCAAAGAATCCTTCAAGATGATCATCAAGAACTTCATAATTCATAACTTGATCAGTATAAATCATGGTATGAATACCAAATTGGTTAACTAAATTTAACAGTTTTTTTGCTTGCTGTTTAGTCATCGGTTTAGCAGCAAAATTTTGTTGTTTTTTGAAATCATATAAATAAGAACCATTACAACAAATTGCCGGTGTTGATAATTTGAGTTGATAATAATAAGGATGTATTACAGTATGATGACGACCGGAGACTAAAATAACTTTAATGCCTTTCTCGCTAATTTTTTGGATCATATCTACTGTTTCAGGCAGAATTAAACGATTACTCGCCAGTAAAGTACCATCCATATCAAAAGCAACTGCTTTATATTTCATAACATCTCTCTTTCTAATTTTTGCTAAAATCTACGAATATTTACTAAATAATCTGTTTTATCTATTACGATAAATCATTAAATAACACTAAAATTCTATCTTTTGTCGACCAACAAATGAATGCGATAAGGTAGTACCGTCAACCATTTCAAGTTCACCACCCACAGGTACGCCATGGGCAATTCGAGTCGCAACGATATTAAACTCATTACACATCTGAGCAATGTAATTAGCTGTTGCATCACCTTCAACCGTTGGATTGGTTGCTAAAATGACTTCATGAATTGATTCTGACGCTAATCGGCTTTTTAGTAAATCAAGACCAATATCAGTTGGTCCAATACCATCTAGTGGCGATAAATGACCAAGTAAAACAAAGTAACGACCACTATACTGTCCGGTTTGTTCAATAGCAAAAATATCTGCTGGAGATTCAACCACACAGAGTTGATCACTGCTTTGACGACGAACATTAGCACAAATGGTGCAGATCTCTTGCTCTGTAAAAGTTCTACATGCTTTACAATGACCAATGTTATTCATTGCCTCATTTAGCTGATCAGCCAAATGAAGTCCTGCTTGACGGTTACGTTGTAGTAGATGATAAGCCATTCGTTGTGCTGATTTTGGACCAACGCCAGGTAAACAACGAAGTGCACTAATAAGTGATTCGAGTAACGGACTGATTTGCATGAATTATTTTGTTACCATATAGTTATATATAATTAATCAATAATACCTTGTTTCAATTATCTATAAAACAAGAAATATTCTATTATTTCAATTCCAAATTAATTAAATGCTAAAGAATGTAACATGAAATTACTTGCTTTATACTTTTAATATTTTAATCATTGTTAGGATTGGCAATTAAAGTATAAACATCTCATGAAACTATTTTCTGCTACGCCTAGTATAACTTTTTGGCTCTTCACCTTTAAATAATCGCATAATATTACTACTATGACGAATAATAATTAAGCAAGAGAGCATTGTCACTGGTAACGTTAATTCGGGCTTGAAAAACCAGACATATAAAGGTGCAAAAAGGAAACCGACAATTGCAGCCACAGATGAATAGCCAGTAATAATTAACGCTAACAACCACGTTAAGAGAAAACAACCAGTAAAATCAAGTCCAATAGGTGCCATCATCCCTAATGCAGTCGCAACACCTTTACCGCCTCGAAAATGAAAGAAGCAGGGAAAAATGTGACCAAGACAAGCAGAAATACCGATTATCCCTAAAAAGAAAGGTGATATTCCAAGTCGATAAGCGATATAAACAGGAATCGCACCTTTTAACATATCAAAAATTAATACGATAACGGCAGGTAAACGGCCATTAACTCTTAATACATTAGTTGCGCCCGGATTATGAGAACCATACAAACAGGGATCATGTAGCTTCATCACATGGCAAATAATCATTGCACCAGATAGTGAACCACAGAGATAAGCAATGATGATCATTAATATAATTTGTAATGTCAAAATACTTCTCCTATGGTTACCGTAATTTAGAAATATAAGTCTAGATTATTTATCTTTTTGTCGTTGCAATAATGGTTTCAAATATTGACCAGTATAGGATTTTTTCGATTTAGCAACATCTTCAGGGGTACCTTCAGCAATGATCTCACCACCACCACTTCCTCCTTCAGGACCTAGATCGACAATCCAATCAGCAGTTTTGACAACATCTAAATTATGTTCAATCACGACTATAGTATTGCCTTTATCTCTTAAAGAGTGTAATTGAGCAAGTAATTGTTTTACATCGGCAAAATGTAAACCTGTAGTTGGTTCATCAAGTATATAAAGTGTGCTACCAGTATCGCGCTTAGATAATTCTTTTGCAAGTTTCACCCGTTGTGCTTCACCACCAGATAAAGTAGTTGCTGATTGACCAATGGTAATATAAGCAAGACCAACATCAATTAAAGTCTGTAATTTACGTGAAATCATAGGTACTGCATCAAAGAACTCTCGCCCTTCTTCAACCGTCATATTTAAGATTTCATTAATCGATTTACCTTTATATTTAATCTCTAATGTTTCACGATTATATCTTGCACCATGGCACTGATCACAAGGTACATAGATATCGGGTAAAAAGTGCATTTCGACTTTTATTAAACCATCACCTTGACAAGCTTCACAGCGTCCACCTTTGACATTAAAACTAAACCTTCCTGGATTATAACCTCGTGCTCTAGCTTCTGGCACACCAGCATAAAGTTCACGAATCGAAGTAAAAAAGCCTGTGTATGTAGCAGGGTTTGAACGTGGTGTTCGACCTATAGGACTCTGATCAATTGCGATAACTTTATCAAAATAATTTAATCCTTTGATTGCTTCATAAGGCGCAATGTCACTTTTTTCCGCACCATTAAGTTCATTTTGGGCTAAAGGATACAAAGTATCATTAATCAAAGTTGATTTACCCGAACCAGAGACACCAGTAATACAGGTAAATAAGCCAACTGGGATATTCAAAGTAACATTTTTAAGATTATTTCCCGTCGCACCAATTACTGATAACATTTTTTTCTTATCGATTTTGGTTCGCTCAGCAGGAATTTCAATTTTTTCTTCACCAGAAAGGTATTTACCCGTTAATGAATTTTTACATTGCATAATTTGTTGTGGCGTACCTTGTGCAACAACTTCACCACCATGAACACCTGCGCCAGGACCGATATCAATAACATAATCAGCAGCCATAATCGCTTCTTCATCATGTTCAACGACAATAACGGTATTACCTAAATCGCGTAAGTGAGTCAATGTATCAATTAAGCGACTATTATCACGTTGATGTAAACCAATCGACGGTTCATCAAGAACATACATCACACCAACTAATCCGGCGCCAATTTGGCTAGCCAGTCGGATACGTTGCGCTTCACCACCAGATAAGGTTTCAGCAGAACGTGATAAGGTTAAATAATTTAAACCGACATTAATCAAAAATTGCAGCCGATCATTAATTTCTTTTAAAATCTTTTCAGCTATTTGTGCCCGTTGTCCGGTCAATGATAACTTATCAAAAAAGTCCTTCGCTTGTTGGGTACTTAAATTACTAATAGTTGGTAAATTAGTATCATTAATAAAAACATGTCGGGCTGTTTTACATAACCTTGAGCCTTCACAACATGGGCAAGGTCGATGGCTAATATATTTAGCTAACTCTTCACGAATAGTTTGCGAATCGGTTTCTTTATAGCGACGAGAAAGATTATTGATAATACCTTCAAAAGCATGTTTACGCTTCACAACGTCACCACGATCATTAGTGTAAACAAATTGTATTTCGTCACCACCTGAACCATTTAGTAAAATACCTTTCACTTTTTCAGGTAATTTTTGATATGGTTGATCGATATCAAATTTATAGTGTTCAGCTAACGATTTTAACATCTGAAAGTAATAGAAATTACGTCTATCCCAGCCTTTAATCGCGCCTGCGGCTAAGGAAACTTCAGGCATTTGTACAACACGTTTTGGATCAAAATATTGTTGTACCCCTAAACCATCACATTCAGGACAAGCACCAGCAGGATTGTTAAATGAAAACAATCTTGGTTCAAGTTCAGAAATACTATAGCCACATATTGGACAAGCAAAATTGGCAGAAAATAGATGCTCTTCGGCTTTAGGATCATCCAAATTCGCGACTTTAACAATACCATTGGTAATTGAAAGTACTGTTTCAATTGATTCAGCTAAGCGTAGTTTCAAATCATCACGAATACGAAAACGATCCACCACCACTTCAATAGTATGTTTTTTCTGTAACTCAAGTGTCGGAGGATCGGAGAGATCATAAACATCACCATCAACCCGAACGCGAATATAACCGCTGGCAGCAAGTTGTTCGAATAATTTCACAAACTCACCCTTACGCTCAGTAACCACCGGCGCAAGTAACATATAACGATTTTCTGAAGGTAATGCCATAATACTGTCAACCATTTGCGAAACCGTTTGCGCAGCTAATGGTAAATTATGATTTGGACAACGTGGCTCACCAATTCGAGCAAATAACAGACGTAAATAGTCATAAATTTCGGTGATTGTGCCGACTGTTGATCGCGGATTATGTGATGTTGATTTTTGCTCAATTGAAATAGCTGGCGATAAGCCTTCAATATGATCAACATCAGGTTTTTCCATTAGTGATAAAAATTGACGAGCATAAGCTGATAACGACTCAACATATCGTCTTTGACCTTCAGCATATAAGGTATCAAACGCTAGTGATGATTTACCAGAACCAGAAAGACCTGTAATTACAACCAATTTATCTCTAGGGATAACTACATTAATATTTTTTAAGTTATGTGTTCTTGCACCACGAATATCGATATCTTTAATTGACATAGATCTCTTCTTATATGAGTGTTTAGATAAATAGACAAAAGATAAACTGTATATTATACCAGTATGGATTGATTAAATATACAACTATATAGCTCAATAGGGTCGGTTATGAGAATTTCAATAATATAAACCAAATTTGTTCATTAAATAACAAAAATAAAGCATTTTTTACTCATTCAAAAACCCCGTTCCTCAAAATTTTTCTAAATAGATCTTAGTACTAAAAAATATATTCCTATAACTTAAAATTATTTGTTTAACAAATATAACCATTTTACAATAAACAAGTAATTGTGTTTTATAGTGTGAGGATTAGTTTTGAATAACGATGTATTACAAGCTTTAAATTTATTAAAATCAAAAAAATGGATTGATTTAACCCATGCATTTGATCACAATTCACCACATTTTTTTATGTTTAATCCAGCCGAAATCAAAACGCTGTTTGATCATAATGATGGCTTTTTGGCACAAAACTTTAGTTTTGCTGGGCAATATGGCACTCACTTAGATGCGCCTATTCATTTTGTGCCTAACACTCGCTATTTGCATGAATTACAATTACAAGAACTAGTATTACCGTTAATTGTTATCGACCAATCGCAACGAGCACAACAAGATCCTAATTTCTCTTTTTCAGTAGCAGACGTATTAAGCTTTGAACAGCAGCATGGACAAATTGAAGCGGGTAGCTTTGTTGCATTACGAACAGATTGGAGTAAAAAATGGCCATCACAAACGGCAATGGAAAACAAAGATGCTGATGGGAATAATCAAATTCCGGGATGGGGACTTGATGCACTGAAATTTTTATTTGAGGAACGAAAAATTAAAGCTATTGGTCATGAAACTTTTGATACTGATTCGGCCAAAGCATTTCGAGAAAATAATGCTTTAAAAGGCGAACACTATGTTTTAGAGCAAGATACTTATCAAGTTGAGTTAATGACCAATTTAGATCAACTGCCTGCTAAAGGAGCGGTTATCTTTAATATTGTAGCCAAACCTAATAATGCATCTGGTTTTCCGGTTCGTTCTTTTGCAATATTACCTTAATCTATTCATCATACCCAACTGTTTATATTGGTTGGATATTAAGGGCTAATTTTTTGGCAAATATTGATTTGCAATAAAAAACGGTCATGATGACCGTTTTATTTATTAATTCTCAATTAATTTCGGTGTAGCGTCCAAAGGGATTATAGCACCACGATACTGAATCACAGTTCCGGCAACTAAATGACCTTGACTGGCTGATTGTGAAGGAGTTTTACCACTTAAACGAGCAGCTAAATATCCGGCACTAAATGAATCACCGGCAGCTGTAGTGTCAATAACATCTTCTTTGGCAACTTTGTTAGCAGGAACTTCAAAACGGCCTTCTAATGAATCAATAATACAACTATCACTACCGCGTTTTATCACAATTTCTGAAACACCAAAGTTTTTAGTACGCTCGATAACTTGTTCATAAGGTAATTTACCCCATAATAGATCTTCATCATCTAAAGTTAAAAAAGCAATATCAGTGTATGACAAAATATCCGAATAAACGCTACGAGCTAAGTCAAAGCTACTCCACAAACGCGGACGGAAATTATTATCAAAAATAACTTTACCGCCATTCGCCTTAACTTGCTTTAATAGCGCTAATAATTTAACGATACTTTCTGCATCTAAAATTGCGATACTAATACCACTTAAATAAACATAATCACATTTAGCAATTTGCTCACTAACTTTAGCTGTTTCAGCTGTTTTTAACCAAAATTTAGCCGCTGCATCATTACGCCAATAATAAAAAGAACGTTCACCTTGCTCGTCAGTCACAATTGAGTAAAGTCCTGGCATTTTATCAGCCATTCTTTGAACTAGATCGGTTGAGATATGCTCTTTTTGCCAACTATCAAGCATTTCTTGGCTAAAAGGATCGGTTCCTAAGCCTGTCACATAGTGAATCGAAAAATCTTTATTGGTTAACAAACGCGATAAATAAACCGATGTATTGAGAGTGTCGCCACCAAAATTACGGGTTGTAGAATCTTGTTTTATTGAAAGTTCAATCATACATTCGCCAATAACAGCGATATTTGTCGTCATAGTGTTACCTAAAATCCTTACTCTATCTATAAATAATTCAATGCAATTTTTACCACAACCTTACGAACCGTAGCAATCTTATTATCGACAGCACAAAGCGGTTTATGAACTTCATTGGGTAAAAAAACAATAAAATCGTTAGGCTGTAATACTAACATAGTTTCTTCGTTAGGCGTTTTGATAAAAGCAATATCATTTTCTGCTATTTTATCATCTAAAACTTGAGTGTGTGGAGGCAAAGTACAAATAGCCATACCTTCCTGACCTTCTAAAACAATTTGCACATCAATATACTTTTTATGATATTCAGGATTAGCATCATGAATATATCTCGATGAATTATCAGACACCATAAAAAACATATTATCACCATCAATATCATAACGACCAGCTGGTGTATTGCTATTAACGTTGTCCTTTACGTATTCAATCGATTGTTTAATTTTGGCCGGCAAGTATGGAACTAAATCCAAATGATTAACATTACCTAAAATCATACTTAATGCTCCTTCACTTATAAATTGATGCAATAACTATTCACCATACTCTTCTACATACAACTATATGGAAGAATAAAATCTTTAGGCAAGAGTATATACTCAAGCAATAATTTTTTATAGATCATTTGTTAATAAGTATTGTTACTTTTTATGATTTTTTTGCCATGTTATAATTTAGAAGAATAAGGAAAAAGAACAAATGAAAACATTTATAATTAACTTAGAAAGACAATCATTAAAAAAAGCCAATATTGAAAAAATATGTCAACGTTTAGAGCTAAACTACCAATTTATTAAAGCTATTGATGGTTATCAATTATCTGATGATTACATTCGAAGTATTTCCAACGATTATCCTAAAAATTATCTAACTAAAGGTGAAATTGGCTGTGCTCTAAGCCATATTATTGTTTATAAAGAAATTATTGATAATAACCTACCATATGCCTTAATTCTTGAAGATGATTCTGTATTAAAAACAGAAGTACCAAAATTTTTAAACAGTTTTGAAGAGAAAAATTTTAAACATGGAATTTATCTACTTACTGCCGATTTTCATTATCTCATGAATAAAAAAACCAAGATGGGTGAATTTGAACTGTATGAAGTTACTAAAGCGGTGAGAGCAAATGGATATATAATCACAAATGACGCAGCAAGAAAATTAATCAACTTTTTATATCCTATTCGATATGAAGCAGATATTTTTAAAGTATTTAGATTATGTGCCGGCATAAAGATATACGGTTTAATACCCCATTTGATCGAGGTAACTAAAGATTATAATTTAAACTCTTCGATTGATGCTGATAGAACTTTATTAATTAAACAACGTTCAGAATACAGAAAAATTATCTTTAAAAAAGATGTCAAAAAAAGACTAATATCTTACTTGTTTTGGAAAATAATATTAAAGAAATTCGAAAAAACTAAATATTATGTTGATTAAATTTCTTCAATGAAAAACCCGCTAGGCGGGTTAAGATTTTTAGATTAATAATTAATAAAAAAATAGATCAAATTATTTCTCTTTAGCAATTTTATCCAATGCCAATGGTAAAAATTCATCTAATTGTTTTTCTACTTTAATATAAGCAGATAATGGTAATTTGTATGGGTCTGAAAGATCTTCATTTTTACCTGTGGCAAACTCCGATAATGTAAATACTTTACCTTTCGATTCAGGGAATAGACCTAAAATTTTATCTTTATGTTTTTGCGTCATTGTCAGTAAATATTCTGATTTATCGATATCTTCTTTAACTAATTGAGTTGCTTTATGTGATGATATATCAATATTTCTATCTTTTAATACTTTAACTGTATTTTCTTCTGGGGTTAATTCATTCGGATTAACATTGACACCTCGTGATTGAATCTCAATATTGAGATTATATTTGTTGACATAATCCTTAGCTAATGCTTCGGCCATAGGGCTACGGCCGGTGTTACCAGTACAAACAAAAGTAACAACGTGGTCGAGAGCAAAACAAGAAGCACTAAACAATGCCAATAAACCAACTAAATATTTTTTTAAATTAAACATATTTTTACCTTAATAATTAACCAAATAATAGATTTTATAATAACAAAAATAATGTTAAATCCTAATTAATTTTACTTCAATGTTTATTGGCTTATATCATTCTATTTACTTCATTATTTCGAACATCTTTAATCTACAAAAATAAACAAGGATAACCACTGCCTAGCGATATAATGGGATTATTAAAAGAAAACTACCCACAATTTTTATCAATATCGTGTAATTAAAATGATAACCCTAATTCATACAGGATTAACTTATCCATTGTTTAGTAAATTTAGGTAACAACCCACTCTATTTTAATATTTGGCTATTAAAAACCTATTCTGACGGTGAAAAATGAATTTTAATTTTCTTCTAACAAGGTTATTAAATGACTACGACTTTGCTGTAAAAGTTGAATTTGTTCATCTAGTTTTAACAAAGTTTCATTCAACCCCATTTTGAACTCTTTACAAGGCGAAAACTTTTTATTTTGATGTTGCCAACAAGGGAGGATCTTACGTATAACTTTTAATGTTAATCCTGCATTATTTAACTTATGAATTAGTTTAACTCGGTCAATGTCCTCTATTTCAAACTGTCGATAACCTGAAACAGTACGTTTTGGTGAAAGAAGTCCTGCTTCTTCATAGTATCTAAGCATCCTTATACTAATTTGACTAAGTTTGGATAATTCACCAATTTTCATAACACCTCCTATTGACTCTAACAGCGCTGTCATACTTTACCATATGGTTTTATTTATTAAAGGAGATATTAAATGATCAAATTAATTACGTTAGTTAAACGCAAAAAGACATTAAGTTATCAGGAATTTGATGATTATTGGCGTAACCATCATGCGACTTTAGTTAATTCACAAAAAGAAGCACTGGGAATTCTTCATTATGTCCAAAGCGTACCATTACAAGATAAAAATCCGGGAAATGCCATGCGCAATAGCAGAGGTGCGCCCATTTTTGATTTTGATGGAATGGCAGAAATTTACTGGCAAAGTAAAGAAAAAATGTTAAGTATCAGAACTTCACCTGAAGCCAAAAGAGCCATCCAATTATTATTAGATGATGAAAATCAGTTTGTAGATCACTCTCAATCGCTAATCTGGTATGCAACAGAGCGAACAATTATTTAAATGCACATGCTTTACTATAATTCGTTGTTATCATTTTAAATTCTAATAATTTTATTCTGATTAAAAAAGCCATTCTGAAATGAATGGCTTTTATATAGATTAACAAAAATTAATAACTGTAAAGGATTTACTCCCACTCAATAGTCGCTGGCGGTTTGCCGCTGATGTCATAAACCACGCGTGACATCCCATTTACTTCATTGATAATTCGATTTGATACTCTTCCTAAAAAGTCGTAAAGAAGATGAACCCAGTGGTTTAAATATTTTAACTATATGAGTGATAGATCGTAGTCTTCTTACTTTACTACTGTTCAATCTCATATTTTAATAATTCAAAAATGAATATTTATTAATGTTTTTATGATATAATTATTCATAAATAAATAATTAATAGTAAATCAAATGAATTTTAATTTAGCAACTGAGATAGAAATCATTCAAATCCTTTCAACTCGATTAAGAAAATATCGCTTAACAAAGAATATGACGCAAAAAGAGTTGGCTTTTGCTGCTGATGTTGGATTTTCGACAATACAACGATTAGAAAACGGTCAAAGTGTCTCTTTAGATTCTTTTGTCAAAATTGTCATGGCGTTAGGTGCTGTACAAGAATTATCACCGCTTTTTTTCAGAAAAATGTCGAGTATTGCTGATTTAGAGCAAGATTATCAATTAAAACAACGCCAACGTGTAAGAAAGTAACGAATTGCAATTAAAGAGATTTTATGAAAAAATTAAAGGTTTTTTATAATGGATGGGGTAAATCCATACACTATGGTACGTTAGTCGAAAAGGATCAAAAGATCTATTTTGAGTTTACTACAAAGGCTTTAGAATCCGATATTCAATTATCCCCAATACAAACACCATTATCACCTGGTTTATTCAGTGATTTTCCAAAACATCAAGATAATTTACCCGGTTTTATTGCTGATTGTCTACCAGATGGATGGGGAAAATTGTTAGTTGATAGATTCTTGTTGAAAGTACATAACATCCCTGCCCACCAAATAACACCTTTACAACGTTTAGCATTGGTTGGCGATCGTGCGATAGGCGCACTCTCTTTTGTTCCGGCAGAGTTAATAGCAAACGACCATGATCATTTACTGGGTTTAGCACAATTATCAAATCATATACAGCAGGTGGTAAATGATAAAGATACTGATGCATTATTACAGCTTGTTTTGGTAGGAGGTTCGCCTCAAGGAGCTAGACCTAAATCAATGGTTCGTTATAACCCAGAAACAAAGCATATAAGTACTGCAGCAACTGCAACCGGTGAAGATTGGTTAGTTAAATTTCCTGCGAAACAAGATCATTTAGAAGTATGCGCCATAGAAAATATCTATTCAAATTTAGCTCGGGATATTGGAATTACTGTTCCATCCACACAATACTTTAATCTTGATAAAAAATATTCAGCATTTGCAATTAAGCGTTTTGATCGAACTAACGAAGGGTTGAGAATACCTTTATTGACAGTTGCTGGAGCACTTGACTTAAATTTTCGTATAGCTAATTTTGATTATAGGGATTTATTAAGACTTACTCGTGCAATTACGCAAAATAAACAAGAAGTGTATACCATGTTATTACGTATAATTTTTAATATCATTTTTAATAACCGTGATGATCATACTAAAAACTTTTCATTTATGATGGATAAAAATCAACAATGGCATATTTCGCCTGCTTATGACCTAACCTTTAATGAAGGTCCTAATGGTTACCATCAAATGGCGGTAATGGGCGAGGCAAAGTGTCCAACCAAACAAGATATGATAAAGCTAATAAAAGATTCTGCATTAGACATAAACAAATGTAATCGCCTTATTGATATCGTTATTACTAAAGCTTTGACTTTTAAGCAGCATGCTTTATGTCATGGTGATATTCGAAAACAGACTATTGATCAGATAGATAAAAAAATAAAAGAGAATATTAAAAATTTAAAATAAATAGATTTTTCTAGTTATTATTAAAAAGCCAGAAATTATAATCACTGGCTTTTTAAATATTGATTTATATTAACAACAGAAAGAAACTTTACTCCCACTCTATAGTCGCTGGTGGTTTTCCACTGATGTCGTATACAACTCGTGATATGCCATTTACTTCATTGATAATTCGATTTGATACTCTTCCTAAAAAGTCGTAAGGAAGATGCGCCCAATGGGCGGTCATGAAGTCGATGGTTTCTACGGCACGTAGTGAGACAACCCAATCATAGCGACGGCCATCACCCATAACACCAACCGAGCGTACCGGTAAAAATACGGTAAATGCTTGACTAACTTTGTGGTATAGTTCAGCTTTGTAGAGTTCCTCGATAAAAATCGCATCGGCTTGTCTTAATAAATCACAATACTCTTTTTTCACCTCACCCAGTACCCGTACACCTAAACCTGGTCCAGGGAATGGGTGACGATAAAGCATATCGTAAGGTAAACCAAGTTCTAAACCAACTTTACGTACTTCATCTTTGAATAATTCACGTAATGGTTCAACTAAGCCCATTTTCATATCTTCTGGTAATCCACCGACATTATGGTGAGATTTGATGACATGAGCTTTACCTGTGTCAGCAGCAGCGGATTCAATAACATCGGGATAAATAGTCCCTTGAGCAAGCCATTTTACATCTTTAAGTTTTGCTGCTTCTTCATCAAAAACTGCAACAAATTCACGACCGATGATTTTACGTTTTGCTTCAGGATCTGCTTCACCTTTTAGTGCCGCCATAAAGCGATCTTCAGCATTAACAGCGATAATATTTAAACCAAATTTATCACCAAACATGTCCATCACTTGCTGTGCTTCATTTAAACGTAATAAACCATGATCCACAAAAACACAGGTTAACTGATCGCCGATGGCTTGATGTAATAATAGTGCAGTAACCGAAGAATCAACGCCACCAGAAAGCCCTAATAATACTTTATCCTTGCCCACCTTCTCTTTGATGCGCGCCACCGCATCAGTGATAATAGAAGATGGTGTCCACAATTTTTCACAATGACAAATATCGATAACAAAGCGTTGTAATAATTCAAATCCTTTAACGGTATGAGTAACTTCAGGATGAAACTGTACACCATAAAATTGTTTTTCATCATTTGCCATGATTGCAAATGGACAGGTTTCTGTTTGACCGATTAAGTTAAAACTGTCTGGTAATGAGGTTACTTTATCACCGTGACTCATCCAAACATCAAGTTGATTAATACCTTGATCATTAATGCTATCTAAAATTCCGTCTGTTAATTTTGATTTTGCAACAATATCTACTTTAGCATAACCAAATTCACGTTGATTAGATGCAGTAACGACTCCGCCCTTACCTAACTGGATCGCCATTGTTTGCATACCATAGCAAATACCTAATACCGGCACGCCTGCGTTAAACACATATTCAGGTGCACGAGGGCTATTTTGCTCGGTAGTACTTTCGGGACCACCCGATAAAATGATACCTTTAGGATTAAATTGTTTGATTTTTTCTTCCGAAACATCCCATGGCCAAAGTTCACAATAAACACCGATTTCACGAACTCGTCGAGCAATTAATTGCGTTACTTGTGAGCCAAAATCCAAAATCAATATACGCTGCTGGTGGATGTCTTTATTCATCAATCTTAATTCCTAAAATATGGGCTAATATAAAAATTGGTGGCTATTGTATCATCTAATCATTATGCTTAAATAGCCTAGCAGTATTTTTTTTGTATATTGTGTCTATGTATTAATAGATCGATAACTTGCTTAGAGAAATGAACTGCGTAATGGAAATAATTCTATAGGCACTTGAAGTAATAGTTGTGGGAAATTTTTCAAAATAGTTTATGAAGAATAAAAAAATATATACATAGTAACTATAAAGCAAATTACTATGTATATATTAGTAGATAAAACTAAGCAACTTTATGTATTACCATTGATACTACCATTTGTGCTCAACACCAATATTACCCTGATAACCTTGATGTTTAGTACTACTAAAATTATGTTCCAAGCGCGCATCACCGTATAAATAGGTATCTTTAACTATTGGTGTTTTTGCGCCTAAACCAATTTCCCCCCAACTACTGTTATATTTTTCACTTAAACGATCTCTACCCACTTCAATACTACTTGGTTTAATAAAATCGTGCCAAACATTGGCTATAGTATAAAGAGAAGATCTTTGTTCCGATTGAACCTGATCATTGTAAGCCAATCGAACACCAATGCGGCCACGAAGTAATTTTTGGTTATTTTGATCCACACTTCGATATTTATCCTTAAAGTTATCCAAATTAATATACTGATAGACAAGTTGCATTTGTGGTTCTATTGACCAATCGCTTTGCTTAATATCATTTTGGCCAAAATTAAAAGCAGATCCAGCTTCTGCGGAAACCGCTACACCAAAGCCATTTTGGTGAATTGAACTAGTGCTTTTATGCGCATCATATTTGTTTCGTAATGCCGAGAATTGGCCTACTAAATCGATGTAACTATTATCAACTGAAAAATAAGTATTAGTTAATCCAAGGTTAAATGCTTCCGAGTTACCTTTACCTGTTTTTTTGTTATGAGCAATTAAACCATTAACTGCACGATATTTATCGGAAAAATCAGTATTGGCTTTAGTATATGAAAAATAGGCACCGATATAATTGTGGCTACCATCGGCAAATAAATTATTTACCAGATCATGACCAAGTTGTAGTCCATAGACATCAGTATCTAAATTCAGCCGTTTTTTCCCATCTAATTTTAGATGTTTTCCTAATATTCTCCCCCATGTTTCACTTAGATAGTTATCACAGGTACTACATTTTGCTAAATTAAAATTGGTATAGCTACCTCTACGTTCATGCAAAGTACCAACACTTAATAGACCTTGCTCTTGGTTTACTCGTGGCATTGAAACATATCCGGCCACTGCATGTGAATAAATCACTTTTTTCGGTGGCGCCGGAGGCACTGGTGGTGATGGTGGTGACGGCGGTGTTACCGGCTTAGCAGCTTCCATCGTCCAATAGTATTCATCACCATTAGCTGTTTGGCGTTTTGCTAATTGAATTTCAGTCGCACCTTTGGTTTGAGCATCGCCAATAAAATTGTTTACGGTGGTTGATTTTTCTATTTTAATAATCGGTATACTATTCAATACTGTAGCAACTTGATGTATATTGCCATCAATAACATTTTCATCGCCATTGGTATCAACAGGTATGATTTTGGTCAAACCCTTAACATCACCCATAATTTTCAGTAAGTCTGATTGCGAATTGTTTGTATAAGTATCACTTACATTATTCCATAATGTATTCATCTTAACTATCGCATTATTGGATGCAAAATAGTTACCTTGAATGGTTAAAATATCATTATATTCTCCATGAGAACGGTTATCCATACTGATAATGCCACCATCATTGATAACATTACCTTGTAAAACAAATTCATTGCCGCCGGCATTATCAAATGCCGCATTAAGTACTGCACCATTTGCTAAGGTCAAATTATCAAATAATGCGGTTTTATTAGTACCATTTGCTTTCAAATTCCAAGTAAAACCATTTTTTAAGTTTAAATTAAGTGATGGTGTTTTATCGGTATCTAATACTTCACCCTCTTCTGTTTTAACCAAACCTTTATAAACTAACCCAGTCATACTACCCTTATCAGAAGCATTAAAGGTTACCGATGACGCTAGATAGGCATCATGGCCCTGTTCATCACCAGCTTGATCATAAGTGTTAGAAAAGAATTGATATCCAGAAGCGGTATAATTACCACTCACATTAATAATATAACCAGAATCATTTGCCGTAAGATCTGTTTTATCACCACTAAATGATAAAACGGTATTGACTTGCCCTTGATCGACAAATATTAAATCTTTACGACCTACAGAACCACTAATAGCTGGATCAGCACTGGTACCATTAGTAGTAAATATGGCATTTTTAAAACTAGCACTAACATTATGTGAGGCAGCTTGTTCAAACTCGCCATTTGAATTAGTGTCATCATGGGTACCTATTTCAAGTGCATAACCATTGGTTTTAATAATTGTCGAACTAGTATCATAATCAGCTTTCAATAAAGAATTTCGTATCATTTTGATACCAGAACCATTTAAAGCATTAGTCGTATCAATGGTGAGTTCGCCGTGAGATTCTAAAATACCGGGCCCTTCCCCCATATTACGT
Source organism: Gilliamella sp. M0320 (assembly GCF_016101635.1). Classification (NCBI taxonomy): domain Bacteria; kingdom Pseudomonadati; phylum Pseudomonadota; class Gammaproteobacteria; order Orbales; family Orbaceae; genus Gilliamella; species Gilliamella sp. M0320. Next base: position 314,410 of record NZ_JACFQD010000002.1, read on the forward strand.
GCCTTACCTAATTTAATACCACTACTGTCCCAATCTAATGATGAACTATCACTACCTTTATTCAAAACAATACTATTTTTAGCACCTTTTAAAATCACTATTGGTGTCAATTGACCACTAGAACCTGTTTCGTTGGCTCCATTATAATTGGTTGCATTACCAGATACATAAATACCTACAGCACGATTACCTGTCAACGTCATATCCAAATCATCATTAACAATAACTCGGCCGGTTGAACCATCGCCGCTATTAGTATATGCACCTTGAATAGCGCGAATACCATTATTTAATAACGGTGAAGTTTTACCTCCTGATGTTGTTTGATTGATTGTCAGTTTATCGACTGTAATTGTGCTATATTTACCATTATAGGCGTTTCCTTCATCTGAATTGATAGAAGAGCCAGCTAATATTCCATAAGCTTGAACCGTACCACTAGAATTTTGACCACGGGTATAATTATCAGTTATATTTAATGCAACATCTTTAGCGGTTATATCTACGTTGTTGTAGGTAATCAACCCCACCACATTACCATTATTATTAATAGTAAAATTCAAATTACCAGCATTAATTGAACTACCATAAACACCATAAGTATATTGGTTACCTAAACCGGTATAATTGCCGTTAACATTTGCGGTAAGAGTTGTATCGCCAACATTAAGTTGTTCATGCAATTTACTCCTTGTTAAAATATAGAAACTTGCATTACCTGTTTGTGTTACAGTTGCCGACTTTATATTATTGCAACTAGGGCTATTTTGACCGACTAAATAAGATCCATCAGCACTCGGTGTACAATCTAAAGCAAAAGATGAGGCGGAGGCAGATAAAATTGAAACCGTTATCATTACTTTACTAACACGTCGTGTCAATTCAGAACAAACTATGCTAGTACCAGTAATAAAATTATATTTAGTTTGGTATATTCGATTCATAATTTAATCCTTATAGACTCTAACATTGAACTTTTTTTACAACAGTGTTTGTTTTCGATTTGTGATAACCAAAAAAGCAGAGATTATTTTTTAGGACTTTTTTACATATTGATTTCATTAAGAGAGATTCATTCAATCCAAATGGACAAAAAAAAGATAAAATCCATAAATTTTTGCTATCATCTTTGGTATTGCATTGAACAAAATTCACATAATTATCTTTTTTATTTAAGTAGTTATATTCTTCTTCTGAGTTCAAATAAGCCCAATTGAGATAACCCAATGGTCGGTTATTTTTAATGAGTAAAATGAAATTTTTAGACTGAATGATAGGTAGTAATATTTCCACCGCCGAGTTTATGGCTGTATTTCGGTAATATGAGTTTCTGTTCCACAACCAAACCATGGCACCTAATACTTCTGCCTCATTCCATGAAGTGTCATGATATATATTTGGTGCAATAACTCTGATGGAGTCATGATTAAGACAGTTCATTTCGTTCTACCTTTTGTAAAATTAATGAGAAATTGATCTATTTGAAAAAATAAAACCTAATTTTTTAACGTAGAAATAGAGACGTAAAACCGTCATTTTTTTAATTAAATAATTAAAGAGGTAAGGCATAACAGCAAATGTAACCAAATGATTGAATTACAGAAATATAGGTCAAAAATAAAAAAATTATTTAAATATTAACCAAAAACTATTCAATAATTATGAGAATAAGATCAAAAAACAACATTAAATAATGTAAAACTTACATCATCCTTAACTAATTTTGCCATTTATAACAATGATAAGACTGGTGAGACAGGAAAATTGAGAGGTTATAGAAAAACCTCTCATAAATTAGAACATAGATTTTAACTATTTGCTAGCATTTTGTTCTTGTGCAGATTGAATAGCAGTTAGTGCAATAGTATAAACAATGTCGTCAACTAAAGCGCCACGTGATAGATCGTTAACAGGTTTACGCATACCTTGTAACATAGGACCAATTGAGACAAGATCCGCTGAACGTTGTACCGCTTTGTAAGTGGTGTTACCAGTATTTAAATCAGGGAAGATAAATACTGTTGCTTTACCAGCTACTTGTGAATTAGGTGCTTTAGATTTTGCCACATCAGGCATAACGGCAGCATCATATTGTAATGGACCATCGATCATTAGATCAGGGCGTTTTTCTTGTGCTATACGAGTAGCTTCTTTCACTTTCTCAACATCGGCACCTTGACCAGAACTACCGGTTGAGTAAGAGATCATTGCAACGCGTGGTTCAATACCAAAGGCAATTGCAGTATCAGCAGATTGGATAGCAATTTCCGCAAGCTCTTGCGCATTTGGATCAGGATTGATTGCACAGTCACCATAAATATAAACTTGATCAGGCATTAACATAAAGAACACCGATGATACAAGTGAGCTTCCTGGTGCAGTTTTGATTAATTGTAATGGTGGACGAATTGTATTAGCCGTAGTGTGTACCGCACCTGAAACTAAACCATCAACTTCGTTTGCTTCAAGCATCATTGTACCAAGTACTACATTATCCGCTAATTGCTCACGAGCAATGACTTCAGTCATACCTTTGTTTTTACGCAATTCAACTAAACGTGGTACATATTTTTCACGAATACTATCTGGGTCAACAATTTCTACACCAGCACCTAAGGTAACACCTTGTGATGCAGCCACTTTACGAACTTCATCTGGATTACCAATCAGCACACATTTTGCAATGTTACGCTCGGCACAAATTGCAGCAGCTTTGATGGTTCTTGGCTCGTCGCCTTCTGGTAATACCACCACTTTTTTCGCATTACGAGCAAGTTCAGTTAATTGATAACGGAATGCAGGAGGAGATAAACGTCGTGCAGAATTTACAACTTCATTTAATGATTTAATCCAATTTGCATCAATATGGTCAGCAACAAAGTTTTGAGTATTATCCATACGCTCTTTGTCATCAACAGGGATTTCTAGATTAAATTGTTGTAAGTTAATTGAAGTTTGGAATGTATTTGTTTTAACCGTAAATACCGGTAAACCAGTATCAAATGCTGGTTGACATAACTTATACACTTTTTCATCAATCTCGTAACCACCAGTTAGCAATACCCCACCAATGGCAACACCATTCATCGCTGCTAAACTAATAGTAACCAATACATCAGCGCGGTCGGCTGAAGTTACTAAAAGTGCATTTGGTTGCAGGTGATTGATGATATTTTGGACGCTACGAGAACAGAAAGAAACGTGTTTAATTCGACGATTTTTAATTGCACCTTCATTAATAATTTTTGCGTCAAAATGTTTAGCAATATCGATTGCTCGACAGGCACTTAAATCGATATTCCAAGGAATACAGCCAAGGACTGGTAATGGACTATGCTCGCTTAAATCCTTAATAGTGATTTTTTTATTATCAAATTTTGGCGTATGATAAATTTCGGCCACATCAGGACGGGCAAGATTTTGCTCTTCAACAGGAGCATTGACTTTATTAACAATGACACCAATGATCTTATCATTTTTAATGCCACCAAAATTAGAACGGGCAATCTCAATACGATCTTTTAGCTGTTCAGGATTATCTTTACCCATATTTACAACAAAAATAATTTCAGCGCCAAGTGTTTTAGCAATGTTATTATTTAACTCATTAGCAAATGGATAATCAGTTGTCGGTACAATACCTTCAACTAAAACAACATCAGCACCTTTGGTATTTTCAGCGTACAGAGCGACAATTTCTTCCATTAATACATCTTGTTGATTTAAACCTAATAGGTTCTCAACATGACTCATTTTTAACGGTTTTAAAGTAGGAATGGATGTGTTTGAGCTAACTAAAGTAGTTGTATTATCAGGGGCATCGCCACCTGCTCTTGGTTGCGCAACAGGTTTAAATACATTTAAATTAATACCTTGACGCTCCATTGCTCGAATAACACCTAGACTTACACCTGTTAAACCAACATTGGTACCTGTTGGAATCAGCATAATGGTACGAGACATAATTTGTTTCCTCTTAATTCTTTTATTAAATCCAAAAAAACAAACCGCCTTGTAGGCGGTTTTAAAAGCTTTTAAGCTGTTAAACGTGCAGCATCTTGAGCAATGACAAGTTCTTCATTGGTTGGAATTACCATCGCGATTGCTGAACCATCTTTAGTAATTTTACCACCTTTACCAAAACGAGCCGCTAAGTTGCGTTCTTGATCAAGTTCAAAACCAAGTAAGCTTAATTTTTGTAAAGTCATACGACGAACTTCTTCAGAATTTTCGCCGATACCGCCAGTAAATACGATTGCATCTAGACGACCGTCTAATAACATTGCATAACCACCAATGTATTTTACTAAACGATGAACAAAAACATCTAAGGCATTTTTTGCATTTTCATCTTTATCGTAATTTTCGGTTACATAACGACAGTCACTGCTAACCCCTGTTAAACCTAGTAAACCAGATTTTTTGTTTAATAAATTGTTAATGTCAGCAACAGACATTTTTAAGTTGTCATGTAAGAAGAACATAATAGCCGGATCAATATCACCACTACGAGTACCCATAACTAGACCTTCAAGTGGCGTTAATCCCATTGAAGTTTCAACACATTTACCATTTTTAACTGCAGTAATAGAGGCACCATTACCTAAGTGACAAGTAATCACGTTAGTTTCTTCTACAGATTTATTTAATAATTTAGCAGCTTCACGGCTAACATAATAGTGACTTGTACCATGAGCTCCATAACGACGAATACCATGTTTAGTATATAATTCATTAGGAATTGCATATAAATATGCTTCTTTAGGCATTGTAGTATGGAATGCGGTATCAAATACTGCGACGTTTTTATCTTTTAAATGAGGAAAAGCAACATAAGCTTCACGAATACCAATTAAATGAGCTGGATTATGTAAAGGTGCGAAAGCTGCTGCTTCTTCAATCCCTTTTAATACTGAATCATCAATTACAACTGATTGGGTATATTTCTCACCACCATGAACAATACGGTGCCCAATTGATTTGATACTATCTAATAATTCTGGTTTTTGTGGAAAAATACTGTTTACAATAAATCTAATTGCTTCGCTATGCGCTGCACCAGCACCTAAAGAAGCTTCTTTCTTTTCACCATCTAATTTCCATTTAATACGAGCATCAGGAAGGTGAAAACATTCAGCTAAGCCAGATAAAAATTCATCACCATTTTCAGGGTTTATGATTGCAAATTTTAAAGATGAACTTCCACAATTCAGAACAAGAGCGTTATTACTTGATGACATAGTAATTCCTATAAATTGAATAAAAAGATATATACCAATCAAAATTGGTAACTCTACACATGATTAAATAATCAATGTGATATACAAGGCGACTTCTGATATCTTGGTTTTTAAGATAAAATAAAGAGAGCCCCCAATTTGAATGACACTATTTTAAGACATTAAAATGTGAATGTCGAGGAATCCAAATCAGATGAATTTAGTTAAAAAATTTAAGGCAGGTCAAACATATATGGATCTTTGCCCCAAAGATAAGGCGCTTTCATATTCATTTCCGGAACTAAAAATTATTAACCACATAAAAACCACGAAAAAAATCTTACCACCCATTATTATTGGCCTAATTGTTTGGCAATATTATTTGCCGGCACAATTAGCGGTAACTATTGTTACCATTTTATTTGCCTTGAGCTTACCCATTCAAGGAATATTATGGTTAGGCTATCGAGCTCAATCACCATTACCACTAAATTTGGTTGATGATTATAACCGTATTAAATTACAACTAATCGAAAAAAAAGTAATCAGTCCAAATCGCAATCCTAATGAAAAATTAACGTTTGAAGCATTAATGAAATTGATGAATCTATCTAAAATTCATTTAGGCAATTATTTTGGACAAGATGATGATACATCTAACCAACAATGAAGATATATTTATGCAGAACTTTTTGGAAAAATTAAAAGAGCAGATCAATCAACTTGAGCAACAGATCAACCTAGCTGATCAACCTGCTTATCAAGAACACTATTTTGATGAACATCTGTTTAATAGCAGTAAGATTGAAGTCGATTTTCAATTTTATATCGATAAGATAAAGCTTACTTATCAATCCCTCTGTGATGCCGCTTTAACCGAAAAACTAAGTCAAATTGAATTTTTATCAGAAAAACTTATTGACCAAATCACTGCTCTAAGTCGAGAACTTGCTACTGTGCATTTACGTAAGCAACCAACCAATTACGTGATTAAAGAAACCGTTGCGGAAAAACATTCCAGACATTTAGATTATCTGCGTCGATTGCAAGAGATGAAATACGAATTAGAACTATCACCTGAGGCTATTGATTATACAAAAATAGCAGCATTAGATAATCGTATATATCGTTGTGAACAAGCAATTAAAAAAATTGAGTTAGATATGGAAAATGAGGTCTTCGATTAAGTTGAATTATTTTTTATCAGTATATTGCGCTTAAAATATTCTTTTTCCTATATTCTCTTTTTTATCTGTAAAACATAAATTTAGTAGACTTACTATAATTTGGCGATAAATATACCTGCCAATTTAAGCTAATCCATTATTCATCATGATAATGTTCAAGTATTTGCTTTTTTAATCTATTGCTTATTCCCAAAATGCATATTGTTATAATTATTAATTAGTTTCATCTTTTATAGTTATATTTATAATGATATTAATATTAACAAAGTGATACTATTTATCATTAGGCAATAAAAAAGGATTCAAACATGAGTAAAATATTTGATGATAATTCACAGACCATTGGCCATACGCCTTTAGTTCGCTTAAAACATTTCGGACAAGGCAATATATTAGCCAAAGTAGAATCTCGTAACCCTAGTTTTAGTATTAAGTGTCGCATTGCATCAAATATGATTTGGGATGCTGAGAAACGTGGTTTATTAAACCCTGATGTTGAACTTATCGAGCCAACCAGTGGTAATACTGGTATCGCACTTGCCGCGGTTGCAGCTGCTCGTGGATATAAATTAACCTTAACCATGCCTGAAAGCATGAGCATTGAACGTCGTAAACTTCTAAAAGCTTTAGGTGCTAATCTCGTGCTAACCGATGCAGCTAAAGGAATGAAAGGCGCAATCGAAAAAGCAGAAGAGATCGTTGCCAGTAATCCTAAACACAATATTATGCTACAACAATTCAGTAATGCCGCTAATCCAGAAATTCATGAAAAAACTACTGGACCAGAAATCTGGCTTGACACTGACGGACAAGTCGATATTTTTGTTGCTGGTGTCGGCACTGGTGGGACTTTTACTGGTGTAACTAAGTACATAAAAAAAACACAAGGTAAAAACATCACTGCAGTAGCGGTTGAACCAAGTACCTCACCTGTTATTAGCCAAGCCCTTGCGGGTGAGCCAATCAAACCAGGACCACATAAAATACAAGGTATTGGTGCAGGATTCATTCCTGATAATTTAGATTTAAGTTTGATTGACTTGGTCGAAAAAGTAAGCAATGAAGATGCTATCGATACTGCGCGTATAATAATGGAAAAAGAAGGCATCTTAGCGGGAATTTCATCCGGTGCGGCAGTATTTGCTGCTGACCGCTTGGCGCGACTACCAGAAAATGCCAATAAAACCATCGTGGTTATCTTACCATCTTCTGGTGAACGTTATCTTAGTACTGATTTATTCAGTGGTATTTTTACTGAAAAAGAGCTCGGTTAATTCAGTTAGATTATTGAATAAAAACCAAACACCGCTGTTGAGCGGTGTTTTATTAAATGATAAAGAGTTAAACTATTATCTTATTCGATTAAATTTAAACGTCTTGAACAATACCAAAATGTCGATAAGCATGAGGTGTGGCAATTCGGCCTCTCGGCGTTCTTTGGATATAACCTTGTTGAATCAAAAATGGTTCTAACACATCCTCAATAGTTTCACGCTCTTCACCTATTGCAGCTGCAATATTATCTAAACCTACTGGCCCACCCATAAATTTCTCGATAATAGCCAGAAGTAACTTACGATCCATATAATCAAAGCCTTCATTATCTACATCTAACATATCTAATGCTTGAGTGGCAATTCGTTCATCAATAACGCCTTTAGATTTAACATCAGCATAATCCCTAACCCGTCGTAATAAACGGTTAGCAATCCGTGGCGTACCTCGAGATCGTTTAGCAATTAAGTAAGCCCCTTCTTTAGAAAGGTCCATACCTAAAAATTTTGCACTACGGCTAACAATATATTCCAAATCTTCTACACGATAAAACTCAAGCCGTTGCACAATACCAAAGCGATCACGCAATGGCGACGTTAATGAGCCAGCTCGAGTCGTTGCGCCAATAAGGGTAAAAGGAGGCAGATCTATTTTAATTGAACGTGCTGCTGGCCCTTCACCAATCATAATATCAAGTTGATAATCTTCCATTGCCGGATATAAGATTTCTTCAACAACTGGCGATAATCGATGAATTTCATCAATAAATAGCACATCATTAGGTTCTAAATTGGTTAGCATAGCAGCTAAATCACCCGCTTTTTCCAATACTGGTCCTGATGTGGTACGTAAATTAACATTCATTTCATTAGCAACAATATTTGCCAATGTAGTTTTACCTAGACCTGGAGGACCAAATATTAAAACATGATCAAGTGCGTCACTACGCTGTTTAGCAGCTTGAATAAAAATTTTCATCTGCTCACGAACTTGAGGTTGGCCAATATATTCATCCAAATACTTAGGACGAATGGCTCGATCTAAAGACTCTTCTTCTTTTTGTGCCTGTGGAGCAATTAAACGATCCGCTTCAATCATTATCAATACCTACTTTACAATACTGATTTTAATGCTTCACGTATTAGCATTTCACAATCCATTTCTGGTTTAATGACTTTACTAATAATACGGTTGGCTTCTTGTGGTTTATAACCCAGAGCAATAAGCGCTGAAACTGCTTCACTTTCAATTTGGTTGGATGATTTTTTAATATCACCAATATCAATAGCTGGGTTAACATTTGATAGTTCTTCACCAAAGCGTTTAACACGATCTTTCATTTCAACAATTAATCGTTCAGCGGTTTTAGTCCCTACCCCCGGTAATTTGACCAATGTTTTAATTTCACCTTGTTCAACAGCATTAATAAATTGTGCTGCTGACATCCCAGATAAAATCGCTAGGGCTAATTTTGGGCCAACGCCATTAACTTTAATTAATTCACGAAATAACTCTCGTTCTTGCTCATGATTAAAACCATAAAGCACTTGAGCATCTTCTCGAACAGCAAAATGAGTTAACACAATTACCTCTTTGCCATTGTCGGGTAACTCATAAAAACAGGTCATTGGCATAAAAACTTCATAGCCAACACCACCAACTTCAATTAATACTTTAGGTGGTTGTTTCTCAATAATGATTCCACGTAAACGACCTATCACAATATATCCTTAATAAATTTAATGTTGATTAAGTAAGTTTGCTTAAAATAACCTTAAATTAAACAATCTTTAAGATTCTAGATTAATCAAATTGTTATAATCAACATTGAAAGTGAATTGAATGTAATTATCAGTTAGTTTACCTGATAGGAAAAAATTAATAAAGAAAAACTGTATAAATAGACAGGAGATAAAAAGAAATTTTGCCGACTAAGTCGGCAAAATGTATAAGACGATATCTGATTAATTTTTCAACTTAAAATGGCATTTTAAAGCCTGGAGGTAATTGCATGCCGCCAGTTACTTGAGCCATTCTTTCTTTTTGCGCTTCTTCTAAACGACGAGTTGCATCATTGTAAGCAGCCGCAATCAAATCTTCTAACATTTCTTTATCATCTTCAGTTAATAAAGATGGATCAATTTCCACACGTTTACAACTATGCGCACCATTTACAGTTACTTTAACGATACCAGCACCTGACTCACCGGTAACTTCTAATTTAGCAATTTCTTCCTGAGCTTGCTGCATTTTTGCTTGCATTTGTTGGGCTTGTTTCATCAAATTACCCAAACCGCCTTTTCCACCTGGAAACATAATTATTCCTCATTAAAAAACATTTATTCTGTAATTATACAGGACGAATACTCGATTCATCAATCTTGGCATCAAAATATTGACAAATCGTCTCAACTTTAGGATCTTGATGAATCGTCAATTTAGCTTGTTCAAGCTTTTGTTGATATAAATCCTCACGCATTTCTAACGGCGTCTTATTAGCCTTATTATCATCAATCACCACCTCTAGATTGAGTGTTTTTTGACGATAATTTGACAGCGCAGTTCGCAACTTAATACAATTTGCTGACGATTTAGCTAGATGCTCCACAGCCGAACGCGTATGCAAAATAATATGATTATCATCAATTAATTCAGGGTAGGAATTAATCGCAATTTGTTTAATTAATGGCGCAAGTTCTAATTGTTCAATTTCAGCACACCAAGCGTCTTTTTCAGCCATTTCGACAATTAATTTTTTAACCATTTCTGGCGTTTTATCAACTTTGAAAGAATCGCATAATGTTTTTGCATCAAGTGCTGGTTCATTTTTTGTTTCAACTATGCCACAAGCCTGCCATTGATAATTTTCAGCAGTTATCTCTTCTTGTTCCACTTCCTCATCATTTTTTTCACTATCATTACCTAGCTTGGCAAGCTGCTGAACGTCATCCCGTTTACTGTTAATTAAAGAATTAGATGGTTGATGATAATCAACCAATTCAGGCTTTTTTGGCTTTTGTTCCTCTTTCATTAACTGCATTCGCATCTCTAAAATGTTTTTAGTGATTGATGATGCATCATCAGGAAGTGATATTTCTGGTTGTGAAACAGTATTTTCATCACTAGTAGCTGGTCTTACTATTGTACTGTCATTTAATTGCTGATTCTCAATAGCTGACTTAACAGTTTGCTGTATAGGCGCTGCCTCATTTGCGTTTTGTGATGAAGTCGTCACAACCTGAGCTGGTTGTGTTCTAATAGGCGATTCAACTTTTTTTGTCGGTGTAGTCGCTGTTGCAGCTGGTGGCATAATCGCATCGACATTTTTAGGCATAAATGCTAAAGCGCGTAAAAAACTCATTTCAACACCCATTTTTTTATCTGGTGCAAAAGCAAGTTCTTTCCGACCCATTAATAAAATTTGATAAAATAGTTGCACATCATTAGGCGCCATATATTGAGCTAAAAAGCGTAACTGTTCTTCATTATCTGCATAATCACCCAATGCGGTTGGTACAACTTGTAATAAGGCAATTTGATGTAACAATGCAATAGATTCGGCTAATAAATTATCCCAATCCGCACCTTGCACAGCAGCCGCTTCAATTTGTTGCATCAAAGTATTACCATCATTTTGATAAAGAGCATTAATTAATGAAAAAGGAATTGCTTTATCTAAAGTACCAAGCATGGAGGCTGTTGACGCAGCATCAATTTTACCATTACCAAGCGCTATTGCTTGATCGGTTAAACTTAATGCATCGCGCATACTACCATTTGCTGCTTTAGCTAACAGCTGTATTGCTCGCGGTTCACTTTCAATTTGTTCTAATTGCAAAATATGTTTTAGTTGCTCAGCAATTAATGATGTATCAAGCACATTTAAGTGCAGATGCAGACAGCGAGATAAAATAGTGATAGGTAATTTTTGCGGATCAGTTGTTGCTAATAAAAACTTAACGTGTTCTGGTGGTTCTTCCAATGTTTTTAATAAAGCATTGAAGCTACTACGAGAGAGCATATGTACTTCATCGATTAAGTAAACTTTAAAACGGCCTTTGCTTGGCAAATATTGAATATTATCTAAAATTTCCCGAGTATCTTCGACTTTAGTACGTGAGGCAGCATCAATTTCGAGTAAGTCAACAAATCGACCCTGTTCAATCTCACGACAATTATCACAAACACCACAAGGCGTTGCCGTTATACCACTTTCACAATTTAAGCCTTTGGCTAACAATCGAGCAATCGAAGTTTTACCTACACCTCGAGTACCAGAGAACAGATAAGCGTGATGTACTCGACCAAGAGAAAGAGCATTAGATAAAATTTTTAAAACATGCTGTTGCCCTACTACTTCAGAAAATGATTTTGGTCGCCACTTACGTGCTAAGACTTGATAACTCATAATCACCATTACTTTTACTAATAAATTTTGCTAATCATACCATAAAGTGTCAATTTAGTCTTTAAGATGCCGATAACCGATTCGATATTAGGTTAGATTTTTGAGCAATAAAATCCCCTTTGCACAAATTTTAAAATTATTAGGCTATTTTGATGAATTACTTATTGAAAAAATGATTTATCAACCTTCAAACAGCAAATCGAAGGTTGATAAGTAAAGAAAATAATCAATTGATGATTAATTATGAATGGCTAATCTTGATTTAAATAGGCCCATGCATATTGTGCATAAAATTCTGCACCTAACGCCATACCATCTTCGTCAACATTAAAACAGCCATGGTGATGTGGCCATTGAGTATCTTTTTCAGGATTACCAGATCCAACTAAAGCAAAAGCACCAGGAATGTTTTCAGTATAATAACTAAAATCTTCACCACCGGTTGTTGGTGCTTCAAAATACAATGCATCTTCACCAAATGATTCAACAATGACTTTTTGTGCTAATAGTGCGCTTTCTTTATCGTTTATAACTGGTAAGGTCCCATAGATATACTCGACTTCAGCGGTCGCTCTATACATAGCTGCTACTTGATTAGCATAACGTCTAATTGCTGCTTCAATTTTTTCACGCACTGCAACATTAAAACATCTCACAGTACCTTCTAATACCGCATTTTCAGCAATTACGTTAAAACGCGTACCCACATCCATTCGACCTATAGTCACAACCGCAGGATCAAGAGGCGATATTTCACGAGAAACAATTGATTGAACATTCATAACAAATGCAGATGCAACCATAACCGCATCCACGGTATCATGTGGCATTGAACCATGACCACCACGACCTTTAAATTTAACCGTTAATAGATCTGCTGAAGCAAAGCTTGAACCAACAACACAAGATACTTTACCAACTGGCATTTGTGACCATATATGCATACCAAAAGCGCTATCAACACCTTCAAGTACGCCTTGTTCGATCATCCCTTTGGCCCCTTGTGCAATTTCTTCAGCCGGCTGAAATACTAATCGCACATTACCTTTTAACTGTTCCCGAATAGAATATAACGTTTTAGCAGCAGTAAGCAGCATAGCGGTATGAGTATCATGTCCACAAGCATGCATTTTGCCATCAATAGTGGATTGATAATCAATATTGGTACTTAATTCCTTAACCGGTAAAGCATCAATATCTGCCCTAAGTAAAATCGTTTTGCCTGGCTTACCGCCTTGGATATCAGCAATAATACCTGTCGGCTTAGTGCGTCGATAAGTAATACCAATTTTATCAAGTTCTTCAGCAATTCTATCAGTGGTTCTAAATTCTTCCCACGGTAATTCTGGATGGCGATGTAAATCACGACGAAACGTAATCATGTCGTTAATGTTCTGTTTTATTGAATCTTTAATAGTTTGATTAATCATGTTACTACCTTTTATATATTTCATATGTATTCTTTTAATAGTGCACATATTTGCACAAATCTACAAGTTGAATCTGATAATTAAATTTCCAACTATTTGATTGGCGTTAACGGACCAACAATCATATTAACCATGATGCCAGCTAATACAACCGATACCATCGTTACTGAAATAAATCCTCCAATTAACATCGGTGGTAACATATGGCTGGTTAATACCTCTTTTTCTTTTGGATCTTTGGTTAAATTATTAATAACCTCGTTAGTGATAATATAATCGGCCGGGAATCCATATAGTGCTGTTAAAGCGATCGAAAAAGCCATTTCTTTACTTACTTTTAAAACTTTACCGACAATAACCGAAAAAATAAACATCCCAACAACAGCAGAAAGAATAAAAATAATTAAAGGTGTGATAAGTCTAATTAACATATCTGGCGTTGCTCGGCTCAAAGTATCAAAAATAAATAACATTAACCCCATAACCGCAAGCCCAAAACCACCGGCTTTCTTTAAAGGGTGACGTTCTAAAAAACCTAAAGAAGCAGCAACAACACCAAATAATAAACATAAAACAAATGGACTAATACTGACGACAGGTTTCAATACTTCCGATACTGAGTAAGCTAAAAAGCCCACTATTGCAATACGTAAAAAGATAAAGTACGAAGAATTATAACTTGCTGGAATTTTAGCAAACAGACCTGGCATCGGATTTTCATCAGTAGTTGCAGCTTGTTTATCCATAGTACTAACATCCTTTTCAACGATCCAAGTCCCTTCATGATATTTTTTCAATACTCGGCGACCTTCTTTTTTCAGCATAATAGAAGTTAATGGATAACCAATAAAACCTTGCATTACATAGATTATAATTGCAAATACAGCCAGATCTGGTAATCCTGCATCAGTTGCCCCTTTAGCCATAATAATGGCTGAAACAATACCACCTACTAATGGTGGAATAGCGACAATAATGGTGTTGAGGTCAAAAAATAGATATCCCACTATAATAGCAACAACAATAATACCGACAATCCCTGAAAGCGATATGAGTATTGTCTTCCATTGTAGTATCAACTCATTTATTGATAACAAAGTTCCCATGTTTACAATCAATAAATACATAAACATAACAGCTACTACATTTGGGATACCTGCTCGAGCAACAATATCAGTTGGGAAGAATGTCCAATAACCTAATAAAAACAGGACAGCACAAATAAAAACTGAAGGTATCCAAGCTTTAGTCCGTGTTGAAACAACATCACCTAGATATAAAATAATAAGCAATAAAACTAATGCCAACATCTGTGGCATATCATTCATAGTGGGCATAAAAACTCCATTTTTAATAAATTAAATTATAAAAAATAATTAAAATGATTTAAAAAATAGCTATTATAGATAATATTTTAAACATTGTTATAAGTTTTTTATCATAAAATCATTAATTTCGTCTAAGAAAAGATTACCATATTTTTCTAATTTAATTTTGCCAACACCGGTAACATTAATCAGTTGTTTCTTACTTTCTGGTTTAGTTTGCACCATTTCAAGTAATGTTGCATCACTAAATACAATATAGGGGGCAATATCTTCCATATCAGCAATTTCTTTGCGCAACCGCTTAAGATTGTTGAATAATATTCGTTCTTCATAAGATAATATCGTAGTTAAATTAATCGCTCTAGCATAACGATTTAAACGACTTTTCTTCACGATTTCTAAACGTGGTTTTGCTAAAGATAAGGCTACTTGACCTTTAAGTATCGCACGTGCTTGTTCGGTCAATTGTAACGTAGTGAAGGTGGAAATATTTTGACTGACATATCCCAAATAAATTAATTGTCTAATTACACTAAGCCAATAGTCAGAAGAATGCGCTTTACCTATACCATAAACCGATAATTTATCATGACCATTTTCTTTAATTTGCGAGCGCGAAGATCCTCGTAGTACATCAACAACATATTGAGCACCATAGCGCTGTTCAACTCGGTATATACACGAAAGAATTTTTTGTGCATCAATTAATCCATCATAATGCTCAGGAGGATAAAGACAGATATCACAGTTGTTGCAAGGTTCGGTTCTATTTTCGCCAAAATAGTTAAGTAATACCGTGCGCCGACAGGTCATACTTTGGGCAAATGACTCCATAGCTTGTATCTTATGTAGCTCAACTTGCTTATGTTTATTCTCTGGTTTATCGGCGATTTGTCGATGGTACCAATTTAGATCTTTACTATTAAATAATAAAAGTGCCTCTGCCGGAACGCCATCCCGGCCAGCTCGACCAGTTTCTTGATAATATGCCTCAATCGTTCTAGGGCAATCAGCATGTACTACAAAGCGAACATTAGGTTTGTTTATTCCCATACCAAAAGCGACAGTTGCAACAATAATTTGCACATTATCTTTCAAAAAACTCTCCTGAGCTTGTTGACGTTCAGCAATGGTTAAACCAGCATGATAAGCAACGACAGAAAATCCCCTTGTAGCAAGTCTGGTTGTCATATCCTCAACTTTGGAGCGACTTGAACAGTAAACAATACCACTATTCCCCTTTTGCGTTTCAATAAAAGAGACAACTTGCTCTGTAAGATTAAATTTTTCAACTACCGTATAACGTATATTTGGTCGATCAAAACTACGTACTACCACTAACGGATCGATTAAATTAAGTTGATTAATCACATCAGCTTGAGTCAATTTATCGGCAGTTGCTGTTAACGCTATAATAGGCACTTCAGGGAAACGCAATGATAAATGGCTTAATTGACGATAGTCAGGTCTAAAATCATGCCCCCATTGTGAAATACAATGCGCCTCATCAATAGCGATTAATGAAGGAGGATGAGCAGTAATTAATGAAGAAAAGGACGACATAGCCAGTCGCTCAGGTGAAATATATAATAATTTAATTGAATGATTTAAATATTTTTCAATAATATTTTGTTGCTCTTCTGGAGCTTGAGTTGCATTTAAAAAAGCGGCTGGAATCCCATTAACTAATAATTGATCGACCTGATCCTTCATTAACGAAATAAGTGGCGAAATAACCAATGCGGTACCGGGCAATAATACAGCCGGAATCTGGTAACAAAGTGATTTGCCACCACCAGTTGGAATAATGGTTAATGTATCTCGTCCGGCAATAACTGATTCAATTATATCTCTTTGCTGATTTCTAAACGATTTGTAACCAAAAACATTGTGTAACACGTCCTCAATCTGATCTCTAAATGACATACTAACCTGAACCAGTAATACCTTATCTATTTTTTATGGAGTATATCGAATTTGATATGAACAAACCACCGTGAATTTACATTTATTTACAAATCGTAATAAATAGAATTTCTTCAAAAAATAACATCGTTGAGTAAAAATGGCAAAAAACAAGAATCTGGATATTATTGGATTAACAATATTGACTGTTTTTCCAACAAACAAACGCAAAAGATTAAAAAAACAACTAATTTTGATTTTTTTACTTGAAACAAAACAATTTGCCAGCTAATATTTGCATGTTTCAAATGTACGCCCGTAGCTCAGTTGGTTAGAGCATCACCTTGACATGGTGGGGGTCAGTGGTTCGAGTCCACCCGGGCGTACCAATTCAAAGTCTTATTCTACAAGCATTCCTAGTATAAATTTTATTTATTATATGTTATGAAAATCTAGATAAATAAAACCTATAAAAATTGGCTAATACCTAAGTAAATAATTTTTTACTCATCTCGGTTAAAATCATCGTAATCAATTCATACTCAAGTTATATCATAAATTGTCAAATAGATTCTAATTTAGAATTTAATCAAAATCTTAAAATATGATATTATTCTAAGCCAATTTCTTAAGAGTGATTGATGACAATAAAAAATATATGAAAAAATACTACCCTGAAATTGATGGATTAAGAGCAATCGCTGTTTTATTTGTATTAATTTTTCATCTTAATCCTGACGGTTTTTTTAGTGGTGGTTATATAGGTGTTGATATATTTTTTGTTATATCTGGCTATTTAATTACTGGAATTATTTATAAAGATATCAGTAATAAGCAGTTTAAATTTATTGATTTTATGAATCGTCGAATAGCTAGATTATATCCTGCATTATTATTTACTATATTTTTCGTAATTGTTGGTGGTTTTTTAGTCTACACTACTGATTACTATTTAACTGCCTTAAAAACAATTAAATACGTTTTTTTCTCTGCCTCAAATATAATGTTTATGCGCTCAAAAGGATACTGGGATTCTTCCACGAATGAAAATCCATTATTGCATACATGGTCTTTAGGTATTGAACAACAGTTTTATATTTGTTTCCCATTAATTTTATGCCTTTTTGCAAAAATATTTAAATATAAAAACACAATTATAGTAACAACAATAATTTTCTCTATCCTTTCATTTATTTGTGCACAATATTTATCAATCAAAATACCATCATCTAATTTTTATTTCACTTTCTCAAGATTTTTTGAATTAGGTATTGGTGGAATATTTGCAATTAAAAAAGATAAATTAAAGAACATAACAAATAGTTATAAAGAAATTCTATTCGTATTTGGATTTTCTACACTATGTTTATGTGCAATATTTTATACGACTAATATGAATTACTATCCTGGTTTGAATACTTTATTAGTCATTTTAGGCTCACTTTTATGTATATTATATGGCGATACTAGATTTACTGGAGTAATTCTACGCCAAAAAATCATAGTCTACATTGGAACAATATCCTATTCGATTTACCTGATTCATTGGCCTCTAATTGTTTTTTATAGGTATTTATCACAAAAAAATCATCTAACAGATATCGAACAACTCATCTTGTTATTAGGTACAATTCTGTTTGCTATATTTATGTATAGGTTTATTGAAAACAAATACCGCAAAATATCTATTTCAATATTTAAGCCAAGTGGTAAAGTTTTTTCAACATTATTTATCTTGCTTATTGCACTTAATTTTACAATGATTCGTACGGAAGGTTTTCCCAAAAGACTAATTGTTTTTCCAGAAGATGTCGTCCAAAAATCTATCTATGCTACCTCTATGCATGAATATGCAAAATGGAATAACGATGTACAATTACTTGGCAATAAAAACCAACCTCCTATAGCCATTTTTACGGGTGATAGTTTTTTAGGACAATTCGTTGAACAAATAGATTTATATTTTAAAAATAAAAATCAATCAGTTTTAATAATTGGACAATATGGATGCTTATTAATCAATGATATAAATAAAACAAAAGATAATACATGTCTAAACGTAACACAAAAATTATACGTTGAGCTTAATAAAAATCTTCCAATTATTCGAATAAACAACTGGTTAGATTATAGAGAGCTATCTATCAATAAAATGTTTTATGATAACAACTACAATTTAAAACAAGTAGGATTTGAAGAAATATGGAATGAAGTTTTAAATCAGCAAAAAATTAATGGAAATAAAATGTTATTTATTTTATCCCATCCCAAAATAGATTATTCAGTACATATAAATGGTAATGCGCCTTTGTTTTATTTAATACATAAAAATAATGAATTTATAAAAATAAAATATAAGAGTGATTATTCAAGAATTGAAAGTAATAATCAACTAATTGAGCTAATAAATCAAAATAAAAATTTATCATATTTAGAAACATATGACATTTTCTGCGATAAAGAATTTTGTTATAACGCACCTAATAACAAACCAGATAAATATTTTTATGCGTATAACGATCATTTATCAAGATCAGGCGCACAACAAGTGTGGAATAATATAGGTGATAAAGTTTATCAGTTTATTTTAGACAATTCATCGACGAAAAAATAATATATTATAAGAAATAGTACAATTTAATCTGTTAGATACTGTTTATTTATCAGAGTTAAAATGATTAAGCAATTTTTATATCTAGTAATATTGATCACCTTTTATATTTGAAACATTTAAATTACCTTAACTTTAATAAATAAAATAGGAAAAATATTGTTTTGTTTATAGTTAAGTAAAACAGTTTGGTATTTTAATTACTATTTTTTAAATTGCTTATAAAACCATCGAATTTTTTGTTGATCTTGAAGAGGAAATTCCCCCATTAAATAGCCTAGATATAACAAAAAGATCTCATTTCGATAGTAGATTATATTCTTATCGAAAAGAGTTAACAAAAAACACGCAAAATGTTTTAAAAACTGAATGGGCGCGGGTTAAAAAAGGCATTTAATAAAATATTAATGTAGTAAAACTTTATGGAGATTACTGCATTACTGATAAATTTTATTAGTTTGAATTTAAAAGTAAAATTGACCCCAGTAGGAATCTGAATAAAATCATACCATTTTGATTTATAAAAATTTTAAAATAACACAAAACAACATACCGTTTAAAATACCGTTAAAATAATATTTGAAGATAGATTTTATATATGTCGATTATTCTAACACTTTCGCGATCCACTTCCCAACCTTTCACTTCAAACGGCATCAATTAAGATGAAAAATATAAAAATTTACTATGAAATATATTTGTTGTTAATTTAAAAAATTATTACCAGCTACTTTTCGGCCATGTAGCCACAGCAAGGTAATGAAAGGAACCATCACCCCATTGCCCTTTGTTTTCCAGTTTAATATCAGTTGCACCAATTCTACGGAATAGGTCACATCTTTTCTTTGATAAACAAAAATTGCAAATTTTGTCAGATGTACCATTTTTGAACAAATTAAACTGTATTTGATTTACAGATGGAAGTTGTTTTTTTATTTCTTTAGCAAATTCTTTTAAAGAAAGAAAACCTCCGTCTCGCTTGTTTAGTTCAAATAAATATTTAGTATCAACTGCAAAGTGATTTAAAGTTATAATAGTCCTTTCTTCATCAATTAGTATATCCTCAAAATAACTAACGCGAATATCATTTTGGTAAAAACAAAAATTGTCGATGCAATATTTCCTAGGTTCTGAAAATATAACCTTATCGTAACTTTTTCCATAATAAAAACCATTTTTTTTGGAAAAGTAATTTTTAAAAATAGACATAAAATTCTTCTTTAAAAGGTATTGGTGAGTATATTTTAATCAAATTATTAGGCATGTATATAAAAAAATTAACATTTCGATCCACTTCCCACAATTTCACTTCAATTCACACTCCAAAAATATTAGTTTATGATGAATAAAACTAACTAATCTTACATAACATGATAACAATAAACTACACACTACCAATTTACATACGTCAGACACCGGACGATTACGAAAATGAAATCACGGGCGAATACTACATTATCAACAGCGACGACGAGCATAATTATGTATTCTATCAAACGCAGAAAACACTATACGATATCGCCGATTTTGTAATGCTACATGACGCTGTTGAATATTGTAAGTTGAAGATTGATAGTGTGTTTTGATTATTCAGGCTTATCTGGAAATACAGCATTGATATCAGACGCATCAACACGCGTTAATAAAATGCGATATTTTTTCCACGCCTTTAACTGCGCTTCTTCGTCTGCTTCTTGCATATCTAGATCAATGATATCGTGAAAAATAGCTATTTTTTCATTGGCTTCATTGATTAATGAGTTTTTTAAATTTTGATTATTTTTGATGAGATGTTCATTTTTTGCATCTTCATCTAAAACCCATTTCTTGCCGTCCCATTTACAGAATTCGAATGGCTCAAGTAATGTAAAACCCTCACGAATTTTACCGAGATAATCAACCGTGATTGATTCTTTCGTATCAATGTTATATACCGTTTTGTTTCTGTTATCTTCGATTAAAATCCAAGCGCCATTTTGCTCGCATGGCCAATAGCCGTCCCTGAATTCGGGAGCGATACGCAACGCATTATCTGGCGGTAATGTGTCATTATTTGCCTCAAGTTGATGTGTGAATGGTTTTAGTGCATTTGTATTGTCAAAATAATAATTAATCATATTAAACTCCCAAATATATAGTTGGTGTTAGTCCAATGTTGATGGGCCTATTTTCATTAGCTGTCAGTGTAAACTGCGCCGCATTAAATATCACAGTTTGTTCTGGATAATCAGAATCTGGTTCGTTGCACGTGACGGGATAATATCTGTTATTCAACCCCACCCCACCATTATTTAAATGTTTTTTAAATACCCCGTTCGGTTCCGTGTATCGCCAGTGAAACAAATGATGTAGTTCACCATAGATGTTTCGAATTGCGTCATCCTCTGCCATCCGGGGCGAACGCGGACGGTACGTTAATATATTGTCTGCCATTTATTCCTTTTATTGTTATTTGATGATCACGTTTATAATTATCTGATAATCGATTTAAAGCCTGTCCCTGCGGTGAATCTAATAGAAAATTATCACCGTTGCGAAAATACCATCCGAACGGTAATTCATCACGCCGAAACGGCATCAATCTAAAATCACCAAGTTTTGTTTTTATTAATTCAATTTTATTATTAACATCTGTTAAATCGGTAATTACAGATTTACCACCAACTGTTGGTATTTTTTTGAAGTCAACATTATCATCTACCGAATAAGTTGAAATCTCATTATCAGCAATTTTAACGACAGGTAATGCGCCAACGGTATCAGCATCAGGTTTATTATTCGGCGAGTAAACACGTTTGCCATCTTCAGTTAAAGCCTTAACATCTAATGAACCATTAATTAACTGGCTTTCTTCACCTGTTTTTTTGATAAAACTTGTAGTGTCAACTGATAGCGCAGCATTTTTAGCATCCTCTGCTGATTTAGCCGCATTTGCGCTATTACTAGATTGTTGAGC
Source organism: Gilliamella sp. M0320 (assembly GCF_016101635.1). NCBI lineage: Bacteria > Pseudomonadati > Pseudomonadota > Gammaproteobacteria > Orbales > Orbaceae > Gilliamella > Gilliamella sp. M0320. Next base: position 336,729 of record NZ_JACFQD010000002.1, read on the forward strand.
TGAGTTATGTGACGCTGTAGCTGATGAACTCGCACTATCTGCATATGATTTTGCTGAATCTGAATGTGATTTTGCTGATGTGTTAGCATCGTTTGCTGTTACAGCAGATTTACTCGCAGATTGAGAAAAATCTTTGGATTGTTCAACTAGCTGTATTAACTCTTTTTGTATTGAATATTGAGATTTTATTGTGACAACTCGCCCATCTGGAGCTGTAACAGTAACTTCCCCTTCTCCTGTTAATGCTGTCTGCCAGCCTTCCATTTGTTGCTGATAGTAATTGAGCATTTCAGATACACGTAATGCTAAAGCTTCTATAGAAACTTTGGGGGAAGTCGGTATTTCGTACGAGACACCCGTCTTACTTGCTCCTGTATACTCTTTTGCTAGTGTTAGCTGCGTATCTGACTGAACAGATGCAATCTCATAAATTTCTATTGTATTTGATGTTTGTAACATCAACATTTGTCCAGAACAAATACCTATTAATGGATTAGTCCATTTAGTGTTAACCCCAGTTACTATTTTGCTGTTATTGGTTACGTTTACCGCCAACAAATTCAGATTCGATTGATTTATTGACAACTCGATACAGTTTTTCTTCACCGTATGGGTTTATCCACTTAAAAGAGTTGATAATGTGAGAATTTAAAAAGGCTCTAACTTTCGCTATCTCTTCTTTTTCGCCCGTATATGTTAATTCCCATGTTTCACTATTATTGTTAATACCGTTACTGGATAACTGAGTATAACCATCACCGAATTTAGCTTCATTAACATTAGTTGAATCGGTACACTTCGGAGTACCCATAGTGCGCCATATGAATGTATCCCCCATAATTTACCTATTATTTAATAAGTTATATAAATTTCCACCAGGCGAAGCTGATTTTTCAAACATGACATTCATGTCCTCTTGAACAATAGCTTTTACCTGTTGCCTTAGAGATGCCACATTGATATCTGCCTTGTTGGCTTGTGAATCGCTATTAGACTGCATATTAATCGCAACGTTTGTAGTCACATTAATGGCGCTTGATGAATTGTTCGACTTTTTAGTAAAAGCCACTGGCGTTGCTGGGCTAAGATTGACGCCCCCACCGTTAGCGTAACCGTGTTGAGCCTCTCTCATTAGTGCATATAAATTTGCTACGCCCAGCCGTTTAGTTGCTTCTTTTGTAAAAACGAATTCGCCTTTATGCTCGATGCCTGCTGGTTGATATTTGTTACCAATTCCAGTAAACCCACCAGGTTCGGTCGCTATAGCCGACGCCCCCACCGTTAGCATAACCATAAATTAATCCACCAGTATAAGCCTGCTGATATCCACCTGTAGCAGCTCCAGCTCCAGCTCCAGCTCTACCGCCTCCTGAGCCACCGCCCATCCAACCCATTGCGGATTGAATTGCCTGTGCAACTAACAATTTATTAATAATTTCAATAATGTTAGTTAGAATTGACTTAGTTAATGATTTAAAATCCATTTTCCCAGTTGTTACTAAATCCGTTAGCGCATGACTAACAGAGTTCATAGCGTTTCCTGCAACATCGCGGAATCCCTTGAATACATTTTGCCCGTCTTCCGCGAATTCACACAGACCAACTTTCATGCCAGTAATCCAATCACCTTGATTTTGGTCTTCCTGCCGCCAACTTTGTTGTAGAGCCTCTTTTGCCTTGTTGTATTCTTCAGTAACCTTGGCTATCTCATTAGGATTACCAGTTCCTTTCAATGCAATATCACGTTGAGCATTTAACTCTGACATCTCATTGTAACGACCTGCGTTTTTAGAAGTCATTCCAAACGTGGCTTGCTCTGCTTGAGATTTTGCAACCAAGTTGGTAGAGTACTCTTGCATTTTACGAAGCGCTTTTGTTGCTGTTTCGTATTGTGCAATCTCTTCTCTTAAAGCCGCATTTTTTGCCTGTTGAGCTAATAACGCCTCTTTGTGACCTAAAATATATTTTTCCTGTGCAGTAAGTTTGCTTTTATCGGTTTTGCTCTCCAGCACCTCGATTTGCGCTTGTAAGTCAAAGTATTTCTTACGCTCAGATGTAATCGTGTTGACTGTTAATGATTGTTCACGCAAGGATTTTAGTTGATTCATCAAGCTAATTTCTTGCTGTCTTGATGATTGAAGCATGTCTGTAATGATGTTCTGCTACCGCCTTTATCGCTGTGTTTCTTCCTAATCTCCGCTGCGACTCTGTCTATCTCATCTTTTGTAACTGACCCTGGTTTTATTTCATTAGATCTTTTTGCGTCTGCTTCCATTTTCGCAATTTCAGCTTTTATCCGCTGTTCTCGAGTCATAGACATTAGACGATATTGATAGAATGGGCTTTTTGTTGGGTCGATTTTTTCGTCCAAATTTTTTGATTCACTTAAGCGCCTAACCTCGCCTGCTGCTTCATTTGCTTTATTTGCAACCTCTTTCAGTTTGCGAATAAGCGTATCTAGACCGTCTGAAGGGTTATTTGTAGTGTTGTACAACGTGCTTAATTCATTAATAAGTTTATTGATTTTTTCTGTCGCTTCTATTGAATCAGTTTCAGCTCTTATCTCAGACATCATCTCAAGAATACTTTGAGCTTGCTCTTTAGTTGTATCGAAGTCAATCGCATAGTTATTTATTTTTGCTTTTATGTCAGCAACGCTTTTTACGGTAAGAGCATCTGTAGACTCAAGCATAGAATTTAAATCTTTTCCAGTTGATTTGATATATTGAATAGTTGCCAAAACATCATTTAACCCAGTTTTTTCTTTAAGCGAGCCCAGTTTCATTGCGCTTTCAAAGCCTGCGTGCTCAATTCCCTTTAATCCATCTTGCAGCTCTTTTTTCGCACTTGATACTAGTGTTTTCAGGTCTTTTTCACTTGACTTGATTTCTGCTTTAGCGAGTTCACGATTTTTTTTCAGCAATTTCATCATGTCGTCAGACAGAAAAAATTTTCCAGTTTGCTGATCTTTTGAAAAAACAGTATTCAAGTGTTCCTGAGCGGCTGCTAATTTCTCTGTCGCATTCTCAGCTTCAAACAATTTTGGTATCATGCTACCGAGCAATCCGACCATTGCTGAAATACCGATATTAAGTGGATTTAACGATGTTAAGAGCGTACTAAAAGTATTACCGACACCATTTTTCATGATCATCGACATACCAGAATTTCGTAATCCTGAAAAATTACCACTTAATAGTTGTGTCTGCATAATAGCGGCTTGATGCGTTGCCGCTCTTGTTGTATTTTCGTAATTTTTAGTAGCAGTAGAAGCTTGTGCAATTTTTTTAATATAGATATCAGCAGAAGAACTAACACCGAGTTGCGCCGCTTGATAACTTAGTAATTGTTCTTTTGTTAAATTTTGAGTAGCTAATTGCGCTTTTAGTTTATTGATAAAATCAACTTTTGCTTTAGTTGCTAATGTCTCCGCGATTGTTACTTCTTTTTGTTTTACTGCAACATCAGGTAGCAATTGATTATAATTGTTGATATCAATAGCACCAGATTTATACGATTCTTTTAATTGACCAGTGATTTTTTCAAGTTCTTTTGATGCAGTACTGACATTTTTTAATCCATCAATTTGGTTTCTGAATGATGTATAAAGTTTGTCACCAGATTCAACAAGTTGTTTTCTCGCAGCAACAAGCTTTCGTTCCTGTTCTGCCGCAACACGTGTAGCTTTTGCATTTTTAACTGCATTCTGATAAACACGCTCAAAATCTTTTAACTCTTCATCAGTAGCTGATGCTGCGTCTTCTGCTTTTTTACTGAATGCATCTAATTTTTTGTTTGCTTCATTAACGCTTTGTGTATTGATTTCAAGTGTAAGTGATGTAATCGCCTCTGCCATTTATTTTCTCCAGACATAAAAAAAGCCCGCAATAGCGAGCTTTAGGTTTGATTTTATTTTGTATATCTACATTAGATTTTCCATACTCAGTTAACAACAATCAGCATGTTTTTGTGAGGAAAACTGCATTTGCAAACCTAATGCTTGAACAATTTTAAAGATTGTATTAAAAGTGGGGTTCCCCTCACCTGATAACGCTTTATAAATACCCTCACGACTTATACCTGTATCACGTGAAAGCTGACTGATGTTTTTAGCTCTAGCTATATCACCAAGTGCAATAAATAAAAATTTAGGGTCTCCTTCTTCTATTGCGGCATTTAAATATTCTTGCATTTCTTCATCAGTATTTAAAAAATCAACCACATCAAAAGTTTTTAGTTTTGTAGTCATAATTAACCCCATTTATTTGCTAATTCTTTAGCAATTTTAATATCTGTTTGTTGTGTATCCTTGTCACCGCCACACAATAAAATAACAATTTCAGAATTGCGGTTAACAAAATAAACCCTATACCCTTTTCCACAGTGAATACGCATTTCTGATACACCGCTGCCTACAGGCTTAACATCACCAAAATTACCTTCTTGCATGCGACGAATTCGAACTTTAATTTTAGCTGCTGCAGTTTTATCTTTAAGCGACTTCAACCATTTTTCCATTTGCTGTGTATAACTTACAGTAATCATGCTTTATTCCTGTTTTAATTTAAAACTATTATATCTTACACTGTTAGAATGTCAACTATGGTTATCAATTATAATTATTTGTATTTTTACTAAAACTTATATAATGCTTATATTGAGGTTAATCATAAAAATAATAATGAATAAAACAATCGATGTTGAAACAGGTGTACCAAACGAAGTTGTTAATATGGTTTTTGATAATAACTATTCTCCTGCACAAGCATGGCGTGAGTATTTAAAGTTATCTCAAGTTGAAGTTGCGAATAAAATAGGTATTAGCCAATCAGCTTATTCTCAATATGAAAAAAGCCAAAAGTTAAGAAAAGCAACACGGATTAAAATTGTCGAAGCGCTACAAATCAAGCCTGAACCGTTAGATTTTTAATAAAAAACCCGCCGAAGCGGGTTAGGATCTAATAATATTTGATCTAAAATTAACTTATTAATGAATAACGATTTTAAATTTAAAGCATTTATATAGTTATAATAAAGTTGTTATTAATCATTACATTAAAAACTTGATCTATATTTGATTGATCAATAGTTTTCACGATAATAACCACCCGCAGGTGGTTTGCATCTAGAATACATTAACGGTTTGGACGAGAACGGAAGTGTGAACAAACATATTCCCAACCACCATTACGAAAGCGGTAATATGCATTAACGAACACATCCTTAATTGAATCTATTGGATATTTCATCCTCAATCCTCCTAAATGACGTTAGTTAACTAACACTTGCCAATTCAGGGAAAGTAGGATACTATGAATTGCGGATTCGTAGAGATCTTACTTCTATATAGCGGTTAGCGTCTCTATATATTAGGCATGTTATAGCATGCCGACCCTTAAGGCTCTTAATTGAGCCTTAACTCTTTATAACAGCATAAGATTTAATAATTCTCGCAATTTTATCCGCCTCTTCTTCTGTTAAATCTAATGGTAAATTACTAATATTTAAAATTAACCCTTCTCTAATTGGAATTGGCAAAACAAATGTTTTTGTTGGTTCAGGTACTGTTTTTTCAACCATTTCTCTCATAGGTTTTCTTACCGCTTTTATACCGCCTCTAACAACATGTACTTTCTCACCATTTAAGTATTGAATAAAATACCTTAAGCCGCTATTCATTCTACCTACATAGGTTTTTTTCGCTTTTTCACTAATATTAGATTCAGCATATTCACGAGCAACTATCTTTTCAAAATCAACATTTCTTATATCAGTTGAAAGCTCTAAACCACTATCACGATTATCGAGTAATCTTTTAGCGGTCAGAGTTATATTTCTTGAAGTCTCTGGATTGATATATTTGTCTAACTCATCTAAAAACACAAGAAAATTACTTATTGAATAATCCATAAACACCTCTTAGAAAAAAATCATCTGGTTCATTATTGATCGATACGTCTTCCGTGTCAACACTGAAGACACAAAAATGATCAAAAACCAAATTCAATTGATTTTACAATTAATTCCGTGTCTCAGTGAATCAGATGTTATAAATATTGAACCATGAATGAATCCATTATTATATAATAAATCTCAGTTTCTTAATTAAGAATTCAATTTTCATTGAATAGATTTATTACGTCAGGTGCTGACCTTATATAAAACGAAAATATTGATAAAGAAAAGACAAGTAAAGTTACAAGAAATACAATAATAAAAAATACGAAGACTCCAAAGCCTCTTATTTTTGCTCCATTGTTGATTAACTTAAAAAGTAAAGCTAACGTAGGAATATACCCTATTATAAAAGATATATTCCAAATAATATTATAAAAAATATTGTCTTTTAAACCATCTTGCTTAAGCAAAAAAAACAAAGCTGCAGACATCGTTAATGTAAAAAAAACTACACAAGCATTTATATCCCTAACATACGTCAATAATACAGTGAAAACTTTGTCTTCATTAAATTCTGATTTATCAATACTTTTAGGCTCTGAGCTAACTTTTTCAGCATAAAGTTTCAAGTTCGAAGACATCTTCTCCAATCTATTACCAAGCTTCTTCATTAATTCATAGGTCTTATTTATTTTAGAAAAAGTTATGAAAATGAGAACGAAAACTAAAGTTATAACTAAAACCGCTATCAGAATAATCATCCAAATTGGAATAAACATATAACCAAACTACCTCTATTAATTAATAAAAGAGTTAATAGTTTGTTTATTAATAATACAAAAATCAAATGTAAATAGATTAAATAACGTCCGCTGGATTATTTTTTATCCAAAAAAAAACAAAAAGAGTTATATAGACATTTGAAGTGACCCCATAAAGTTGGACACTTTTATTAAGCGGCTTGTAAAGCCTGATTTCGATATTCAACCGGAGTCAGGCCTTTTAATTTGGCTTTAATCCGTTTGGTGTTGTAGTATTCTATATATTCTTCTATTTTTTCAATCAATTCATCTGCATCTTCAAAGCATTGTCCATGATACATTTCTGATTTTAATAGACCAAAAAAGTTTTCAGCTACCGCATTATCTAAACAATTTCCTTTTCTGGACATACTTTGTTTGATGCCATTATTAGCTAGTAGCTTCTGATAATGATGATTTCTATATTGCCAGCCTTGGTCACTATGTAGTAACGGTTTTTCATACTGTTTTAATCGTGATATCCCTTTTTGAAGCATATCTGTCACCAAGGTCAAACGTACATTTTTAGCCACTTTATAAGCTATTACTTCTTGATTATATAAATCGATAATGGGCGATAGGTAAATTTTCTGTTCATTTACCTTAAATTCTGTGACATCCGTTACCCATTTTTCATTTGGTCTCGATGATTCAAAATCTCTTTTAAGATAATTAGCTACTGTTTTACCTGTCTCTCCACGATAAGAACGATATTTTTTAGGTCTTACTGTCGATTTGAGATTAAGCTGACCCATTAAGCGTTGTACCGTTTTATGATTGAGCTTAATGCCTTCATTTATCAACGTTAAATGAATTCGCCGATAACCATAACGCCCTTTATGTTCATGGTAAACCGATTCTATACGTTTTAACTCATTTTCATAAGCAGACGGGGTTTTCAACCTATTAACATGATAATAAAAAACACTTTTTGCCAGTTTTGTTGCTGATAGCAAATGTTTTAAGGAATACTGATATTTAAGAGCTAAAACAACTAACGTTTTTTCTTTGTTTGTTGTCGTTTTGCTTGCTTTAGCTCTTCTAACTTTTTTAGAACAGCATTTTCTGCTCGTAGATAAGCAATTTCCTCTTTTAATTCTTCAATTGTTTTTTCATCATCACTGTGAGTGGGTTCAATACGGGGTTGCTTCATACAGGGTCTTCCTCTGGAACGATATTCAAGCCCTCGGAAACCTTTTTTATGATATCTATCAAGCCAAACAAATAGAAGACCGGGGAAGCTTAAATTAAGCATAGCACTAGTGTGCCCGAGAGACCAATTATTTGTCCACATTAATTTTAATGCTTGTAATCTTGCTTCGGCATGACGTAAATGAGGTGTTGGTTGAAAGGCGTTACCACCATGAATCGCAACCACTTGGGACAAATACCGAATCTGACGAGCAGATATCGCATATTTTTTTGAAAGAATTTTCGATGATTCTCCTGATAAGAATTCATTAGCTATGATAATTTTTAATTCTCGACTATATTTTGACATAAAAAGACCCCCTGTAATTGGTTGTCCAACTATTGGGGGTCACTTCACTGGGTGTAGTGTATGCGCTAACTCTATTGAATGGTTTCAAAATACCTTTAGGCTTTTGTCTGTTACGAGCAATTATTTTAACCCAAGCCTCGTGTGCTTTTATTTTTTTTAGCGTATCTATTTCATCAACATGAGCCCTATACGACTCATAACCAATAATACGGGATGGATTATCAAGCGTTCTCAAAACAAAATCACCAATCCCGCCCGATGATGTGTAGATGATATTTTCAGATTTGTTGTATTTATACCTGATGCCGTATTCATTAAGTTTATCCTCCATTCGAGGAGCCAATATCAACCTAATCAGATCATATGTTGGCTCGTACAACGCTATCAAAGCATCACTAGAACTTCTCGCATCTCGAAAAGCCGAGATTGCAAGAGTTTCTGTTTTACCTGTACCAAAACCGCCAACAAAAGCGGGATACTTACAGCTAAGATTAAAAAACTCAGCTTGCAGCTCAGTCATTGTGATTTGTATTTTTCGCCCTGACAATGACAACCTCCATTTCAGTGATTGGATCATCCTTAGAAACGTTTCTGATTGCTTCTGAAAGCTCTTTATTTTCAAGTTGCTTTCTCTCAACTTCTAACGACATTTGAACAAGAGAAGCTCTTCTCATTTCTAGCGATTCAATTCTCGCAGTGAGCCTATCAATAATTGTTCCGTAATCCCTGCGCTTAAATTGTTTTACCTTAACAATTTCTTCGTTATCAAGGATTCCGCTAATTATTGCCGGTGATTCAGAATAAGAATCAAGCTCAAGCTGTTCTATTTGTTCCTGCTGTTCAGCTTCGGCTTTTAACGCTCTCATTAACCGAATTTTAGTCAATCTAAGCTCATCATCAAGCGAACCCAGCTCAAGCTCTGCCGATATTTGCTTTTCTTCTGCCGTGAAGAATTGAGAATAAATACCACCGGCTTTTAAGTTATATTGATTGCCTTTTGGTGCGCCAGTTGATTTACCACCATGTAATTTGCATCGAGTTTTACCAATAAGCGCATTTTTTTTGCATGTCCCGCCGTTGCGGGTTTTTGCCCCGCACAGTGACATAAAAAATCCTCTTTCATGGGGTTGAATTTAAAAATGATTATTTTCTCTTAGTTGCTGACATTTGCGCTTTTCTTACTGATGCTGACATTAAGTTGTCATAATCATCCCAAGTTTTCGCATATTTTCTCATTACATACCTCCAAATTTCAGGCACAAAAAAACCGCCGAAGCGGTTTTAAATAACAAATTGATACTAACAAATATTTTTATTATATATCCCAAATATATTCCAATGGAATCTTGTAACAAATATTTTCAAGATACTCAGGCGGATAATTAAGTCCTTCTACACTTTCTCCTCTATAATTGGGAATGTTAGAATGGAAAAATGGGATCACTAGTTTATCATTACTTCCTCTATCAATATTATGAAGCATTTCAAAATTATTTTGATTTTGATATCTAAAAAGCTCTGAAGTAATGTTTGCACCATATGTGTTTTTTATTACTACATAAGCGTGTTTTTCATCATATTTATCAATATGAACATTATTTAACATTATTGCACTTGAAGGAGAATCTATCTTATTTACGCACAACGTACATAATATATTGCTATTTTTTTTATTTAATTTTTGAAAAATATCAGATTGATTAATACCCTTTTTTTTAAAAAAATAAAGTCGTTGACACCAAAGTCTTGAGTCAGAATTGAGGCCCCACTGGAATAAATAGAAATCTAAACATTTCTCTATAAATGTAGATTTTGAAATATCAAAATGCTCACAAAACTCATTTATAGCATTTAATTTAATATTCGGTATAGTTATTTTTAGAGACTGACGCCTACCACCATCCCCCAAATAGTCATCAATAGGTTTAGGTTCTGTACTTGAAGCTAGAGCTTTATCTTGAGTTTGTTTATCATTCATATACAATTCCTTGAATTAAGATTAATCGCAAATACGCACTTAACAGCAAGAACATCTAAGTTCAATAAGATACTTTTAAGTACTCCAGTGAACTTTATTGTTACACTTATGAATTGTTTGTCAACCTCTTATTTAAATAATATTAGCTCTCTATTCACCAAACCAATGGGCCACATAATCTTATTTATTGTATGAGTGAGAGATTAAATAATTATTTCTATGTCAACTGCTATATATATTTTTTTGTGAAAAAGATTGCAAATACAACTTATTTTTAATACATCCAGCTAAAATCATCACACCAGATATTATTTAATCCTATGAAGCATCCACACAAATAAATACTTCATTAACTAAACTAAGAGGTAAAAATATGAGTAAATCAGATAAGTCATTTATTGATTCAACATCCAATAAAGACCACGAATTAAAAACAGTCTTAAGGCATTTTAAACTTAGCACATCAGAAAAAAATAAAGAAAAATTAAAAGGAGATATTGAAAGTTATCGAAGTAAAAAAGGTGCCAACATTAAAAGAGATGATTTTTACAAGCATTTTGAAAGCATCAAACACAATTATGCTAAACCCAAACAACACACTAAAAGTTAATAGACCATAGCCAAATCAATGTGCGTTTAATCATCAGTTAAATGCACATTACTAATTTCCCTTATCGCCCTTTTATCTGCATTGCACTTTTCTATAACATTTAGCAAATGCTCGTTATATCTGAGACTATAGCCAAACGTCATTGATTGAGGCGGTAAATTTGGCAGGCAATCACTTAGCAGGTTTGCTGGTATCGGTTGATTGACGTAAATTTTTCGCTCGGTTGTACAGGCTACCAGAGATAGGCATAGGCACAAACTGATTAGCACAATCATTATCTTTGAGTTGTTCATGATTTGCTCCTGACGTGAAATAGATTGATTTTCTAGCTCTCGTTTTGATTGCTCGTTATCTGCAATAATTTGGTTGTTTTTCTCGATAGCTTGCTGTAGCTGTTCGATTTTCTCAGATAGTTCAGATTTTTCTTTTTTGAGCTGTTTTCTAGCTTGATAATTGCTGTAACCGAAATAACTAATCAATACAAAAATAGCAGAATTTCAATTACCAGTTAAACAAGGTTACGGCGAACATCAAAAAACATCGTGGGTTAAGTGCGTACTCTGGGGAAAGGTAGCTGAAGCATATGCACCCAATATCAAAAAAGGTGATTTACTAGTTGTTAGTGGTGAGTTTTATGTCGAAGAATGGCAAAAAGATGGTGCAACATTCATAAGACCATGTTTGCGAGTATCTCAAATTCAATTGACTAAAAAGCAGGATGAGCAACAACCACAATCTAAATCGCAAGCACCAGCTCAGCAAAATGAGTTTATAGATGATGAAATTCCTTTTTAATCAATTAGTTACAATATTATCCACAAAATCTGTTAATAACTCACAGAACAACCACCCTATTCTATTAATTTATTACAAATATCTGCGCTGATTATTTAGCGTGCGATAACTATTATCTAAAGGAAACAATAATGACAACACACGAACTAAAAATTAAATCAGAGCATTTTAATACAGAAAATTACTTAGTGTTATTTGTTGATGAGAGATGAGAAGAAATTTTAGGAGTAAATAATGGTAAATAATTTAACAATTGAAGACCCAAGATACAGTAAATCACAGGTTTGCGACTACATGGGCGGATTGGACCAAACCACGTTAGACAAATGGGTGGCGAAGGAAAAATTCCCAAAACCCGATTTATATTTAGGTAGACATCCGCGTTGGAAGCTGTCTACAATCAACGCTTATCTTGCCCAAAAAGAACAAGAATACCGATCATGCGGTTAAGCTATCTATATAGTCAGCATACCATTTCATCATCTCACGACGTCCCTCCAAATATTGTGCGTGATTGTAAATACCACGCACATTCCCTTCTTCGTGATTTAATTGTTTTTCTATCCAGTCACGATTAAAACCATGCTCATTTAATACACTTGAAAACTGATGCCTAAAGCCGTGCCCAGTTGCACGGTTAGCAAATCCCAATCGTTTTATTAAACCTAAGATAGCGCCGTTAGACATGTGTTTTGAACTGCTATTTCTACCAGAAAAAACATATTCTCCCCGCCCTGTAATTGGTTGTAAAAATTTCAAAATATTAATAGCTTGATTAGATAGCGGAACTACGTGAACCCTTGATTTTTTCATGGATTCTTTTGGTAGTATTATGTATCGTTTATCTAGGTCTACATATTCCCATTTACAGCTTAATAATTCCATGGTCCTGACAGCAGTCAATATTAATAATTCTGTAGCATAACGAACTAAAATGTTACCCGAATACGATTGTAACGATTTCATAAATTCGCGCATATCATCTTCCATTAAAAACGCATAGTTTTCTGGTGTATGTGTGACCATGGCTTTAGCTAATTCACGTGCCGGATTGTTTTCTGCTCTTTCGGTAATAATTGCATATTGGAAAACCTCGGTACAATGTTGACGCATTTTTTTTGCAATTTCCAAGGCACCTCTATTTTCTATTTGTTTTAAACAGTTTAGCATTTCAAGTGGCTTGATTTGCGCGATATCCATATTGCCCACAAACGGGAATATATCTTTTTCAAAATACCGAATAATCATTTCTCTGGTATTGATAGACCAATCTCGTTTTTTTGTATCAAACCATTCAAGGGTTATTTTTTTAAAAGTATTTCCTTGCGCGATATTAGCAAGTAAAGTTTTTCTTTTTCGCTCAACGGCAGGATCTTTGCCGTAAGCAAGCATCTGCCGAGCTAATTCTTTTTCGTTGCGTGCATCAGATAAACTAATATACGGATACTTACCGATCGTTAGCGTTTTTCTTTTGCCGTTGAACTGATAATCCTAGCGCCAAGATTTAGTTCCTGTAGGTGTGATGTATAGATATAGGCTTTCAAAGTCTGGCAACTTGTACGGTTTTTCTTTTGGTTTTGTTGATTCAATGGCTTTTACAGTTAGCATAATTACGGTATATTTACGGTATTAAAATATACCGTAAATATACCGTTTAAATGTTTGCGTTGTCAATCGTTTAGAATCGTGTTTAGTCGTGTCGAAATGCCTTAAAACACTGTTAAAATAAAGCTTGAATCGTAGAGTGTCGTTTTAAATCTTATTCGTTAATTTGACCCCAGTAGGAATCGAACCTACAACTAGCCCTTAGGAGGGGCTTGTTATATCCATTTAACTATGAGGTCATCAAAGGCGTTTATTCTAATAAATTTATCAATGCAATATCAATCAAATAATGAAAAATTTTCTATTTTAAGCAAACATGATACAATCCTTACATTCGACATTTTATCACTTATATTCGGTAGCATTATGAGAAAAAAAATTATAGGTATGATGTTCTCGGTTTTAGCACTGACGGGTTGTGCGACCTATAAGGCTGAAACAAATAGTTATAGTGACCCGTTATCGGGTTTTAATAAAACCATGTTTAATGTTAACTACTATGCGCTTGACCCTTATATTTTGCGCCCTGCTGCCGTAGTGTGGAAAGATTATGTACCAACACCAGTTCGTAAAGGGGTAGTTAATTTTTCATCTAACCTTTCTGAACCAGCATCAATGGTAAATAGTGCTTTACAAGGTGAAGGGCATGAAGCCGGTAAACATTTAGCAAGATTCTTTATTAATACCGTTTTTGGTGTTGCCGGTTTATTTGATGTTGCAAGTGTAGCAGATCCTCAATTACAAAAAGGACCTAAACGTGGTTTTGGTGATACATTAGGTCATTACGATGTCCCTTATGGCCCTTATGTTGTATTACCTTTCTATGGTTCGGCAACACTTCGTCAAGAAGGTGGTGATCTGGTTGATACTTTATATCCACCACTTGTTTGGATCGATTGGCAATGGGCACTGGTTCGCGGTGTATTTGATGGCATTGAAGCTCGTGCTGTGGCTATTGAGTATGAAGATTTAATTAAAAATAGTGATGACCCATACAACTTTATGCGTAATGCTTACTTCCAGCGCAATGACTTTAATGCTTCTGGTGGTAAAGTTGATGAGCAAAAAGAACAACAACGCCAACAAAGCATTAACGGCATTCTTGATGAAATTGATGCCCAATAAATTTTACTATTTATCATTAATTAACGCCGATTTATTCGGCGTTTTTTATTTGCCTTGCATTTCGGGTAAATGGTGCCAAAACCGTCTAGGCATATTTTGCCTTTGTAATCTTGGATTGATTCGTTCCTTAATGGTTAAGGCCTGACAATAACGATTCCACATGGTTTGAAACAATTTTTCATCATCAGTTAGATAATCTTGGTTAATTTGCTTATTAATGATCAGAGGATCGTTATCGTTCAAGCAGATTTGCTCAATCTTATCTAAATCATAAAAATAACCATATTGGCGTTTTTCATCATAAATTGCCCATTTTTGATCGGCATAACGATCTTTAAAAAATCGAGTGGTTAACGGTAAAGCGTTATATATAGGCTCTATAACCGCAAAGTAAATTTTGTCATTATTATCACAACTGTTGGCTGGATTTTGAATGCTATTGAAACGAACAAATTGCTGAATATGATGTTTTTCTTTATTTACCTTTTTAGCTATATCATAAACAGCTAACACATCCGCATCAGCAAAATCAGTTTCAATCGAATTGGTTGACTTAAATACTTTACAAATATAGCGAAAAATAATTAAATCACTTTCAGGTAATTCTGAAAGCCAAGTAAACAAGAGTTGATTTAGTGCAATCTGCGATAATTTTTTTTGCAGTGCAGTATAAACACGCTCATATTTACTATTGCGATATTCGACTTGATGAAAATCGGTAACCAAAAGTGGCATATCCTCACCTTCAACTAATAGACATTCAGGCATTTTTTTTAGTTTAAATGCATCAAATACCGCACACATTAGTCCTTCGAAAGATTTATCATAATAAAACGCCAGCATAAATTACCATCCCATAACCAGTTGTTGTGGAATAGATTGTTGTTTTACTTCAAGCCGAGGCGAATCTTGTAAACTTAGGCGTATATATTCAGCAGACGAATCCAGTACTTTGAAAGTATTCATTTCATGACAAATAATAAAAAACTGTGCACGTTTTAACACCACACCAATACGTTTAAGCGCTTCTTTATTTAGTTTGCGATGTCGTCTTGCCATAACAATTAATTTTGCTGATTTAACGCCAATACCTGGTACGCGCAAGATTTTTTGGTAACTATCCCGATTGATATCAACCGGAAAAAATTGCGGATTACGAATCGCCCAAGATAATTTGGGATCAACCGTCAAATCTAGATCTGGATGTTCATCATTTACAATTTCATCGACACTAAAATCATAAAAACGAAGTAACCAATCTGCCTGATATAAACGATTTTCTCTTACTCTTGGTACTTCTTGCAAAACCGGTAATCGCTTATCATAACTATTTACTGGAATAAATCCCGAATAGTAAACCCGTTTCATACTTGGTCGCTTATATAGCTTGGCGGTGAGCTGTAAAATTTGATTATCGGTTTCATCTGTCGCACCAATAATCACCTGAGTACTTTGCCCTGCCGGAACAAATTTTGGTGTTGATTTGATTTTTTTACGATCTTCGATATTTTCTAGCAAATTTTGCTGGATATGTCGCATTGGTTGATAAATGGTTTGATGATCTTTATCTGGCGCCAATAATTTCAAATTACGCTCGGTAGGGATCTCTAAATTGACACTCATTCGATCAACAAGTAAACCAGCTTCACGAATTAATTCATTGCTAGCACCGGGAATCGCCTTCATATGGATATAACCATTAAAGTTATATTCTTGCCGTAATATTTTGACCACACGAATCATTTTTTCCATAGTGTGATCAGCACTACGGACAATACCCGAACTTAAAAACAGCCCTTCAATATAATTGCGACGATAAAATTCAATCGTCAGTTCCGCTAACTCTTTCGGCGTAAATCCTGCACGAGGAATATCATTACTCTGGCGATTGATACAATAAGCACAGTCAAACATGCAATAATTAGTTAACATGATTTTTAACAGCGAAACGCATCGACCATCAGCAGTAAATGAATGGCAAATACCACAGCGAGAAGCACTACCAATACCTTTACTTTTATTACTGCGTGAAGTACCACTTGAAGCACATGAAATATCATATTTTGCAGATTCGGCTAAAATCTCAAGCTTTGAGATCATTTTCTCTTGAATCATAATCATCACCAATAACTGTATATATTTACAGTATTATAGTGATTTTATTGGTATAAGCAAGTTAATAATCAGATCGAATTTAAAAAATATTTGTTCAATAAACTCGCGATTAAGACTGATTTAATCAAGATATTATTAATAGAACGTAAATATAATCATATTGATTGATTTATTGACCTGTCATGCCAATTTTATTTATTAACTTAACAAATAAAATCAATCTGGGGGTATTGTTCAGCTTACAAGTGTACGCTATAATCAGACCAATTTTTCATATGAAGCCAGTTAACTTAGGAGTAGAGCATTAGATGAAACGTGTAGTAATTACAGGATTAGGTATTCTTTCAAGCATTGGGAATAATACCAAAGAAGTTTTAGAGTCGTTAAGAGTAGGCCGAAGTGGTATTACTTTTTCGCAAGAAATGAAAGATAGCGGAATGCGTAGTCATGTTTGTGGTAATGTTAAATTAGATACAACTGGATTAATCGATCGAAAAGTTGTCCGTTTTATGAACGATGCGTCTATTTATGGATATCTTGCGCTACAACAAGCAATCGAAGATGCAAAATTAACCCCAGAGCAAGTATCTAATCCACGTACAGGCCTTATCGCTGGTTATGGTGGCTCAACCAAAACTCAATATAATGTTGTTGCCGGCATGAAAGAAAAAGGTTTAAGAGGTGTTGGCCCTTATGCAGTAACAAAATCGATGTCATCGGCAATTTCTGCATGTTTAGCGACACCATTTAAAATTAAAGGTGTTAGCTACTCAATGACTTCTGCTTGTGCAACATCAGTACACTGCATTGGTCATGCAGCTGAACTTATTCAACTTGGTAAACAAGATGTCGTGTTTGCTGGTGGTGGTGAAGAGTTATGTTGGGAAATGTCATGCGAATTTGATGCTATGGGCGCATTATCAACTAAATATAACGACACACCAGAAAAAGCATCTCGTGCCTATGATAAAAACCGTGATGGTTTTGTAATCGCAGGCGGTGCCGGAATGGTAGTAGTTGAAGAACTTGAGCATGCTCTTGCCCGTGGTGCACATATCTATGGTGAACTTGTTGGTTATGGGGCAACATCAGACGGTTATGACATGGTTGCGCCATCTGGTGAAGGGGCAATGCGTTGTATGCAGCTTGCTATTCAAGATCTTGATGGACCAGTTGATTATATCAATACCCATGGTACCTCAACTCCAGTTGGTGATGTCAAAGAGTTATGGGCAATCAAACAAGTATTTGGTGATAATATCCCGGCTATCTCTTCAACTAAATCCATGACTGGTCACTCATTAAGTGCCACCGGTGCACAAGAGTTGATTTATTCACTACTTATGCTTGAACACGGCTTTATTACACCAAGTATCAATATTGACGAACTTGCAGATGAAGCAGTAGGCATGAATATTATTACCGAGCCAACCGAACGTGAATTAACCACAGTAATGTCTAATAGCTTTGGTTTCGGCGGTACTAATGCGTCAATTGTCATGAAAAAATACCAAGGATAATTGTAAAATTATCTAACCAATAATAAAAAACCGTTCATAATGAAGTGACCCCCAATAGTTGGACAACCAATTACTGGGGGTTTTTTTATTTAACAAAGCTATAACTAATTTTGATTTTTAGCTTTTTGAAAAATTTTTCCTAATCTTTTTAGAAATAATTAATATTTCAATCTACCTACACGGTAGTGAACATGTTACCTTAGCCGCGACAGCGCGAGCGCTATTTCTAAGCTACCTACACGGTAGTGAACACATCGCAAAATGGCTCGGCATTATCGTTTTATTTCTAAGCTACCTACACGGTAGTGAACTTATTATTCCCGAAAATACAGATTTTGCGGAATTTCTAAGCTACCTACACGGTAGTGAACTCCCGTGATTGCTGTGTCAATATCATCTTGAGTTTCTAAGCTACCTACACGGTAGTGAACTAGAATCCAATATACTATAAATGCAGTTGGCAAAAAGGCAAAGTCCATTTTTACCAATAAAAACCCTTTTTTTGAGCCATTTTTCAACATATTGATTT
Organism: Gilliamella sp. M0320; assembly: GCF_016101635.1. Lineage (NCBI taxonomy): Bacteria > Pseudomonadati > Pseudomonadota > Gammaproteobacteria > Orbales > Orbaceae > Gilliamella > Gilliamella sp. M0320. Next base: position 355,205 of record NZ_JACFQD010000002.1, read on the forward strand.
TTAAATACTTTATTTTAAGTTAAAAAAAAGGGTTAGCAATAAGTAGGAATTTAAGTTTCAAAAACCCCGTTCCTCAAAATTTTTAGTTGTTTGAGTTTCGGACGTTTTGTTGTTTGGTGACTAGTTCTATACGGTGATCACGTCCGAGTTAAGAGGGTTGGCGCCAACCCTCTTTACAATCTCCTGCGGCGACCACGCAAGTGGTCACGATGTGACTACCTTCCGCCTTCGTTCGCTTTTAACGCACCGGCTGTGATTTGTTCCTGACAAAGCACCGCCTTGGCAAACATCCCTGTTTGTCATGCTAACCTCACTCAGTTGTCAGCACGTTGCCAATGTCGCTAAATTAAATACACCAAACTTATTTGCCAAAATAAACGTTTATTATTGGAACTAGCTGATGTTATAACTAACGTTAGCGATTTATTGGATGGATTTTGGCTTTAAAAACCCCTCTCCTCAAAATTTTTTATTCTTTTCGTTTCGGACGTTTTGTTGTTTTGCGGTTGTTTCTATACAATGATTACGTCCGAGTTAAGAGGGTTGGCGCCAACCCTCTTTACAATCTCCCGCGGCGACCACGCAAGTGGTCACTGCGTGACTGCCTTCCGCCTTCGTTCGCTCTTAACGCACCGGCTGTGATTTGTTCCTGACAAAGCACCGCCTTGGCAAACATCCCTGTTTGCCATGCTAACCTCATTCAGTTGTCAGCACATTGCGAATGTCACGCCACAAAATCGTTTTTATCGCCGACTTCGTTAACGTCAACGCCATTGCCTTGGCAGGGCAATGATTGTTTAATGTCCTAACATTATTTTTTTATCCTCAGCTTCAATACCTAAGAACTAAGAAATAAGCACTAAGGATAGACACAGAATACGTTGTTGGCATTGACACCACCATAATCATCATGCCAAGTCACACTACCACTCATCGTGTAAACCAAAAAAGTTTTACTTCTATACGCCGCCCTATCTTGCGTCCAATATACACCGCCGAAGTTGTTACTGCCATAATCATCCATCCACCCCCATTCCGTGAAAAATCCTGCACCAATGTGACGCCTGATACTATTTCTAGGTGACGAAGGCGTTGCCGTTAATTCATTTATTTCATTTCCGCCATATCGACATGGATCTGAATGTTCTATAGGTTCCTGACGACAAGACGCATTAGTTAAATCACTGAGCTTTGGAAGACGGTATCCTCCAATCTTATTACACCAAGATTCCGCACTAGAATAGATACGCTGAACGTCACCACGACCAACAAACCACTGCTTTAACTCAAATCCATATTTGACCACCGCATTACCCCTACTATCACGACCAACTAACTCAAATACCTGAGGTAAAGATATTCTGTTGATTCTACCTGGATTATCTGATTTCCTTTGCGATGGTGTAGAATCAGGACCTGTAAGGGTGACTCGAACGCGGGCATTTGAATAGAACGTCATCGTCGCCGTAATACCACCATGAGAAACTGGCGCCCAAGATAAGGCCTGAGCATTAATACCACCAATATCTAAATAAAAAAACAAATTATTAGCACCAGTAGTCGGGAAGTTTAAACCATAAGACGACGGCGTAACTGACTGTGGTAGAAAACCCTTACCAGATTCCCAAACGGCAGCAGAAAGACCGTCCCGCATATAGCCGTAGAAGCCTTCCATGCCTTTAGGTCTTGCATAACAAATCACTGGCGCTGCCTTAGGATTAATATAATAAGTGGCATTACTTGCACTAAAACGACTTTCATTAGGCACACCATAACGTGTTGTTAATCTACCTCCATAACTAGATAAGGTTAATCTATATGGCGCTTTACAGATAGTCAGCACCTCATTACGGGCAACCCTATAACCGTCTTTATCTTTAATCAATAAATTTAAACTACCGGTAGCGGTGACACCATCAATCCCCTGACCATCGCCATCATCATCACCCCAATAATTATAAGGTTCGCTAATAAGTGAACTTAATTCAATATAATAATCACCATAATTCGTTGGTACCAACATACCAGTTGGTACTAACATACCAATATCAGCAAAACTCTGACCAGCAACAGGTAAAACGATAGGATTGTCTCTTGAATTATTGGTTGTGGGAGTAAATGTTCTACCATCAGAAAGGGATATCCCGAGTAGCGATTCGGTATTTGTTACCCGGGTACGACCTCCATCAAAGGTTAAATAGGGTGCTGAGCCATAAATAATATTGGTCGTTTTAGTGGTTAATGCATAGTTAGCAAAAGAGATAGACTGTAATACAACCATGGTTAATACCAAAACCATCGGCCGAGATAAAAAGGCTAAACCAAGAAATTTTGAAAAATTTTGCCAGAATTTCGGAAATTTTGGAAATTGTCGAAATAATAAACTGCAGTGAAATAATAAACGATGTGAGCTTAACTTTAGAAAGATGAAATTATAGGTTGGGCAGGTTGCGTGTTGCGTGTTGCGTGTTGAAAATTATAATCCATATCAGATATCCTTGTCAATCCAATTTTATGATTTATTTAAAATTTTAAGCCTAATGGCATAAAATTTATCCATTCGTATAAATATGCTATAAAAGTATAGTGATTGGAAAAAACCATGCAACTTTTTTTGGCGGTTTAATTGTTAACTTTTGTAAAGATTAATGTAATATTATGTCTTAATTACGCCCTTAAAACCAATTTCGGGGAAACTTTAGGGGGATTTTTAGGCTTTAAAAACCCCTCTCCTCAAATTTTTTTGATTCTTTATTTTTTGGATTGTTTGAGTTTCGGACGTTTGTTGTTCTGCGGTTGTTTCTATACGGTGATTACGTCCGAGTTAAGAGGGTTGGCGCGAACCCTCTTTACAATCTCCCGCGGCGACCACGCAAGTGGTCACGATGTGACTGCCTTCCGTCTTCGTTCGCTCTTAACGCACCGGCTGTGATTTGTTCCTGACAAAGCACCGCCTTGGCAAACATCCCTGTTTGCCATGCTAACCTCACTCAGTTGTCAGCACATTGCGAAAGTCGCTAAATTAAATACAGCAAACTTATTTGCCAAAATAAACGTTTATGTTTATAGCAAGCTAATTTTAGTTTTAAAACCAATTTCGGAGAAACTTGGACGGGATTTTTGGCTTTAAAAACCCCGTTCCTCAAAATTTTTTGGTTGTTTGAGTTTCGGACGTTTTGTTGTTTTGTGGTTGTTTCTATACGGTGAATACGTCCGAGTTAAGAGGGTTGGCGCGAACCCTCTTTACAATCTCCCGCGGCGACCACGCAAGTGGTCACTACGTGACTGCCTTCCGCCTGCGTTCGCTTTTAACGCACCGGCTGTGATTTGTTCCTGACAAAACACAGCCTTGGCAAACATCCCTGTTTGCCATGCTAACCTCACTCAGTTGTCAGCACATTGCGAATGTCGCGAAATGAGAAGCATCAAACTTATTTGCCAAAATAAACGTTTATTATTGGAACTAGTTGATTTTATAACTAAATGGTCCTGACACTAATTATCAACAACTAATTATCAACAATAGTTGAAAAAGATAATTAGATTGTCAAAACATCATAAATAGTTATTAGTAAAAATCTGTTTTAGACGTAATAGAGATCGCTTTTTATCTCTTGTTTAAGCCGGTTAACTAGACTTGCATATTTCTGCTTTCTAGTTTAATTTAGCAACACAAATTTTTTATATTTCGAGACTAAACATGACAATATCATTTAAAGAGCAGCAACAACGAATCAATTTTGTTAAACAATTTTTTGCCGAGCAATTAGCAAATAATCTATCATTAATTGAAGTTCAAGCACCAATATTGAGTCAAATTGGTGATGGCGTTCAAGATAATTTGTCAGGTACCGAAAAAGCCGTTCAAGTTAATATTAAAAGTATTCCTAATGCACAATTCGAAGTTGTTCATTCACTAGCTAAATGGAAACGTAAAACGTTAAGTCAGCACAATTTTCCTGTTGGTGAAGGCATTTATACAAATATGAAAGCTCTGCGCCCGGATGAAGATAAACTTTCGCCTATTCACTCTGTTTATGTTGATCAATGGGATTGGGAAAAAGTGATTCGTCCTGAAGATCGCAATTTAGCTTATTTAAAACAAACGGTTGAAAAAATTTATAGTGCGATTAAAGCGACTGAAAAAGCAGTCTCTGAAAAATATCATCTATCACGTTTTTTACCCGAAACAATTACCTTTATGGATAGTGAACAACTGTTAAAACGTTATCCAAATTTATCACCGAAAGAGCGTGAAAATGCAATTACCAAAGAGTTAGGCGCTGTATTTTTAATTGGTATTGGTGGTGAATTATCAAATAATGAAAAACATGATGTCCGTGCTCCTGATTATGATGATTGGAGTAGTGATAATGAAATGGGTTCAAAAGGCTTAAATGGTGACATTTTAGTTTGGAATCCGGTGTTAAATAGTGGTTTTGAAATCTCATCAATGGGGATCCGTGTCGATCCAGAAACCTTAAAACGGCAATTAAAACTGACTAATAATGAAGATCGCCTCCAATATGCATGGCATAAAGCATTAGCTAATGGTGATTTTTTACAAACAATTGGTGGTGGAATTGGCCAATCACGATTAACCATGTTACTTTTACAGCAACAACATATTGGTCAAGTACAAGCAAGCGTTTGGGACGATGCCACTAAACAAAATTATTCAAAACTACTTTAGTTTAAAAATTGTTTAAATATAGTTCAAATTCAGCATACTTTACCCATAGTGGTAAAGTATGTTTGTTATTTAAAACGTTTATCTAAACCCATTTGCCAGAAACCAATTTCAAGTTTAGTTGCTTGCCTAAATAATTTTGTTAAATGTTCAATGCGACTATCCTCTAAATTTACTAAGCTGATCAATCAACGCAATTTCATTTGGCATTGTTTGTTGGAATTCGTTGCTAGCATATTTGTTAACCCGACTGTTATATCTATGGTTATTTCTTACGAATCAGTTTGGCGAGTCTTGTTTAACAACATTAGCAATGTGCTGATAACTGAGAGAGATTAGCATGACAAATAGCGATGTTTGACAAGGTTGTTTTTGTCATGAACAAATCACAGCCAGTGCGTTAAGAGCGAACGAAGGCAGAAGAGCGAATAGAATGACGGCATGATGACTTCTTTTTATAAAAATTAGTAATTAAGGAGTACAACAGACTTGTAGAAAAACGTGTTTTATACTCCCTTCGCCGGTACTAACCGAATCAGGTTCAACGGCTATAATCTCAGCCTAGGGCACCCCGGATAAATACAGATGAATAATAGTTCAGCAAATAAATAACAATTTTTATAAAGATAGTAGTTTATTAACCGTTACTATTTATTCAAATGTTCTTTATTTATTTATTTATTAATTAATCAACCGATAGATCTTCTATAACTATAGCTAATAATCAGTAACTATTCTGTCTTCGACTCAACTTGTTGATTATCTTTTGAAGATGGTGCTACTTTTTCTTGTTGAGAAGATTTCTCTAATTCAGCTTGTTCGGCTTGCTGATTAGAAATTGAAGACTCTTGTTGTTTTGCTTCAGTTATTACCGAATTATCTTGTGAACGAACATATACTATCTTTTGTTGACCACGATCACACGATCCGACAATTTTACCTGCAACGCCTTGCTCAGCTTGCTCGGATGGAACTAAATTTAATTGAAAACTGTTTTCATCAACACCATTGTTTTTGATTTTCTCAGCGATACTGGTACTAATTTCTTCACAATTAGAAGCTGCGGCAACCATTGGCAGACCTAACAATAAAACCACGACTAACTTTTTCATACCCTTTCCTATAAATTATAAATAATAAGTTTTGTTGCATTGTAAAACGATTGATAAAACTGTCCATATCGTTATAAGCGATATGATAAATAAATTTCATCAATTTATTAATGAAGTTTGCGCAAGATTCTAACCGATTAATCTTGCTTATGCTGACTTTCAAGTACTCTCAATTTATCTAAAACCCAACCACGAATATCGGCTAATTCAGCTTCAGACAATCGATTAACAAAATCTCTTTTTTCATGAAGTTGTTTACGATCCTCATCAGTCAAAACAACTCCTTTTAAATTTAATAATACTTCTTTACGGTACATAGAATAGATAAAATCTTTTATCAAATCGTCAGAAAGATTAATGTTAGCCATTTTGATTTCCTTATTTTATATCTTTAACGCTCATACGATTAAGTCGACATCTAAACTAATAACATCATCACTCAATGTGAAAGAGTATTAAAAAATAAACACTGTTTAATAAACAGCCGGATCTCCAATATAATCTAATCGCAAATAGATGACAATAATTGAATCTGATAATGCAAATTAAAACTTAGTTTTTTAGTTAAAACTAAATTGTGAATTATTCACTTAATTATTTGATAAGTATTTAACAAACCTGTTGATAACCTTGCAACACATTGATAAATAAAAACTTAATAGCAAGGTTAAAATTTAATCGGCAACAGAATAATCCATTTTTGAAACTAAACTGTCTATATTTGTCAACAGAAATCATCTAACAATTTGATAAAAAAATACAGCATAAGGTTTAAATTATGCTGTATTGAAATAAGACAAAGAAGTATAACAATAAATTTACAATGCCGTAAAAAATGCAATTAAACCGAACAAAACACCAGGGGAATTAGCTATAGCAATCGGCCAATCTTTTTTAGGTTGTAATAATCCATAACAAACCCATAACGAACAGTTAATTGCTGCCGCTAATGGTTGAGTTGGATTGGTTTTGAAACCATGAAGATTGTCGATAATTTGCGGAATATATGACACATACATACCTAATGATGCAATCGTTGCAACGACGCCTAAATAATGGAAAGCTTTGGGTGAAAGATTCAAGATCAGCCTACCTGCTTAATGTGAATGGAAAAATTAATCTATCATAGATAATCAGCGATTTAAACCTTATTCTACCTAGCTTTTAGACAATTTAATGTAAATAAAATGATAAAAAATAGCTGATAAAATTAGTAATATTTTGATAATAAAAATAAAAAAATTTGAGGAACGGGGTTTTTAAAGCCTAAAACCCCCACAGTTCTCTGAAATTGCTTATAAAACTAAAATCAGCTCACATCAACCATCAAAGTTTATTGCTTGCCAAGCAGTTTGCTGTATTTAATTTAGCGACATTAGCAATGTGCTGATAACTGAGTGAGATTAGCATGGCCAACAGGGATGTTTGACAAGGCAAGGCTATGTTTTGTCAGGAACTTAGATCTTTCTATAATCAATAAGTTAATGCAGATTTTATGATGTGTGATCAAAGCAAATTTTTTTCAAAATGTCCATAACTTAATCGGATAGCCCCCAACTTATCACCAAAGTCAGTACCTTGCGAAACAATGATATGTTTTGACAACAACTGATTTAATATTGTCAGTTCTTGTGCAGCATTATTAACTGGTAAATGAGCATATAAATGAAAACCTCCGGTTGGGACTCGGTAAATAACATCACCATTAAAATAATCATCCAGCCAATCCATTAATTGGTTAGCTTTATTCTGCAACTGATGGCGAAGCCATTTTTGATGTGTTTGATAATGGTGACTTAAATATTCCTCGGCTAATAGTTGCGGTAAAATACTTAACCCAGAGTCAATGTGATGGCGGATATTGGCTAATTTTTCGATAATTTCAGTTGGTGCTATCATCCAACCAATACGTATATTACGGCCGATATATTTGGATAAAGATCCTAAATAGACCACTTGATTACTTACATCAAATTTTTTAATCGGTAAAATATTGGTTTTTTCATCAAAAGCTAAGCCACTATAGGCATCATCTTCAACAATACCAATACATTGCTTTCGACAAAATGCCAGTACCTGCTTCTTGCGCTGATTACTCATCACACAACCAACTGGATTTTGAAAGATAGGATTTAGAAATAACCATTTTATTTGTCGCTCTAAGGTGACTTTCTGTAAACTCTCTAAAGTAATACCCTCATCATCACATTCAATACCGTATAAACGCAATCCTGCTGCTTGAAATAATGGTAATGAATAAAAGTATGATGGTGATTCAATACCTATCGCATCGCCAGGTTTTAATAATCCTTGGGTAATTAAAAAAAGAGATTGTTGAGTACCCGAGGTAATAAGAATTTGTTCGGTATCAACCACCATAGCAAATTGTTTCTTCATATAATAAGCAATTTGCTGCTTAAGTGAAGGAAGCCCTAATTGCAACATGTCGCTCTTCTTTTCGTAAGCAACCATTTCATGGGAAGTAATATTGGGTAATATTAATTTGGGGATCATATTGGTGGGCAAATCACCATTAGCTAAATCACAAATATGTTCCATTTGCTGCCGAACCTGTGTCACTTTTTGTTGATATACATTTTGACGATGATGATAAAAATTGGCTGGCAATCGCCAATTAATAGTCGAATAAGCTTGCAGCCCCCACTTTTGTTCATTAACAAAAGTCCCACTACCCTGCTTTCGCACTAATATCCCTCGTTCAGTTAAGATATCCAGCGCATGCACAATAGTTGAACGGTTAACTTGTAGATCCTTGGCTAAATTACGCTCCGATGGTAATCGTTCACCGGCTATTAACACACCTTGTTCGATATAGTTCTCAATCAATTGCGTGACTTTTTTAAATAATGCGCCATTAAAAAGGCTTAATTTTTGTTTATTCCACATCTTTTATTTTTAAAGTTTCCTAGAACTTATTACCTTAAAAGCAAAATTGGATGGGTTAATTATAGTCCAATTGGCTGTTTATTGCAGTGCTTTAATTTTGAATAATAGTCCTGACATTAGACAACTAACATTAATTAATCAGGAGTAGCAATGAAACAACATACCGGTACACAAACAGTAAAACGTGGAATGGCACAAATGCAAAAAGGCGGCGTGATAATGGATGTCATCAATGCCGAACAAGCCAAAATCGCTGAACAAGCAGGTGCCGTAGCTGTTATGGCTTTAGAACGTGTTCCTTCCGATATTCGTGCTGCTGGTGGTGTCGCAAGAATGGCCGATCCGACCATTGTTGAAGAAGTAATGAAAGCAGTAACAATTCCTGTTATGGCGAAAGCAAGAATTGGCCATATCGTTGAAGCACGTATTTTAGAGTCAATGGGAGTGGATTATATTGATGAAAGCGAAGTGCTAACGCCTGCTGATGAACAATATCACTTATTGAAAGATGAATTTACTGTGCCTTTTGTCTGTGGCTGTCGTGATTTGGGTGAAGCATTACGCCGAATTGGTGAAGGTGCCTCTATGTTACGCACCAAAGGTGAGCCAGGAACAGGCAACATTGTTGAAGCGGTTAGACATATGCGTCGTGTCAATGAACAAATTCGTTTAGTCGTTGGCAAATCAAAGGATGAACTTATGACATTGGCCAAAGAAATTGGCGCGCCATATGAGTTAGTATTACAAATTAAACAACTTGGAAAATTACCTGTGGTTAATTTTGCTGCTGGCGGTGTAGCTACGCCTGCTGATGCAGCATTAATGATGCAACTTGGTGCGGATGGTGTATTTGTTGGTTCGGGTATTTTTAAATCACAAAATCCAGAAAAATTTGCTAAAGCGATTGTTCAAGCAACTACTTATTTTGATGATTATCCAAGATTAGCTGAATTATCCAAAGGATTGGGTGAAGCCATGAAAGGGATTGAAATCAGTAAATTAACCGAATCAGAAAGAATGCAAGATCGAGGCTGGTAATGACAACAATTGCCAACTTAAAAGCTAACAAAATCATTGGGGTGCTTAACTTACAAGGTGCCGTAACTGAACATTTAAACATGTTGGCTAGCATTGAATTGGTGCGTCCTATTGCAGTTAAAAAACCTGAACAATTATATCAACTTGATGGCTTAATTATTCCCGGTGGTGAATCAACAGCAATCAGTCGTTTAATTAGACAAAATGATTTATTTGAGCCAATCCAAGCATTTGCTAAACAAGGTAAAGGTATTTTTGGCACCTGCGCTGGGTTAGTTCTTTGCGGAACTGAAACCAGCCATAATGAGGTTGAACAACTGGGACTAATAGATATTATTGTCGAACGAAATGGCTTTGGGCGGCAAATAAATAGCTTCGAAACAGTGTTAGATATTGCACCTATCGGTCAGCAAATTCCAGCGGTATTTATTCGTGCCCCCTATATTGCCACAGCAGGTAAACAAGTAAAACAACTCGCTTTTGTTGATAATCATTGTGTAATGGCGGAACAAGATAATATTCTGCTATGTTCATTCCATCCAGAACTAACTACCGATAACCGCATAATGCGCTATTTTGTTGAAAAATGTTAACGCTTAAAATGTAGTCCATTTTTAAACTATAAAAATAGCAAATTTTAGTAATATTTGATTATTGGCACTAATTATTAGTGCCATTTTTTTGTCTTAAAACCCCCTCTCCTCAAAATTTTTGGGTTATTTGAGTTTCGGACGTTTTGTTGTTTTGTAGTTAGTTTTGCGGTTATTTCTATACGGTGATTACGTCCGAGTTAAGAGGGTTGGCACGAACCCTCATTGCCTTGACAAGGCAATGATTGTTTAATGTCCTAACCTTTCTTTTCATATACCTAGCTCATTAGTTCAAGGATCAGGAAATGAAAAAAGAGGATAGGAGCAAAACCCGTACCTGACACTACCATCAAAATTATAGCGACTCATAAAACCGTCGTACGCCCCCACTGAAGCCTGCGCAATAGGTGGACTTCCAATTACACCTTTCACCCAATAATCTGCGAGCTCGAAATTGGCACCAGTGTAATTGGCCATTTTCCCCCATTCCGCGAAGAATCCTACTTCAATGTCACGTATATATGAATTATTTTGTGACCTCGACTTACCATTATGACTAACACCAGAATACATATTTAGACAATGAGGACCTGCACCATATCCCTCACAATCCGAATTAGTTACATGACCTAAATGAGGTATCTGATAACCAATTTTTGTACACCATGATGATACATTTGAATAAGTGTACATACCCTTACCACGATTGACGAACCACAACTTTAACACAAAACCATACTTGACCACCGCATTACCACTGCTATCACGACCAACTAGCTCAAATGTCTGCGGCAAAGAGGGTTTATCGATTTCATCTGGATTATCTGAACGCTGTTGCTCAGAGTCTGTAATGGCAGGACCTGTTAGAGTAACATGAACACTGGTCTTTGTTGAATTGGTCATTGTCGCCGTAATACCACTATGCTTAACTGGCTCCCAATATAAGTCCTGATTATTACCACCTATCTCTAAATCAAAATACAAACCATTAGCACCTGTAGTTGGGAAGTTTAAACCATAAGACGATGGAGTAACTGACTGTGTTAGAAAACCTCTATCTGGGTGCCATATGTCAGCAGGGCCAGCAGAAATTTCAGGTTTATAACCTGTGCCACCGAATTGCAAGCTAGGTTTAGCAAAACAAATCTCTGGCGCTGCCTTAGGATTAATATAATAGGTGGCATTACTTGCACTAAAACGACTTTCATTAGGCACACCATAACGTGTTTTTAATGTACCTTCAGTATTAGATAAGGTTAATTTATATGGTGAATTACAATTAGTCAGCACTTCATTATGAGATACAGCATGATTCAATTTATCAACAATAGATAAGCTTAAATTACCGGTAGCGGTTATATCATTAGTACCCTGACCATCGCCATCATCATCACCCCAATAATTATTGGGCGGACCAATAACTGAAGTTAATTCAACAGAATCAGTATTCGTTGGTATAAACATACCAATATCATTAAAACTCTGACCAGCAACAGGTAAAACGATAGGATTGTCAAAACTCGAATCATTGGTTGTGGGAGTAAATGTTCTACCATCAGAAAGGTATATCCCGACTAGGGCTTCGCTATTTGTCGCCTGGGTAAGACCGCCATCAAAGGTTAAATAAGGAGCTGAACCTTGAATAATATTGGTCGTTTTAGTGGTTAATGCATAATTAGAAAAAGAGATAGACTGTAAAACAACCGCGGTTAATACCAAAACCATTTGCCGAGATAAAAAGGCTAAACTAAGAAATGTTGAAAACCCTTGCCGAATTTGCTGGAAAAATAAATTGTAGTGAGATAATAGATCGTGCGAGCTTAACTTTGCTAACGTTAAATTATAGGTTGGGCAGGTTTGGTGTTTGGTGTTTGGTGTTGTAAATTATAATGCATTTTGACGTTCCTGTCAAGTAATTATATGATTTTTTTGGTTTTATTTTATTTCAATCGGCTAAATATCCGTCGAATATTGTTTATTATAAACACTTGAAGTATAGTCATAAAAAAAATCTAAGCAATAGTATTTAATTGTTTATTTGTTAAATTTTGTAAATATTATTATTAAGTTAGGTAATTAAAGCATAGTTTTAATTCTTGAAAATGTATTTTTCAATTTTGGGGTATAACATACGATATAAATAATAAAGAGATTGTAACATTTCTAAACTACCTACACGGTAGTGAACGGGAGTAAATAAAAATGAATAATACATTTGTATTTCTAAACTACCTACACGGTAGTGAACATACAAATCTTTCGCCATGCCAACATTATTGATTTCTAAACTACCTACACGGTAGTGAACTAGAATCCCATATACTATAAATGCAGTTGGCAAAAAGAAAAAGCGCAATTTTACTATTAAAAACCCTTTTTTTGAGCCATTTTTCAACATATTGATTTTTAAATACTTTATTTTAAGTAAAAAAAAAGGGTTAGCAATAAGTAGGAATTTAAGTTTCAAAAACCCCGTTCCTCAATTTTTTTTGGTTGTTTTAGTTTCGGACGTTTTGTTGTTTGGTGGTTATTTCTATGCGGTGATTACGTCCGAGTTAAGAGGGTTGGCGCGAACCCTCTTTACAATCTCCCGCGGCGACCACGCAAGTGGTCACGATGTGACTGCCTTCCGCCTTCGTTCGCTCTTAACGCACCGGCTGTGATTTGTTCCTGACAAAGCACCGCCTTGGCAAACATCCCTGTTTGCCATGCTAACCTCACTCAGTTGTCAGCACATTGCGAATGTCGCGCCACAAAATCGTTTTTATCGCCCTAACGTTATTTTTCTTATCCTTAGCTTCAATACCTAAGAACTAAGAAATAATAGCTAAGGATAGACACAGAGTCCGGAGGCGTAGCCGCTTCCATCATATATAAAGCCACCATAACCATCACTGTAAACCTTATGGTATCCCTGAACGTTGTTCTCACTCGTCTGATCACTCGTCCAATATCTACCATTTTCGATGAAGGTGAAGACATTAGAGTTGATGCCAAGATGGAAAATGGACATTTCCCCCCATTCCGTGAACAATCCTCCACCAATGTGATTCAAGGCACGATTATAAGGTGACGAAGGCGTTGCACCTTCTGCACCTTGACACACATCTTGACTCTGCCCCCAAGCTGGTTGACAAGTCGCATTAGTTAAATCACTGGCCTTTGGGACACGGTATCCAAAACTATTACACTTAGATGATACAAAAGAATGGGAACCTCCACCACCAACAACAAACCACTGCTTTAACACAAAACCATATTTGACCACCGCATTACCACTGCTATCACGACCGACTAACTCAAATGTCTGCGGTAAAGATGGTCTGGCGATTTGACCTAAATTATTTGATTGCCATTGTGAGCGTGTAACAACAGGACCAGTTAGGGTGACTCGAACCCCCCCTGTAGTATGATGAATTGGTCATAGTAGCAGTAATACCACCATGAGAAACCGGCGCCCAAGATAAGTTCTGATTAATACCAATACCACCTATCTTTAAATCAAATGTCAAACCATTAGAACCAGTAGTCGGGAAGTTTAAACCATAAGACGATGGTGTAACTGACTGTGGTAGATACCCCCCCATACGCCTGTTCCAAACGGCATCAGAAAGCCCATTATTTCGATATCTGCCTGTGGCGTTAGAGCTTGCATAACAAATGAATGGCGATGATTCTTTCTTAGGATTAATATAATAAGTGACGCTACCTGACGTAAAATAACTTTCATTAGGCACACCATAACGTGTTTTTAATCTACCGCTAGTATTAGATAAGATTAATCTATATGGCGCTTGATCGGTACAAATAGTCAGCACTTCATTACGGGCAACAGCTCGACCATTTTTATCGCTAATGTATAACCTTAAACTACCGGTAGCGGTGATACCATTAACTCCCTGACCATCGCCATCATCATCCCCCCAATAATTATACGGTGTGCCAATAAGTGAACTTAATTCAATAGAATTAGTATCCGTTGGTACTAACATACCAATATCTGCAAAACTCTGACCAGCAACAGGTAACTCGATAGGATTAGTTGAACTCGAATTATTGGTTGTGGGAGTAAATCTTCTACCATCAGAAAGGGATATCCCGAGTAGTGCTTCGGTATTGGTTACCCGGGTACGACCACCATCAAAGGTTAAATAAGGTGCTGAGCCATAAATAATATTGGTCGTTTTTGTGGTTAATGCATAATTAGCAAAAGAGATAGACTGTAAAACAATCACAGTTAATACCAAAACCATCGGCCGAGATAAACAGACTAAACTAAGAAATTTTGAAAAATTTTGCCGGAATTTCGGGAATTTAGGAAATTGCTGAAATAATAAACTACTGTGAAATAATAAACGGTGTGAGCTTAATTTTAGAAAGGTGAAATTATAGGTTGGGCAGGTTGCGTGTTGCGTGTTGCGTGTTGAAAATTATAATCCATATCAGATATCCTTGTCAATCCAATTTTATGATTTATTTAAAATTTTAAGCCTAATGGCATAAAATTTATCCATTCGTATAAATATGCTATAAAAGTATAGTGATTGGAAAAAACCATGCAACTTTTTTTGATGGTTTAATTGTTAACTTTTGTAAAGAAGAACACTGATAGCTCGAAAACAGCATTGGTTATTTGTTGTTTATTAGAAATAATAGACCCTTTATCCCCCTCTTAAAAAAATCACCATTTTAACCTACTCAATAAGCAGTGTATTTCTAAACTACCTACACGGTAGTGAACTTAAAATTTGGATTGTTGTTAATTTCTTGTTTTTTCTAAACTACCTACACGGTAGTGAACTAGAATCCAATATACTATAAATGCAGTTGGTAAAAAGGCAAAGCGCAATTTTACTATTAAAAACCCTTTTTTAAGCGGTTTTTCAACATATTGATTTTTAAAAATTTTATTTTAAGTCAAAAAAAAGGGTTAGCAATAAGTAGGAATTTAATTTTCAAAAACCCCTTTCCTCAAAATTTTGGGTTGTTTGAGTTTCGGACGTTTGCAGTTTTGTGGTTATTTCTATGCGGTGATTACGTCCGAGTTAAGAGGGTTGGCGCGAACCCTCTTTACAATCTCCCGCGGCGACCACGCAAGTGGTCACTGCGTGACTGCCTTCCGCCTTCGTTCGCTTTTAACGCTCCTTGCCAAACATCCCTGTTTGCCATGCTAACCTCACTCAGTTGTCAGCACATTGCGGATGTCGCTAAATTAAATACACCAAACTTATTTGCCAAAATAAACGTTTATTATTGGAACTAGTTGATGTTATAACTAATGTTAGCGATTTAGTTGATTAATTTATTATCTAAAGTAGATATAAAATAATTCCTAATACTAAATAACATCTTTTTTAATAGATTTTTACTTATAGATAATTTATAGCCAATCAATCCAATCAGGAGTAAAACATAATGTCGGATATCCTCTAGTATCACCTATTTCTGCGGATATATTTCCATCTAAAGGACGGACAATATTATAAACCCAATCTGTAACACTTTGTTGTTTTACACGTTTTCCTGTCCAATAATATGTATTTGGATTAATATTTAAACCATAATCCACTAAATTACCCCATTCACTAAATAATCCTCCACCAATATGACGCCAATAACGACCTCCATCAGAGAAAGAGTTTTTATTAGGAAAATCTAAACCTGTAATATTGTATACAAAATTATCATAAGTAAAGGTTCCTGATGCAGAAGTAAGATCTACTGGATCAGGCAATCGGTATTCATCAGCATTTACATCTTCAGTTCTACCCGGTACTCCATCTAATGCTAAACACCAATTTGTATGTTCTCGACTATTATATGAAATTATATTTTTATCACGCACAACAAACCATTTTTGTAGAACAAACCCATATTTAGCAACAATATCACCTTTGCTATTCATTCCAGATAAAGTAAATTTGGCTGGTAATATTGATGGTTTCTTTGCTATAGCTCCATCATTATTAGATGTTGGTATAGGACCAGTTATAGTTACTAATACACGATTTGTTCCTTCACTTTTCATCGTCGCAGTAATATCACCAACTTTTACTGTAGGCCATGTCAGTACTTCTTTTGCTCCATCGATCAATAGATAAAAATAGAGGCTATCACCTGCTAAAGTTGGAAAATTTTGAGCGTAATCTCGACCAAGAGCAGATTGAACTAAAAACCCTTTATTCGAATCCCAAATATTTGTTGGTCCCGAAAATATACCAGTATTATTAGCCATACTTCCTGGCATTGCATTGCATATAGATGGTTGTTCATCATGTGGATATATAATATATTTTGCTATTCCGCTACCATATATTTTTGATGATGGATCCCCATATTTAGTACTCAATTGTGCATTATCTGCTTTTAAAGTTAATGTATAAGGGCCAAAACAATGAGTAGGTAATTCGTTCAAATCCCCCAATATTAGATTATTCTTACTGTCTTTCCATTGTCCTATAATATTACCATTCAAAATGAAATCATTATCTCCATCATCATCTGCAATTAAGCTATTATCAATTATGTTGAATGAGTAATTGTTGTTATCTGGTACTACTATTGATTTTACACTTGCAAATGTATCTCCTGGCTTTGATAAAGATATATTTGTTACGGAAACTAAATCACCATCAGGATTTTTTTGGTACATATTTCCAGCTTCATCGCTTATATAAACAGTATTCCCTACTTTAATACTTAATAA
Organism: Gilliamella sp. M0320; assembly: GCF_016101635.1. Classification (NCBI taxonomy): domain Bacteria; kingdom Pseudomonadati; phylum Pseudomonadota; class Gammaproteobacteria; order Orbales; family Orbaceae; genus Gilliamella; species Gilliamella sp. M0320. The sequence goes on from NZ_JACFQD010000002.1 coordinate 372,248, forward strand.
TTCAGAGATATCTTTTATGCGAGTATTATTATATTCAATATATGGTAATGACCCTTTAATTGTCAAAGATGTATGAGTAGATAAACTATATGCAAACTGAGAAAAGCTAGTTATAAATAATGAAATAACTATCTTTAATAATAAATTATCAAAAATAAAACTAGATTTTTTAGATCTTTTCGATGACGAGACATCATAAAAAACTGTCGTTTTCAGATCGTTACTATCTGAAAAAACATTTACAACATGAAATTTATGTCGAATTGAACACAACTTTGATTTATTTGTTTTCGGAATAACTTTACATTGATTAACGTTAGAGGTTCGTTTTAATATTTTTTGAAAAAATAAACGATAAAGAGATACTAAACTTTGGTAGTTGAAATAAGCTGATTTTAAATTATAGGTTTGGCAGATTTGGTGTTTGGTGTTTGGTGTTTTACATTATAATGCATGGCGACAATCCTGTCAAGTAATTATCTGTTTTATTTGGCTTTTTTAGTACCGTTCGACTAAATATCCATCGATTATTATATTTAACATATAATGAAAGTATAGTGACGAGAAAAATCTAAGCAACTTTTTTTAAAAGTTAAATTGTTAATTTTTGTAAAGTTTAATGTAATATTATGTCTTAATTACGCCCTTAAAACCAATTTCGAAGAAACTTTAGGGGGATTTTTAGGCTTTAAAAACCCCGTTCCTCAAAATTTTTTTGGTTCTTTATTTTTTGGATTGTTTGAGTTTCGGACGTTTTGTTGTTTGGTGGCTAGTTTCTATACGGTGATTACGTCCGAGTTAAGAGGGTTGGCGCGAACCCTCTTTACAATCTCCCGCGGCGACCACGCAAGTGGTCACTGCGTGACTGCCTTCCGCCTTCGTTCGCTGTTAACGCTCCTTGCCAAACATACCTGTTTGCCATGCTAACCTCACTCAGTTGTCAGCACATTGCGAATGTCGCTAAATAAGAAGCACTAAACTAATTTATAAAAATAAACGTTTATTATCAGTAATAGCTGATGTTATAACTAGCGTTAGCGATTTATTGGATGGATTTTAGGCTTTAAAAACCCCGTTCCTCAATTTTTTTGGTTGTTTGAGTTTCGGAGGTTTGCTGTTTTGTGGTTGTTTCTATACGGTGATTACGTCCGAGTTAAGAGGGTTGGCGCGAACCCTCTTTACAATCTCCCGCGGCGACCACGCAAGTGGTCACGATGTGACTGCCTTCCGCCTTCGTTCGCTTTTAACGCTCCTTGCCAAACATCCCTGTTTGCCATGCTAACCTCACTCAGTTGTCAGCACATTGCGAATGTCGCTAAATTAAATACACCAAACTTATTTGCCAAAATAAACGTTTATTATTGGCACTAGTTGATGTTATAACTAACGTTAGCGATTTATTGGATGGATTTTGGCTTTAAAAACCCCTTTCCTCAATCTTTTTGTGCTTTTGTTGAATTATGCTGATCATTTAGCTATCTATAGCTTATTTTAAATTTGCATGTAAAATGTGGTAATAATACGACTATAAATAATACAAGGAAATTAATTATGATGACAGGTAACTGTTTATGTGGCGAAATTGTCTATCAGCTAAATAGTGATATTAAAGCGATTGTCTTTTGTCACTGTTCACGTTGTCGCAAACAAACTGGTTCAGCGTTTAATTCTGCCACACTCATTAACAAGGAAGATTTAACATTTGTCAAAGGGGAAGAAAATATAAAAGTTTTTTCTAACTTAGGCGTCAACCGTCATTTTTGTAGTAATTGTGGTTCCCATCTATTTTCTAGTCGCGATAATGATAATAGTACTTACCGATTACGTATTGGATTGATTAATGAGCCAATTAATGCTGAAAAACGTATACACATTTATACTGGTTCAAAAGCCAATTGGGATACAATTTGCGGTGGAGATACTGAATATGAGGAAAATATACCACCTAAACTGTGATCATTCAGTTTCAATTTAAGCTATTAGTGGGTTTTAGTTTGTGATTAGATAATGATTATGCTAAAACCTAACATTCCATTTATCAAATTAATGATCTTTCAGTTTTGCGTCTCGTTGCCAATAGCTTTTATGTGCAAAACCAAGTAGATTATTGGTCATCTTAATTTCTTGCAATCGTAGTGACCAAATCGGCGCTTTCATGACTCTTGCAAAAGGAAAGGCGGAATAATAAAGCTTATAAGCATTGCTAGCTTTATTATCAATGAGTTGTTCAGCTATAGCGCTAAATTGAATACCTTGAATTTTGGTTATCGATTTTGGATTAATACTTATAGTACCGGCAACATTTGGATTGTGTAGCATTGCTTGTGCATGTTTGGTTTTTAATTCTGATAAGAAATATATACACCAGTTCTCTTTATCAAATACATAGAATGCATTACATGCCCATGGCTGGTTATTAGCTAATATCGCACATAAATTTACTACATGTTGTTGCTGGATAAATTGCGCGATCTTAGACTCGCTTTTTTTCATGATATTACTGTTTATTCAGGTTTTTGATTAAGATGCATATCTTCACCCCAGCGAGGTAAACAAGGTACATTAATATCAAACAGATCAAGCGCTCTAGCAACACTATGGGTAATAATATCATCCACACTTTCAATGTGTTGATATAACGCAGGAACTGGCGGAAAAATAATTCCTCCCATTAAAGTCACCGCTTCCATATTTTTAATATGACCTAAATGTAATGGCGCTTCTCGCGTCATTAAAACTAATCGACGTCGCTCTTTCAATACCACATCTGCCGCTCGAGTAAGTAAATTATCTGATAAACTATTTGCTATAGCTGAAAGTGTTCGCATTGAACATGGTGCAACTAACATTCCCATGGTTTTAAATGAGCCACTCGCAATTGCAGCGCCAATATTATCGATGGCATATACAACATCTGCTAACGATTGCAATTGAGTTAATTGTGATTGCGAATGTTCATAATGACCGGTGATTTTTGCCGCTTTTGATACCACTAAATGAGTTTGAATATCCATTGGTTTTAATAGTTCTAAAGCTTTAATTCCATAAGCAAAGCCTGTAGCACCACTTATGCCAATTACTATCCTTTTCGCAGCCATATTTATTCCTGTTATTTAATTGAATCTAAACGCTTGTTGATTAGTGTAGCTTAAAATAACATAGTCTAGATAACAATATTATAAATCGATGGGATGGTTAAAATATCTTTTCAGATAGAGAGAAGTGAATACCGCTAACCAAAATGTTAGCGGTATTTATGAATGACTTACTCTTTTGCCATAGGTTCTTCAACAACTTTGGTTTTTTGACTTCCTTGGATGGCTTTTATTTTAGCATCATAGTTTGCTACGTCTTCTTTGTTTGACAATAGGCTATAAGTTAAAACAAATTCTGTGCTTTTTCCGGCTTCTAATTTACGTACGCGTTTTTGTTCACGTTCAATTGTAACTGGATAAGCAAAACTTGTTCCTGGTTCAATACCAGTCACATAACCTTGTTTAACTGTATCAGTATTTTTCCATAGTGTTAGCACAGGTAATTGTTGAGTATTAAAAGCAATCCCAACCCCTTTATCACTTGCATTGTTGGTCAACATAACTTGAGTTTGATTATTTGCATCTGAATAAGGGAAAATGTTATACACCATTTCATCAAAGTCTTTAGTTGGTCCTAGATAAGTTTGCCAATTTTTCAGACCTGTTGCAGCGTATTCATTGAAAGGTGAGATTTCTTTAACTGGAGCAACAAATTTAGCTCCTTCTTCTAAAATTGGCGTACCAAAATTACTGTGATAAATAATTTGATAATCACGATCATAATCGCTCAAATTAGTTAGGATGTCATGTACGGTAAATTCTTTGCTACCAGGAACATGTTGGATGGCAACCCAAGTTTCAAAATTGCTCTTTTTGAAAGTATTTTCTTTAATTAGCCCTTTGATAGTAATCGTATAAGGAGCTTGATCTTCAACTTCAACATATAATTTCGATACAGGAGTATTTTGAGCACGACCATGAAGTGTATACATCATACCATCAGCTTGTACAGCGTGACCGGTCCATTCAAAGCCACAGCGAACCATCATTTCGTTAAAGCCATCTAGCCAACCAAGACCACCACGGCTTTCTAAATTCATATATTTAGGATTAACAACCTCTTTAACTGGTGAATCCCAACCTAAACGAATCCCATCTCCTTCAACTTTTACGATACCTAAACCACGTGTTGGACTTAAGCTAATCGTTAAGCCTTCACTTTTAACAGTTAATAGTTCAGAACCTTCTTGCTTACCACCTTTGAGAATTAGATTTTGAACAGTAAAAGGAGGTGCATCAGGACTAACATCTTTGTTTGTAATATACCAATTGCCTTTTTGAAGGCTTTTTTCATCATCAGTGACTAAAAAATCTTTTGCACTGGCGGAATATGAAACTAAGCCGAGTAAAATAGCTAATGATGTATGTTTAATTTTCATGAGTTTAATTCCTTATAATAATTTATATTTTTGCACATCATAATATGAGTATTATTTTCCGATAGTATAATATCTATAAAAATGCACAAGTAAATTTAATGATTTGGTCTTACTTGTCCTGCTTTCCAGTGTTTTCGACAAACAGAATGATACTCACTGTCACCAAGATGTATAGAATTTCCAAATTTGACTATTTGCCCATTTTCACCTTCTAAAAGGATCATGGTAGCTTTTTTACCACACCAACAAACAGTTTTAAGTTCCCTATAATTGTCAGCAATTTCTAATAAGGTTTTCGAACCTTCAAATAAATGCCCCATATAGTCTGTTTTTAATCCAAAAAACATCATAGGAACACCATATTCATCACAAACATCAGATAATTTCCAGATGGTATTAGATGATAAAAACTGACTTTCATCAATTAAAATACATGCGTAATTATTTTGTTTGATATGCTCAATTATGCCATCCACTGTGTTATCGTCAAGTTGTAATGCTTTTTTACGTAAGCCAAGTCGAGATACGATCTCAACAGCAGAATCTCGTGTATCGACCGAAGATTTAAGTAATAGTGTTTGCATATTATTACTTAAGTAATTATGGTCGATTTGCAGTAATTCGGTAGATTTTCCAGCGTTCATTACGCCATAAATATAATAAATTTTTGACAAAATCAGCGTCTCAAAAAGTTAAATATTTATTTCCTATATTAGGAAATAAAGGTAAGTTGTTTAACTTACCTTTTGATTGATTAATACTATTTTGCTTTACCTTGGTTAGCTACCGCTGCTTGTTTAGCGGCGATTTCATCAGCATTACCTAAGTAATAGTGTTTAACAACTTTCATGTTGTCATCGAATTCATAAACTAATGGTACACCAGTTGGGATGTTTAGATCGATAATATCATCATCACTGATGTTATCTAAATGTTTAACTAGCGCACGAAGTGAGTTACCGTGAGCTGCGATAATTACACGTTCACCTTTAGCAACACGTGGAGCAATAGTTGATTCCCAATAAGGAAGTACACGTTTAATCGTTAAAGCTAAGCTTTCAGTTAAAGGTAATTCTGATTCAGGTAATTTGCTATAACGTGAATCATGACCAGGGAAACGCTCATCTGATTTTTCAAGTGCTGGAGGAGTAATTGCAAAACCACGACGCCATAATTTAACTTGCTCATCACCATATTTAGCAGCAGTTTCAGCTTTATTTAGACCTTGTAGCGCACCATAATGACGTTCATTTAATTTCCAGCTTTTTTCAACCGGTAACCATGCTTGATCAACTGCATCTAAAACGTGCCATAATGTGTGAATTGCACGTTTTAAAACAGAAGTATATGCATAATCAAATTCGAAACCTTCTTGTTTTAGTAATTGACCTGCTTCTGCAGCTTCTTTATTACCTTTGTCAGATAAATCAACATCAGTCCAACCACAAAAACGGTTTTCTTGATTCCACACGCTTTCTCCGTGACGAATAAGAACTAATTTTTTTACTGCCATGAATATAACTCCTTAGTTACGTAAAATAAAATGGTTAAATCAATTTGGTTTGCACTAAAACACATGATTAATTAGTGTGTTATTACTTATTAATTGGTTATAAGCCTCTGTATCATTTTAAAATACTGATTAATTTGTTGATAAGTATTTTAATGGATCGACTGATTGTGCTTTATAACGAATTTCAAAATGTAATCTTACTGATGAAGTTCCTGTTGCTCCCATCGTTGCAATTTGTTCACCAGCACGAACATTTTGTTGTTCTTTAACTAAAATAGTTTGGTTATGTGCATACGCGGTTAAATAGTCATCGTTATGTTTTATAATAATTAAATTACCATAGCCCGGTAAGGCATTCCCTGAATAAACCACTCGACCGTTAGCAGCGGCAACGACTTTGGTACCTAAAGTACCTGAAATATCAATCCCTTTGCTAGCATTAGAAAATTTTTCAATGATTTTACCTTGTGCAGGCCATTGCCATACAATATTAGCTACGTTAGATGTGGTTGGTAACTTGGTTGGCTCTGTGGCTGTGGTATCAACAGGTTCAGTTACCGTTTCTGTAGTTTGAATCGTATTGGTTGGTTTATCTTTACCCGAGGTTGTGGTTGTAGTTGTTGTAACTGTGGTTACAACTGGTTTAGTTTTGGTTGTGGTATTAGTCGCTGAACCATAATTACCAGCTGCAACAACTTGCGCTGTAGAAGTGGTTTTTTTAGTTTCAACCACCGTTGTACCACCACTGACATCTAACACTTGACCAACATTTACCGCGAATGGTTCTTTAATGTTATTTTTAGCAGCCAAGGCACGATAATCATTACCCGTTACCCACGCAATATAAAAAAGTGTATCACCTCGTTTAACAGTATAGGTATCGCCTTGATAACCACCTTTAGGAATATCATTGTAGTTACGATTATAAACAATGCGCTCATTAGAGGTAACCACACTTTGACTATCTCTATTGCTATTGGATGTTACTGTCGAGTGAGATGCTGGTGTTGATGATGAATAAATTTGTGACGAAGAACGTGAACCAGTAGAAATATTTGTCGGTGGTTTTGAATATACCGACGAGCTAGAACGACTGGAAGAGTCAGAAATATCTTCAATTTCAGCTGGATTAGTTTGTGTACATGCGGAGATCATCAAACTTAAACAACTTAATGTGAGAATTTTTTTCACAATAACACCTTTCATTAATTTATATTATATTATTTTGTTATGCACATTTTATCGTTTTTACAACAAAAAGCTATTATATTAATTACTTGTAAAGTAAATCAATAAAATCACTGGTAAAAATGTACAATTCTTGAGTAAAAGCTATAAATTCATCTCATTTGATGGCTAATTATTCGCGGAATATACAAATAATTATCGTATTCTAACTAACCGCTTATACGACCGAATAAATATCATTCGCACAAAAACGCATTTCAGCCATATTTTTGGCCGATAATGATTAATACTAATTTCATGATAATGAGTATATACAATAAAACAAGGTTTGGTATAGTATATTTAATGCCTTACTACAAAATTTACAGTGATCAAAATAGAATGACTTTATATATTGTTGCAACACCCATTGGCAATTTAGATGATATTACACTAAGAGCCATTAATACACTTAAAAGTGTTGATCTTATTGCGGCTGAAGATACTAGACACAGTGGACTACTATTACAACATTTAGGTATTAAAGCTAAACTTTTTGCTTTACACGATCACAATGAACAAGAAAAAGCACACGTTTTGATCGAAAAATTAAAATCCGGGTTATCAATTGCATTAATATCAGATGCAGGAACACCGTTAATTAATGATCCTGGTTATCACTTAGTCAAAGCGTGTCGAGAAAATAATATTAATGTCGTTCCCATCCCTGGTGCATGTGCGGCTATTGCCGCATTATCAGTAGCGGGATTACCTTCAGACAAATTCTGTTATGAGGGTTTTTTACCGGCAAAAACCAAAGCACGCCAAGATCATTTGTCTACTTTATGCGAAGAGAGTCGAACAATGATTTTTTATGAATCTACCCATCGACTTTTAGATACCTTAAAAGATATGCAGACGGTTTGGGGTAGCGATAAACATATTGTTTTAGCCAAAGAACTCACTAAAACATGGGAAACCATTGTCAGCTATCCGGTAAATGAGTTAATTCGCTGGTTACAAGAAGATAGTACTCGTCAAAAAGGCGAATTTGTTCTAATCGTTGAAGGACATAGCAAAACTGATAATGCTATTGATGCCAAAGTAATGACTACCTTAAAATTATTAGTTAAAGAGTTACCATTAAAAAAAGCAGCAGCAATTACTGCAGAGATGTATGGACTGAAGAAAAACCAATTGTATCAAATCGGCTTATCATTGGAAAATTAGTCAAAAAGTCAATTAATAGTTAATTATAAAGATAGGAATAACAAATTTTCAGTTCCAAAACTTAACACGCTAGTTTTGTTGAATATTTTAGAACAGTATCAACATTAGCATAATTAGCCTAATTTAGTATATAATTGCCCCCTATTTTTAAGATTTTTATAACACAAGGTAATAAACAGTATGGGATTTAAATGTGGTATTGTCGGACTACCAAATGTAGGCAAATCAACGCTTTTTAATGCACTAACCAAAGCTGGAATAGAGGCTGCTAACTTTCCGTTTTGTACGATTGAACCAAACACAGGTGTAGTGCCAATGCCTGATCCGCGTTTAGATCAACTTGCGGAAATTGTTAAACCACAACGTACCTTACCAACCACAATGGAATTTGTTGATATTGCGGGGCTAGTTAAAGGTGCATCTAAAGGTGAAGGACTAGGTAATCAATTTTTAGCCAATATTCGTGAAACAGAAGCGATTGGCCACGTTGTTCGTTGTTTCGAAAATGAAAATATTGTGCACGTTGCAGGTAAAATCGATCCAGCTGAAGATATTGAAATCATTAATACTGAACTTGCGTTAGCTGATCTTGAGGCTTGTGAAAGAGCCATTACCCGTTTACAAAAACGTGCTAAAGGTGGCGATAAAGACGCCAAGTACGAACTGGAAATCTTAGATAAGTGTTTACCTCATCTTGAACAAGGTAAGAAACTATTACTACTCGATTTTAGTAAAGAAGAATTAGATGCAATTAAATATCTAAGCTTTTTAACCCTAAAACCAACAATGTATATTGCTAATGTTAATGAAGATGGTTTTGAAAACAATCCATATTTAGAAAAAGTGAAAGCCATTGCTGAGCAAGAAAAAGCTGTCGTTGTACCTGTCTGTGCCGCAATTGAAGCTGAACTTGCGGAACTCGATGACGCTGATCGCGATGAATTTATGCAAGACCTTGGTTTAACTGAACCTGGCCTAAATAGAGTAATTCGTGCCGGTTATAGTTTACTTAATCTGCAAACTTATTTTACTGCTGGTGTTAAAGAAGTTCGGGCATGGACAATTTCTGTTGGAGATACTGCGCCGCAAGCTGCCGGTAAAATTCATACCGATTTTGAAAAAGGCTTTATTCGAGCACAAACCATTGCTTTTGATGACTTCATTAAATATGGTGGTGAACAAGGTGCTAAAGAAGCAGGCAAAATGCGCTCTGAAGGGAAAGATTATATCGTGCAAGATGGCGATATTATGAATTTCTTATTTAATGTTTAATCTTTGTTGATGCCGTGTATTGCGGCATCATTATCATATATTTATATAACTCAATAGATTATCTGCTCTCAATTAACTACTTGTCTAACACCACGGAAAATCGATTATAAGGAGCTTCATTTATGTTATTAACCTTTGCACAAGCCAAAAAAAATATATTTGAAGTAGCAACAGAAGTAGCAACAAATAATCATAAACCGTTAATGGAAAAAGTTGCATTATTTGATGGCTTAGATCGAATCACTGCTGAACCGGTTATTTCTCCAATTAATGTACCTAGCTTTAATAATTCGGCGATGGATGGTTATGCGCTAAGATTATCTGATATCAATCAATCGAAGTTATTACCGTTAGCTGGAGTAATTTATGCAGGTGACGATATTTCATCACTAAATTGGCCTAAAGGTAGTTGCTTACGAATTATGACTGGTGCACCGGTTCCTAACGAAGCTAGTGCTGTTGTGATGCAAGAAGAGACAGAACAAACTGAATCAGGAATTAAATTTTTACAGCAAATAAAACCAGCTAGTAATATTCGTTATATAGGTGAAGATGCTAAACAAGGTGCGGTTATTGTCAAAAAAGGCACTCGGTTAACTATTCCGACTTTATCAAGTTTAGCAACACTTGGGATTGCAGAGTTAACTGTCTATCAAAAGTTAAAAGTTGCAATATTTTCCACCGGTAATGAATTAACTGAAATTGGTAGCCGATTAGCAAATAATAGTGCTATTTATGATAGTAACCGATTCACCCTCAAATTATTATTGAGCAAATTAAACTGTGAAATAATTGATTTAGGGATAATTGTCGATGATCCGAGCAAAATTAAGCAAACACTCGAAATCGCATCTAAACAGGCTGATTTAGTGATTAGTAGTGGTGGTGTTTCAGTCGGGGATGCTGATTATACTAAAATGGCACTAGCAGAACTGGGTAAAGTTAACTTCTGGAAAATTGCCATAAAACCCGGAAAACCGTTTGCCTTTGGCAATATAGGTAATGCGTTATTTTGCGGATTGCCGGGTAATCCAGTTTCATCTCTTGTCACTTTTTATCAATTAGTTCAACCATTAATTTTAGCCCTTTCTGGACAAAATTTAACCGAAGCTGAGTTATCATTTAAAGTAAAAACAGCAACAAATCTGAAAAAAAGTATCGGTAGATTGGATTTTCAACGTGGTGTATTGCAAATTTCAACTAATGGTGAGTTGGAGGTTGTTTCAACTGGGCAACAAGGCTCCCATCTCACACAATCGTTTAATCATGCTAACTGCTTTATCTTGCTTGAAAAAGATAGAGGCAATGTAACTAAAGGTGAATGGGTAACTGTTGAACCGTTTAATACACTATTAAAATAGTGCAACTAATACCGCCCCAGCAGCTATCATGGCAACGCCTATAGCCGAAAGAAATGAAATTTTTTCGCCAAATATAATAGTTGCAAAAATTACCGCAAAAACGACACTAAGTTTATCAATTGGGGCGACTTGTGATACTTTACCTTCTTTTATTGCCATAAAGTAAAATAGCCACGATAATGCGCCAGCTACGCCACTCAATGCAATAATAAGTAATGCTTTTTTATCATTAAAAAAAGTATTGATTAAATTCAGTTTTCCTTGAACAACAACTACACCAACTAGAAAAATAGCCATAACTATAGCTCTAATTGCTGTCGCAGTATTAGCGTCAAGATGTTGTAAACCTATTTTACCGAGGATTGCCACACAAGCTGCAGTAATCGCCGATAATAATGCATAAATAAGCCAAGCACTCATATAAGTTAATACCTATCAATTTGAAATAAATATTGTTGATTATTAGAATTTTTTTGACATTGCTCTGATTTATTCATTACTCCACGGCAATCTTCAAGAACTCCATGAGCTTTTGACCAATGATATTGTTTACCTTCATCATTTTTACCGCCACAAGCAGTTAAAGCTAAACTAAACGTTAGACAAGTTAATGCAATAATTACTGATTTCATCATATTTCCCTCGCAAATATCAAAATGTGGTTTAAATTATTATTGTTAATTATTTTAGTTCATTATTAAGCTGATTGATAGCTAAGCTATCACCTATTTTTAATATATGAAAAGATCTATCTCCCTTTAATGAGTTTAATAATGTTGGTGGCTCATCTAATGGTTCATCTGCCAATTCAAAAGCTCCCCAATGAATTGCAATTGCTGACTGACAGTTTAATTCATCATAAAGTTGTAAAGCTTGTTGTGGATCTATATGCTGCGATTGCATAAACCAACGAGGTGCATAAGCACCAATCGGTATCAAAGCAAGATCTATCTGCTTAAATTTATCAGCTATTTTCTTTAAGCTTGCACAATAACCGGTATCCCCCATAAAGTAGACCGTTTTAGTTGATAATGGTTTATCAATATCTGTCTGCATAACCCATCCACACCATAATGCTTTATTCACATCAAACGCTCCCCGATTACTCCAATGCTTTGCCGGTGTAGCAGTAAAGGTAATTCCATTAACATTAGTTGACTGCCACCAATCTAACTCAATGACTTGCTTGGCCCCCCATTTTAATAATTTGTTTTTAAGTCCTAAGGGAACCAGAATAGTAAGTTGCGGATACCGCATGATAAGTTGGCGGATACTATTAAAATCAAGATGATCATAATGGCTATGAGAGATTACCACCACATTAATTGGAGGTAATTTATCAATGGTAATTGCTGGTTTTGTTCGTCGTTTTGGCCCAATAAATTGCACCGGCGATACCCGGTTAGAAAAAACTGGATCGGTTAATATCCATTGTTCATCAAGCTTTATCAAGGTAGTAGAATGTCCGATCCACCAAACTCTATCACCGCTTAAGCTAATATCAATTGAGCTAAGCCAATTTTGGATGAATGCTTGATATCCGCCTTGCGGCGGTAACACTTTACGTTGCAGTCGCCAACGCAAAGCATCAGTTAATTTAATTGAAAAAGGTTCAGTATTATCAAAACCTTTCTTTTTATGATGTGACTGATCACATATTATTTTGTTCGCTTTACTCATTAAGGGATATCTAATTGTAGTTATTTGGCTCTGCGTTCTATTAATACCGCAACGTTACCAGCATTAGCAATAGCATCAGGTTTTGACACTTTTATTTTTAACCATTGTACCGAGAATTTCTCAATGACTAACATTGCAACACGTTCGGCTACCGTTTCGATAAGATCAAATTTGTTAGCTTCAATAAATGAAGTTATCGATTGGCAAACCACAAAATAGTCTAAACAAAATTTCACATCATCACTTTGTCCGGCAGGTTGATTATCCCATGCCATTTCGAGATCAAGAACTAACTTTTGTTTAATCGTTTTTTCCCAATCATAAACACCGATTGTGGTATAAACCGTTAGTGATTCAATGAATACTCTATCTTTAATTGATAAGGTCATATTCTATTCCAGATATAGATATTGTTTAAAATAGAGATTACCGAATCTTAATAAATTACGCTATAATTTATTGCAAATAATAGTAAATAATAGTTTATATGACGCGAATTTTTCAGCCTTACACAATTAATCAAAATAGTTTGATCACTTTAGATGATAATGCTTTCAATCACCTTATTCGAGTATTAAGAATGAAAACCGGGGAATCAATTACGCTTTTTGATGGTTCCAACCAAATTACGCCTGCCGTTATACATGAAGTTAATAAAAAAACCGTTATTGTAAAAACAGCAAACAGTGTATTAGATAATCGAGAATCACCATTAAACATTCATTTAGGACAAGTGATTTCTCGTGGCGATAAGATGGAATTTACTATTCAAAAATCGGTCGAATTAGGTGTTAATACCATTACCCCCCTACTTTCAGAACGTTGTGGCGTCAAACTCGATCAAGAAAGGCTTGAAAAGAAAGTTCAACAATGGCAAAAAATTGTTATTTCGGCTTGTGAACAGTGTGGACGAAATATCATCCCAAGCATCAATCCAGTAATGAAATTAGAAACTTGGTGTGCAAATTTAACCGATAGTTTAAAACTTAACTTACACCCTAAAGCCGAACAAGGAATAAACCAATTACCGTGTGATAATAACAATATTAGTTTATTAATTGGACCGGAAGGTGGTCTATCTAATGAAGAAATTAGCATGACTCATCAATATCAGTTTACTGATATTTTGCTCGGACCGAGAGTATTACGGACTGAAACAGCGGCGTTAACTGTAATAACAGCCCTTCAAGTTCGTTTTGGTGATTTAGGTTAGTCACAAGAAATAAATAAGTTAACAAATGATTGCTTTGCTTATTAATCGGTAACGAGTATGATAGTTGAAAATTCGATTATTATTGCTAATACCTCTTTCTACCTTGGTTTTATCTAAATTATTAAATAGGTAGAGCAGCAGCAAATCATCAACACCGAATTCAGTAAAATCAAATATAATCAGTAAGGAGTTACCATGATCAAACTTGGTATTGTTATGGACCCCATTAGCCATATCAAATTAAAAAAAGATACCAGTTTTGCGATGCTACTTGAAGCACAAAAACGCGGCTATCAACTTTATTATATGGAGATGAATGATCTGTTTTTACGCAATGGAGAAGCTAGTGCCACAACACGTACAGTAACAGTTCATAACAATAGTGAACATTGGTTTGATTTTGGAGACGAACAGACTATAGCATTAAGTGAACTTGATGTAATATTAATGCGCAAAGATCCACCTTTTGATACTGAATTTATCTATGCAACCTATATATTAGAGCGTGCGGAAGAGAAAGGCGTATTGGTAGTAAATAAACCTCAAAGTCTACGCGACTGTAACGAAAAATTATTTACGGCTTGGTTTGCTGACTTTACACCTGAAACCTTAGTTACTCGTCAAACATCACAAATCAAAGCTTTTCATCAACAATATCATGACATCATTTTAAAACCACTAGATGGCATGGGTGGTTCATCAATTTTTCGCGTGAAACAAGATGATCCTAATGTTTCGGTGATTATAGAGACACTTACTGAACATAATACCCGTTATTGCATGGCGCAAACATTTATTCCCGCAATCAAAGATGGCGATAAACGGGTTTTAGTTGTCGACGGTGTCCCCGTGCCTTACTGCTTAGCACGAATTCCACAACAAGGGGAAACACGAGGAAACTTAGCCGCTGGTGGACATGGTGAAGTCAGACCATTAAGTGATAGTGATTGGCAAATCGCTAACAGTATCGGCCCTGTTTTGCAACAAAAAGGACTACTATTTGTAGGACTTGATATTATTGGTGACAAACTAACCGAAATTAACGTTACCAGTCCGACTTGCGTTCGAGAAATTGAAGCAGCTAACCCAGATTTATCAATCACAGGTTTATTAATGGATGCGATTGAATCAAGATTAAATATAAAGAGTTAAAAATGATTAGAGAATATCAAGCAAAAGATTTAGATGCCATAATGACAATTTGGCTGCAAGGTAATGAACAAGCACATAATTTTATCGATCCTGAGTTTTTTAAACAAAACTTTGACTTAGTGAAGATGTTGATCCCAATGTCAACAATATATGTTCAAGATATCAACGGCGTTGTTGTTGGTTTTATTGGCTTAACGGAAAATTATATCTCAGGTTTATATGTTGAAAAGAATTTTCGTCATCAAGGTACCGGATCAGCATTAGTTGAAAAAGCCAAACAGCGTCACAACGAATTAATGGTACATGTTTACAAACAAAATAGTGATGCAATTAACTTTTATTTATCACAAAATTTTGCAATTGTTGGTGAATCAATTAATGAAGAAACCAATCATCCTGAAATATTAATGCGCTGTAATGTTGAACATAAAGTCAAAATTGGTAAATGTGCATTATAAATTTAACGACAATGTGAGCATATGAATTTAAAAAATCATTTTATTATAGCCATGCCAACTGTTAATGACTCAATTTTTAGTCGTTCAGTAGTATATATTTGTGAACATAATCGTGATGGAGCAATGGGGATTATTATTAATAAACCCATTATAGATCTTAACATAGAAACAGTATTATCCCGTTTAGAAATAACCGCCTCAAAAAGCTGTGCTGAACTTGAACACCTTGTGTTTTGTGGCGGCCCGCTTGCTGAAGAGCAAGGATTTATTCTCCATACACCTCATCAAGGGTTTGCTTCAAGTATTCAAATCTCTGATGATATCATGGTTACCACATCTCTTGATGCATTAAAGTCTATTGGTACACCAGAACAACCAAGAGATCTTTTCTTAGCATTAGGTTATTCAAGTTGGCAATCATTACAACTTGAAAGTGAAGTAGCAAAAAATGATTGGTTAGTTACCGATGTTGATCCTGCAATTATCTTCGAGGTAGCTATTGAAGATCGTTGGCAGAAAGCGGCTGAATCATTGGGCATTAATATTAAAACAATTTCACATCAAATGGGCACCGCTTAAGTTATGGCTACCATCATTGCATTTGATTTTGGTACAGCGAGCATCGGCGCAGCTATCGGTCAAGATATAACTAAGACCGCAAATTCACTTTGTTCATTCAAAGCTCGAGATGGCATTCCTAATTGGCAGTCAATAGAGAAAGTACTCAATGAATGGCAACCTGATTATTTAGTGGTAGGATTACCACTAAATATGGATGGTACAGAACAACCATTAACCGCAAGAGCCCGCAAATTTGCTAACCGTTTGCATGGCATGTTTGGCTATCAAGTTCATTTACAAGATGAACGTTTATCAACCGTTGAGGCAAAATCACATATTTTTGCTTCACGTGGTTACCGAGCCCTTGAAAAAGGTCATGTCGATGCAACTTCGGCAATTATTATTTTAGAAAGTTGGTTCGAAAATTGTGAATCTAGATAATCAAAAGATTATTTTAACAATAATTAGTCGCCAATAAATTTCATCCTTGCTAAAATAACAAGCAATTTTTTCTATTGAAAGGACTGCTCCCCGTGTCAAATAATAAATCTCTTAGCTATAAAGATGCTGGTGTTGATATCGATGCTGGCAATGAATTGGTTGATCGTATTAAATCTGTCGTTAAAGAGACCAAACGTCCTGAAGTTATGGGTGGACTTGGTGGTTTTGGTGCATTATGTGCAATTCCACAAAAATATAAACAACCTATTTTAGTTTCAGGTACTGATGGTGTTGGCACAAAATTGCGCCTTGCAATGGATTTAAATCGTCATGAATCAATTGGTATTGATTTGGTTGCTATGTGCGTTAATGATTTGATTGTTCAAGGAGCTGAGCCTTTATTTTTCCTCGACTATTATGCTACTGGCAAATTAAATGTTGATGTTGCAGCGACAGTTGTTACGGGTATTGCGGAAGGCTGTAAACAATCCGGATGTGCATTAGTTGGTGGTGAAACCGCAGAAATGCCAGGTATGTATCATGGTGATGATTATGACTTAGCAGGTTTTTGTGTTGGTGTAGTTGAAAAATCAGAAATGATTGATGGTAGTAAAGTACAAGATGGTGATGCTTTAATTGCCCTTGCATCAAGCGGTGCACATTCAAATGGTTATTCACTAGTACGTAAAATTATTGAAGTTAGTGGTGTTAATCCAGCAACAGAACAATTAGACGGAAAACCATTAGCAGATCATTTACTTGCGCCAACTAAGATTTATGTAAAATCAGTGCTTGATTTGATTTCGAAAATCGATGTTCATGCTATTGCACACATTACTGGCGGTGGTTTTTGGGAAAACATTCCACGAGTTTTACCTGATAACACTCAAGCTGTTATTGATGAATCTAGTTGGCAATGGCCTGCCATCTTTAATTGGTTGCAACAAGCAGGCAATGTAAGCCGTCATGAAATGTACCGTACTTTCAATTGTGGAGTAGGTTTAATCATCGCTTTACCAAAACAGTTAGCTGAACAAGCCATTAATTTACTTAACCAGCATGGTGAAAAAGCTTGGTTACTTGGCGAAATAAAACACTCTTCATCAACTGAACGAGTTGTTATTCAGTAATATATACGATATCAATTTTTGTCTAGTAATAGTAACTAATCAGTCAATATTACTGGACAAAAATTATCGATATAAAAATCATCAAAATAATTCCTTTTAGTATCAATCTGCAATATCTGCCTTATGTTTTAATATGCTAATCCCCTACCTTTTTTATTTTTACTAAAAACGTATAGTTAGGCAAAAATTTAACTCAAAAATAACTAAAAGCTATCTTAGTTTCTGGTACAATATGTAAAATTATTATAACTAAGTAATGTCATAATACTCTAAGATACAAGGTTTTTTAATGATCATATCAGATGCTAACAGTGCGGTGTCATCTGTCGCATATCGTGCAAACGAAGTCATTGCTATTTATCCAATAACGCCAAGTTCATCTATGGCTGAACAAGCTAGCTCGTGGGCGGAGTTCAACAAACCCAATGTTTTTGGTGATACACCGAAAGTTGTTGAAATGCAATCGGAAGCGGGAGCAATATCAACGGTGCACGGTGCATTAATGACTGGGGCATTAGCAACATCATTTACTTCATCGCAAGGTCTGTTATTAATGATTCCTTCGCTATATAAAATAGCTGGGGAATTAACACCATTTGTATTACATGTTGCCGCCCGTACTGTTGCAACTCATGCCTTGTCTATTTTTGGTGATCATTCTGATGTTATGTCTGTCAGGCAAACTGGTTTTGCGATGTTGTGTTCTAGCTCGGTACAAGAAGCCCAAGATTTAGCCTTAATTTCGCAAATAGCGACACTCAATAGTAGAGTACCATTTATTCATTTTTTTGATGGTTTTAGAACTTCACACGAAGTAAATAAAATTTATCCAATCAGTGATGAACAGATTCGTAATTTGCTTCCCAATCAAGCTATTGATGCTTTTCGTCGCCGTGCCTTAACACCAGATAATCCAGTTATTCGTGGTACATCAGCTAATCCTGATACCTACTTCCAATGCCGTGAAGCAGTTAATCCATATTATGAGAATACTTTCAATCATGTTGCAGATGCTATGCAAGCCTTTGAAAAAGAGACCGGTAGAAAGTATCAACCTTTCGAATATTATGGCGCAAAAGATGCTGAGCGTATCATTGTCATTATGGGATCAGGCGTCAGTACAACGAAGGAAGTTGTCGATCATCTGATTAAAAATGACGAAAAAGTTGGCGTCGTTATCGTAAGATTATTCCGACCATTTTCAGCGACTCATCTACTTGACGTTATTCCGCAAACTGTGAAAAAAATCGCCGTGCTAGATCGTACCAAAGAGCCCGGCGCACAAGCTGAACCTCTTTACCTAGATGTAATGACAGCCTTTGCAGAGAGTTTTTCGCGTGGCGAACGTGACCATTTACCACAAATTATTGGTGGTCGTTATGGTTTATCATCCAAAGAATTCGATCCTCGCTGTGTATTAGCGATATTTAACGAATTAACAACAGAGAAACCTAAACCTCGCTTTACAGTAGGTATTTATGACGATATAACCGGCTTGTCACTACCATTACCAGAAAAATCCATCCCACAAAAATCAGCACTTGAAGCACTATTTTATGGTTTAGGCAGTGATGGTACGGTTTCAGCGACCAAAAATAATATCAAAATCATTGGTGATAGTTCACCATTTTATGTACAGGGTTATTTTGTTTACGATTCAAAAAAGGCCGGTGGTTTAACCACTTCTCATCTTCGAGTTAATCTTGAACCAATAGATTCACCGTATTTGATAACCAGTGCCCATTTTATCGGTTGTCATCAAGATCAGTTTATCGACAAATATCAAATAGTTGAAAGATTAAAAGATGATGGTATTTTCTTACTAAATACACCTTATAGTAAGGATGAAGTTTGGCATAGATTACCTAAAGAAGTGCAAATTCAACTAATTAAGAAAAGAGCACATTTTTATATAATTAATGCAGCTAAAATTGCTCGAGAATGTAATTTAGGGGCAAGAATTAATACGGTCATGCAAGCCGCATTCTTTCATTTATCAGAAATATTTAAAAATGATTTTAGCATTTCACAACTAAAAGAAGTTATTGCCAAAAGTTACAGCAGTAAAGGACAAGATATTGTTGAAAATAACTGGAAAGCACTTGATTTAGCCATTGCATCTCTTGAGCAAATTCCATTAAGTTGCGTGGATGAAAGTAGTCCATCACGTCCGCCAGTTGTGCCAAGCAATGCCCCTGATTTTGTTAAAATGGTCACTGCAACTATGTTAGCTGGCTTAGGTGATAGTTTACCTGTTTCAGCTTTTCCTCCCGATGGAACATGGCCGGTTGGCACCACCAAATGGGAAAAACGTAATATTGCTGAAGAAATACCCATCTGGCAACCTGAACTTTGTACTCAATGTAACCATTGTGTGGTTGCTTGTCCGCATGCAGCCATTCGAGCAAAAGTTGTTGAACCAGATGATATGCTCAATGCACCTGAGTCACTAAGCTCACTTGAAGTAAAAGCTCGTGATATGAAAGGTCAACGTTATGTTTTACAAGTTGCGCCCGAAGATTGTACCGGATGTAATTTATGTGTTGAAGTTTGTCCTTCACGTGACCGTAATAACTTTGATATCAAAGCCATTAATATGCGTTCACGAATTGACAATCTAGAAACTCAGCGTGCTAACTATGATTATTTCACCGACCTTCCTGATCGGGAAATCAAAACACTAGAACGAATTGATGTACGTACATCACAACTATTAACACCGTTATTTGAATATTCTGGTGCTTGTGCTGGTTGTGGTGAAACACCATACATCAAACTACTAACCCAATTATATGGTGATCATCTCGCTATTGCTAATGCAACTGGTTGCTCGTCAATTTATGGTGGTAATTTACCATCATCCCCATATACAACCGATCGCAATGGCCGTGGACCGGCTTGGGCAAATTCATTATTTGAAGATAATGCCGAATTTGCACTTGGTTATCGTATTACTTATGATCAACATAAAAAACGAGCATTACGTTTGCTTGAACATGTTGCCGGTGAAGTTTCACCAGAAATTGTTATCAATTTACAATCACCAGATTTATCTATTGATGAAAAACGAACTCAAGTTAATTTATTACGTCAACAATTAGCGCATTTAACTTCAGCTGAAGCTAAAGAGTTAATGCAAAATGCTAATTATTTGATTGATAAATCAGTATGGGCTATTGGTGGTGATGGTTGGGCTTATGATATTGGCTTTGGTGGACTCGATCATGTAATGAGTTTAACCGAAAACGTTAACATCTTAGTGCTTGATACCCAATGCTACTCTAATACTGGCGGACAACAATCGAAAGCAACACCAATGGGTGCAGTTTCCAAATTTGCTGATTTAGGTAAACATAAAGCTCGTAAAGATCTTGGGGTCAGTGTAATGATGTATGGTCACGTTTATGTCGCCCAAGTTGCTTTAGGATCGCAATTGAACCAAACACTTAAAGCATTGCAAGAAGCTGAAGCTTATAATGGCCCTTCTCTGGTTATTGCTTATAGCCCTTGTGAAGAACATGGTTACGATTTATCTAAATCTCATGAACAGATGAAAGATTTAGTTAAATCAGGTTTCTGGCCATTATATCGTTATGATCCGCGTCGTATGCAAGAAGGAAAACCAGGTTTAGTGTTAGACTCTAAAGCACCAAACAGTGAATCATTAACGGAAGTTTTACTTAAAGAACAACGTTTCCGTCGTTTAGAAACACTCGAACCAGTTATTGCCAATACTTTACATGCGCAATCAACTAAAATGGTAAATTCTAAATATAAATTCTTGCAAATGCTGGCAACCTATTCTGATATTGAAACGCCAGCAGATAGTTAATCACAAAATAACTATCAGGCAAAAATAGCCTTAGTTATGCGGTATTAAGATCATTTTTAGTATATTCATTAATATTAGCAATGATCTTAAATATGGACATAATGTGGTGCAAACTCGAACGAAATTTCAATCCAGCTACCAACTGGTGTCATATATCGCTAGGAACACCTGGAAAAATGTTATATGTAGCCAATGTATTGTATGGTTTAAGGGAAAAATCACTGATATAAAATTGAAACAACTAAGGAAGGAATGCTAAAGACTCACTGTATAGATCATATCAGTGAGTCTAAAATTTTACTTAACTTTGGTATCGATAACCCGACGAGTCATCCAATAATGTTTTTTCCAATAATCTTCTTTCAAATTAGAGAAAATAACACCTTTTGATGTTGAAGCGTGTAGGAACTTACCATCTGCATAGTAGATACCAACATGTAAACCGCTACGACTACGACCGGTTTTAAAGAATACTAAATCACCCGCTTTAGGAGTAGTAACTTTATAGCCTAATTTAGCTTGTTCTACAGTACTTCTTGGCAAAGTTTTTGATAATCTATTTTTGTAGAAATTCATAACTAAACCAGAACAATCACTACCAGCTAAGGTTGTACCACCATAACGATATGGTGTTTTTTTCCATTTTTTATAATGTTGATCGATTTTTGCCAAAATAACTGGATCTGATTTATTTACCGCTACTTGGCCTTGACTACTACTACAACCAAACAAGACAAACAGAGAAAAAATAATCGAAATTACTAAACATCGTTTTTTAACACTACCGCAATTGTTGCGCAACTTGGTTAATAACCGACTGCCTTTTTTTATCATTTCTTTTTGTTCCTTTATTTAAAGTCGACCAATGCGAATAACGTCTTGCTACCTTTAGACTTTTAGGTAACACACCTTTTTGCCACTCATTTTTATCTAGCTTAGATAATCTAATCGGGCTGGTGTTCGCATGGCTGCGATAATTTAAACTCTCTTTAAGTTGAACTAATCGTAAAGAAAGAAAACAAATAATCACATCATCAACACTTAATTTACTATATCCAGAAAGCTGATAACGCATTCTAGAACCGTAATGCTTTGCAGTTTGCATCAAACTACCCACCGCCGCGCCAATTAACGCAGCTGAACCAAAGGATAATCCACCAGTAGCTAAATCAATACTTGCTCCGATAGTTGCACCAGATACAAATCCTTTAGTCAAATGTAAACCCATCAATTTCAACGCATCTAAATTAAACAAATCAGCGTTATATCTACCTTTGATTAATGGTAGATTTTCTTCACTCTCTTGAGTTGAATCAAATTGATAGAGTTGCAATAAATCATTTATTACTTTTTGTTCACGTAACCTAACTTTATTTTGCATATCAGTTACAGCTTGCTTATCATCTGATTTTGCCATTTTATAAAAAGCAGTCACATCAACCAATGCTTCGGCAATAAGCTTATTTGCTGTATGATTACGTGATTCACGAATCCTCGTAATATTATCTAACCAATTATCCAATATTTTTTTAGCTGATTCAATTAGTAAAGCTAAACTTTTGTATAATTTTTCTTCACCATCTATGGGTGGAAACACAGCGTCGAACCCAATGATAGCATGGATACCTATTATTGAAAGCAATCTTTTCCATTCCTTTTCATTTTGTTCTTTGGTTGAAGTAAAATTAAGGACAGCAAGAATAGGTTTATCACTATTTGCTAAAATGGCCAATTCATCGTGATATTTAGGTAGCACAGGCTCTCGGACATCAATGACATAGATAGCTGCATCACAATTTAACACTTGTCTGATGACTTTTGCTTCTTGATTAAAAAGGTTTTCAGCCTCTGGACTTTGTAAAAAAGTCGTTAATTTATCGATACCATCTAGCTTAGTATTAGCTGGTAGAATTTGTGTTATATAATCATAAAGCGCCAAACTATCTTCAAAACCCGGAGTATCATAAAAAGTAATGTCGGTATTATTAGCCAAAGACAATTTAATCGATTCAACGTGTCTTGTTGTGCCCGGTTTATCAGAAACATCACCAAAATGACTATTGTGCGACAATGCTCGCAAAAGCGAAGTTTTGCCAAAATTTGCATGGCCAACTATTGCTAATTTCAATGAAGTAATCATATTAATTATCCTGCTCTAACCAATTAGGTTCGGCTAATGGTAAAGATAACGATTGCCAATTATGAAATTGCTTACCGTGATTAATAAACCATATCCGAGTTTGCTGGGATTTATTAATTAGCTGTTGAATAAAGTTTAATAATCCACGATCAGGGGCGCGATCCGTATCGATGGCAATTAATAATTTTTTCGCTGGTTTTAATTGTAAGTAGTCCAATAAAGCAACCCGTTGTTCACGGGTATTGAGAAAGCCATAGAACGGAACTGTAGTTGTAGGTTTCCAACTTTCAACGATATCCACTGCCACCAAATAGATACCATGCCCTTCTTCAATTTGCGAAATCGGCAATTGCCATCTGCTTTCACCTAATTTATCTTCATCTTCTACGTTAGTGACTAATGGTTGTAATTGTTGCGCGAGGATTTGATAATCAGGATCATCTAAATTTAACTTAATTTTTCGACTGGTTACCATCCAGGTGACACCACAAAAAATCATCAGAAGTAAACGAACAGTTAAGCCATAAAAAATAAAAACGCCCAGTAACCATATCGCCCATGAAGAACGAATATCACCAGAACTTAATGCATGTTCACTCAGTTTAATCACATCATCTTTTGGAATAGAAAATCCAAACCAAGATGGCAAATAACCTAGATAATGAGTTAATTTAATAATTGAATCGGCACTTAATAAAGTTGTTTTCCATTCAAAACTATAATGTTGGGTAGAAAAAAGCACTAACAAAACAATTAAAGCGCTAGTTAAAATAACTGTCCAAAATAAATTAAGTACAAAGCCTAGTAACCAACGAATTCGATAGCCAAATAATGAAACAAAAGCAGGAACAAGTTGTTGCACAGTCTTTTTTTGGTAGAGTTTTTCCGCTATCCATAACCAACCGTGAATTAATAAACTACCACCAAAGCGAGAAAAAAATAACAATGAACAAAGCCAGACAATTAGCGTAATAAAATGAACACCCAATAAACTAAATAATGCCCAATATAAATTGATTGGATTTTGACTTAACGCGCCAAATGTCAGCGAGCTACCGATAAAAAGTGATAAAAACAATAATAACAAAAATGACAGCTTAATTGAGCGCAACATTACTTTTTGTGCCAAATATAAACCATTTTGTTTAGATAATAAGGTGGCTCGCGTAACAATACGATTAACCAAAGAGGTTGGCATAGCTTTAACTTGCCGATTAATATCCTGATCAGCAAAGCGTCCAGATTGTGACTCAATTAAATGAATAGTTTCAGTAAGCCATAAAGATTTTAGCTGTTCACGCATTTTTATTTAATTTTCACATTTAGGTTAGTCATAAAAGAAACGCGACATAAGTCGCGTTTAAGATAGATTGAGTCGTTTACTGGGTGATTTCACCAATTTTACTTAAAAGAGTTTGAATCCGTTGCTGCCAAATTTGTTGATCTTGTTTTAGTTTTTCATTTTCATCACGTAATGCTTTCATTTCATCAGAACTATCATTAATTAATTGCTCAAGTTCTTGATTACCTTGCTTTAATCTAGCAATCTCTTGTTGCAATGTATTAATGGTGTTAACAGTATGTTGAATTCTAGTTTCTAATTGATTCAATATTTCTAATGACATATTTTTCCTCAAGCTCAATTTATTTGGTGTATAATAAGTAGTATTATAACTAATTCATTCTGAAATCAACACCTTTTTAAATTTTAAGTTGGAGAAAAATATGCGAAAACCTCTCGTTATGGGTAACTGGAAACTCAATGGTAGTATCAGTATGGCAAAAGACTTGGTCGCAGGATTAAGAAATGAGCTATCAACAGACGCTAACTGTGGCATTGCAATTGCACCGCCTAGCGTTTATTTAGATTTTGTAGCACATCAATTAGGTGGCTCAAACATTCTTTTAGGTGCTCAAGATGTCGGTATTCATCTTTCTGGTGCTTATACTGGTGAAGTATCAGCAACTATGTTAAAAGAAATCGGCGTAACTCACGTCATTATTGGACATTCTGAACGTCGTACTTATCACAAAGAATCTGATGAATTTATTGCCCAAAAATTTGGTGTATTAAAAGAAGCAGGTCTAGTACCAGTACTTTGTATTGGTGAAACTGAAGCTGAAAACGAAGCTGGCCAAACTCAAGCAGTATGTGCTCGTCAAATTGATGCTGTTATTAATGCATTAGGTGTACAAGCATTTAATGGCGCAGTAATTGCTTATGAACCTGTTTGGGCAATCGGTACAGGTAAATCTGCAACTCCAGCTCAAGCACAAGCTGTTCACAAATTTATCCGTGATCATATCGCAAAACAAGATGCAGCTGTAGCTAAACAAGTAATTATTCAATATGGTGGTTCAGTTAATGATAAAAATGCAGCTGAACTATTTACCCAACCAGATATTGATGGTGCTTTAGTTGGTGGAGCTTCATTAAAAGTCGATGCTTTTGCAGCAATCGTTAAAGCAGCAGAACAAGCTAAGAAATAAAACGTAAGACGCCTATTTAGGCGTCTTTTTCTACTCAGTAGTACAATTGTAACTTATTTTTTACCCTTCTTTTCGTATCTAGATGGCCAAATTTGCTCAACAGGCACTTGTAAATATTCAGAGATAATACGTTCATATTTAGGACAATGTCGATATAGTGCATTACGTAAAGTATCAGCCTGTAAACCACTTGAACGAGAAAGCGCTCTTAAATTTCCGCCTCGGATTTTAATCTCACCTACAACTCTTGATGGTGTCCAGTCTTGATCTTGTTCTCTCATTATGAGATCCTCTATTGGTTAAATTTTTTGCTATTGTAAAGATTATCGGTATTACGCGACTAAAGCGATAACAAGTTACCTGCAAAGAATAGCATATAAAAAAACGAATTAAAATAATAAAAACAAAAAAATATCTAAAAATGGAATGAAAAACAATGGAAAACAAAGTAAAAAAACAGTCTGAACAAGAAAAAACACGAGCGCTAACCAGTACGGGGGTAATAAATTTTAAAAATCGATTAACTATTGTTTTAGAAGGTCTTTCAGGTAACGCTTTTGCGAAAAAAGTAGGAATGTCAGAAGCAGTAATACGAGATTATTTATGTGGAAAGACCTATCCATCGCTAAATAGATTGGCAACCATAGCTCAGAAATGTGATATACCAATCGAGTGGCTTGCAACAGGAAAAGGCGAATGTCGTTTACTTCCAGAAAGCCAAGGTAAAGGTTCTATTGATATTCCATTTCATCATCTCAATGAAACAAATAGTGCATTTTCAGTTTTAGAAACAATCCCATTTGATATCACCTTAATCAAACATCACAGTTGTGAAGTTGATAATCTAATCGCTGTTTGGGCTAAGGGTGACAGTATGGAACCAACCATATCAAATCATGATATTCTTATTATCAATAAAGCTAACGCTAAACCTATTGATGGTTTTCTTTATGCGGTACAGTATGATGATCATATAAGTATCAAGCGTATTCAAAATCAAGGTGCTAACCTAGTTTTAATTTCAGATAACCCTAAATATCCAGCTATTGTGGTTGACAAAAAAGAACAACACGATTTTCAAATAATCGGCCATGTGGTCTATTTACTAAAAGATCTTAATTAAGATCACCATAATAATGCTATTTTTAAATTTAACTCCATTGATATTATCAATGGAGTTTGGAACTATAATTAATTTTTTTCTGCGAATAGATATCAGCAGACAACTATTAATAAAAATTTGTTAGTCAAACCCTTATCCCTCTTTCGCATAGCCTTACACTTTTCATCATAATTATGCTAAAATTATCACAAAATTTTTGCCCATTGATTTAGTTATTATGCCAAATATAAACACTCGAAAAAAAGTCGTTGTCGGCATGTCTGGCGGCGTAGACTCTTCTGTTTCTGCTTATTTATTACAACAACAAGGTTACGATGTTGTTGGTTTATTTATGAAAAATTGGGAAGAAGATGACACAGAAGAATATTGTTCAGCAGCGATCGATTTAGCTGATGCGCAAGCAGTATGTGACAAATTAAACATCAAATTACACACAATCAATTTTGCTGCCGAATACTGGGATAACGTATTCGAACATTTTTTATCCGAATATAAGGCAGGTCGAACACCTAATCCTGATATTTTATGCAATAAAGAGATCAAATTTAAAGCTTTTCTTGAATATGCAGCCGAAGATCTTGGTGCTGATTATATCGCTACCGGCCATTATGTTCGCAAGCGAGAAAATGGAAGCAAAGTCGAATTACTGCGCGGTATAGATAACAATAAAGACCAAAGTTATTTTTTATATACGCTGAGTGAAGATCAAATTAGACAAAGCTTATTTCCTGTTGGTGAACTAGAAAAACCACAAGTACGAAAAATCGCCGAAAAACTAGGCCTAGCAACCGCAGCTAAAAAAGACTCAACCGGGATCTGTTTTATTGGTGAACGAAAATTTAGTGACTTTTTAGCTCGTTACTTACCGGCACAATCAGGCGTGATTCGGACTGTAGATGGTGAAGTTATCGGCCAACATCAAGGGCTAATGTATCACACATTAGGACAACGTAAAGGACTTGGCATAGGTGGTCTAAAACAAGCCGATGATACGCCATGGTATGTTGTTGACAAAGACATAAAAAATAATGAATTAATTGTTGCCCAAGGTCATGATCATCCAGCTTTATTTTCAGATGGATTAATTGCTCAACAACTACACTGGGTTGATCGTAAAGTTGTGACCAAACCTTTTCAATGCACAGTAAAAACGCGTTATCGTCAACAAGATATTGTTTGTAGTGTCATACCATTAGAACAAGATAAAATTCAAGTAATGTTTGAACAACCTGTTGCAGCAGTAACACCTGGACAATCAGCGGTATTCTATCAAGATGAAGTCTGCCTTGGTGGCGGTATTATTGAGGAACGAATTGTAAGCAGTAAGGAGCATTAAAATGAATAGTAAATATCATCATATTGCAATAGCCCTTGCCGGCGTAACACAAAGTGCGTCACTTATTCCCCAACTTGCTAATACAGGGGTTTGTAACAATACGCTTTATCAAATAGCAATTAAAAGCATATTCAATACATCGCCAAAAACCACTGATGATGTTTATGATGGTATTACCAATATTAAAACAGGCCTAGAAACACTTATCTCACTACTATCATCCAATCAAAAGCAACAAGTTGAAATCATCCGTTATTTGTTTGGTGCATTAAGTGTCACCAGCAAACTTTTAAAAAATAATGATGCATTAGGTAAAATAGATCAACGTTTGCAACGGATATCTGGACTTTATTCAGATATGAATCAAGAGACAATCAGTAATCATGTTGATGATCTCTCTTATTCATTAGCGGGAATCTATTCGGATATCATCAGTCCCCTATCAACCAAAATCAAAGTAGTAGGTAAAGCGGAATATTTACAAAATTCATTGGTGCAAGCCAAAGTTAGAGCTTCACTACTAGGTTGTGTTCGTTCTGCCATTTTATGGTATCAAGTTGGTGGAAGTCGTTGGCAAATTTTGCTAAGTCGTAAACGAATATGTAATGCAGCACAAGAATTATTAAAAGATATTAATCAACAAAGTTATTAAATTTAAAAAAATAGCAACGGAGTAAAACCGATGGAATTATCTGCTCTTACCGCCCTATCACCAATTGATGGTCGTTATGGTGACAAAACAACAGAATTACGCACCATTTTTAGTGAATATGGTTTGTTAAAATATCGCGTTCAAGTTGAAGTTCGATGGCTACAAAAACTTGCCAACCAAGCAGATATTCTTGAGGTACCAACACTAAGTGAGCAAGCTAACAAGCACCTTAATGAAATTGTTGACAACTTTAATGAACAAGATGCAATACGCATAAAAACAATCGAAAAAACAACAAATCACGATGTTAAAGCTGTTGAGTATTTCTTAAAAGAAAAAGTTAACACTAACGAAGAACTGCAAGCTATTAATGAATTTATCCACTTTGCCTGCACATCAGAAGATATCAACAATCTATCTTATGCTTTAATGTTAAAAACAGCCAGAGACACAGTTCTTATCCCTTACTGGAACAAATTAATTGCAACCATCACCACGCAAGCTAAGACTTATCGTGACTTACCATTATTATCAAGAACACATGGACAACCAGCTACACCTTCCACCATCGGTAAAGAGTTTGCCAATGTTGTTTATCGACTAAAGAGACAACTCAAACAATTAGAGTCAATTGAAATTCTTGGTAAAATTAATGGCGCTACAGGTAATTATAATGCGCATATGGTTGCTTACCCACAAATCAATTGGCATAAATTTAGTGAGGAATTTGTAACTTCATTAGGATTACAATGGAATCCATATACTACCCAGATTGAACCACATGATTATATTGCAGAATATTTTGATTGCATTGCCCGTTTTAATACCATTATGATCGACTTTGATCGTGATGTTTGGGGGTATATCGCTCTAAATCATTTTAAACAGAAAACCGTTGCTGGTGAAATTGGTTCTTCAACTATGCCACATAAAGTAAACCCAATTGATTTTGAAAATTCAGAAGGCAACTTGGGCCTTGCTAATGCAATCATGAGTCATCTTGGTAGTAAATTACCTATTTCTCGTTGGCAACGAGATTTAACCGACTCAACCGTATTACGTAATCTTGGTGTAGGTATTGGTTATGCGATTATTGCTTATCAATCAACCCTCAAAGGTCTAAATAAACTTGAAGTTAATCAAGAGCATCTACTTGATGAACTTAACCGCAATTGGGAAGTATTAGCCGAACCAATTCAAACCGTGATGCGTCGTTATGGTATCGAAAAACCATACGAAAAATTAAAAGAATTAACGCGAGGTAAACGTGTCGATGCACAAGGAATGCAACAATTTATCGATTCGTTAGCGTTACCTGAACATGAAAAAACTCGTTTAAAACAGCTAACCCCAGCAAATTACATTGGTTTTGCCATCAATTTTGTTGATGAACTATAAATGACATAATAAGTGTTACAGCCTAAAGCTCAAATATAATGAGTTTTAGGTTAACCAATTTATGTTGAATGACTTATAACAACAAAAATATTTAAAGTTCGGAAGATAGGGAGCATCATTGAAAATCCGCATCGCAACAAGAAAAAGTCCCTTAGCCCTTTGGCAAGCTAACTTTGTTAAACAACAATTAATGACAATCCACCAAAATTTAACCGTTGAACTAATCCCAATGGTAACTAAGGGTGATGTACTATTGGACAGTCCGCTATCGAAAATCGGCGGTAAAGGATTATTTGTCAAACAATTAGAACAAGCCATAATAGATAATGAAGCTGATATTGCCGTTCATTCTATTAAGGACATTCCAGCTCAATTTCCTACAGGATTAACGCTTGCCACAATCTGTCAACGTGATGATGTTCGTGATGCATTTATATCAAATCAATATCAATGTTTAGATGATTTACCTGATGGAGCTATCATTGGCACCTCAAGTTTAAGACGTCAATGTCAATTACGGGCTAAATATCCACATTTAATCATCAAAGATTTACGTGGTAATGTTGGTACCCGTTTAGCCAAATTGGATAACCAAGAATATGATGGCATCATTCTAGCTGCTGTCGGTTTAAAACGACTAGGGTTACAAGAACGAATCAAGCAATACATTGATACTGACTTAATTTTACCTGCGGTAGGCCAAGGTGCCGTTGGTATTGAAACTCGAATTAATGATGAAACAATTTTGCAATTACTTGCGCCA
The DNA here is from genome assembly GCF_016101635.1 of Gilliamella sp. M0320. Taxonomy (NCBI): domain Bacteria; kingdom Pseudomonadati; phylum Pseudomonadota; class Gammaproteobacteria; order Orbales; family Orbaceae; genus Gilliamella; species Gilliamella sp. M0320. The sequence goes on from NZ_JACFQD010000002.1 coordinate 403,634, forward strand.
CTTGATGATAAAAATAGCCGAATTTGTATTCAAGCTGAAAGAGCAATGAATCAGGCATTACAAGGCGGTTGCCAAGTGCCTATTGCCTGTCAAAGTCTTTTAACTAACAATTTATTAACCTTAACTGGTTTAGTTGGCAGTCTAGATGGTTCAACAATTATTAAAGTTAGCGTAACAGGCGCAGCCACAGAAGCTGAGAGTTTAGGCGAAAAATTGGCAGCAAAATTATTAGCTAAAGGCGCTGATAAAATATTAGCGGAACTAATTAACTGATGATTTATATTACTCGCCCTTCCCCCGAAGGGGATAATTTAACCCTATTATTAAATCAAGCCAATATACCAGCAAAACATCTACCTTTTTTTAATATATTAGCTGGTCAAGATCTGGGGTATTTACAGCAACAATTGGATAACCTCAATTTAGGTGATATGGTTATTATTGTTTCACCACAAGTCACTTATATGATTGAACAACATCTACCTAATCTCAGGTTACCTAATCACCTTCGCTATTTTGCCATTGGCAAAAAATCTGCCGAATTATTTAGTCAACAAAATAGCGTTCATGTTGATTACCCAAATGAAGAAAATAGTGCCGGATTATTATCATTATTAAATCAACAAGCAATAAGTGGTCATAATGCGTTAATTCTTTGTGGGGATAAAGGCGGTCAACAATTATCTCAGCAGCTAAAGTTACAAACAGTTAATGTGAAAACAATTGCATGTTATACTCGTCAAACTATTACTTATAAGCCAAACATATTAGCCGAAAATATTACCCAACAAATCATATTAATTACGAGTGTTGATCACCTATTACAACTGGATATTTACTGCCAAAATAAACATAAAAGTGATGCACAACTAATCGTAACCAGTGAGAGAATTTTTGCAAAAGCTAAACAGTTAAATTGGCAAAAAGTTTTAAAAATTGTTAGTGCAAATAATCAATTTTTATTTAAAACAATGATAACTCTATGTCATAATGCCAAAAATATTTAAAAAATCTAAATGGGGTTAATTTATGTCAACAAAATATTATGGTGCCAATGCAACACTTTCCAACATCAGCACCACTTCATTTAGTCAACCGCCAATACCTAATGCAAACAAAGAAGCGAAAACGACGATGAACGTAGATAAAAAAGAACCAATCAAAAAAACTTCTAGTCCAAAAATCGAACAACCAACCAATTCATCGGTTACCAATTCATCGGTTAATAGTAGTAAATCCCATGCACCGGTATCAAAACTATCAATACTTGCCATAGCATTAACAGTTTGCTTAAGTGGATTTGTTTATTTCCAAGGATATAAACAAATTGAAAATCAAAAACGAAAGATTTCCACCTTACAAACAGAAGTTGCAAACTTAAAGCAAAATACTAAAGCTAGCATAATTAATGATTTGCAAACTAATATTAATGATGCTGTCAATCAACAAAACCAACAGTTTACATCTTTATCGCAACGTGTTGATCGCCAATTAAATGAAAACCAAAAGATTCAACAACAACTAACCATACAAATTAATGATGCAACAAAGTTAAACGAACAAAATTTGAATACGATTAATGAACGTTTATCTGCCCTATCCACCCTTGATAATAATGTTTGGTTAATCTCACAGGCTAACTATTTAGTCCACCTTGCGGGTAGAAAAATTTGGAATGAGCAAGATTATACCAGTGCCCGTTTATTATTGAAAAGTGCTGATGAAAGTTTGGCCAAAACCAATGATCCAAGTCTATTAACCGCAAGACAAGCCATTAGCAAAGATATTAATGCCTTATCACAAATCAGTTTTATTGATGAAGATGGGATTATTATTAAGCTATTAGGTTTATCTGAATCATTAACCGACTTACCTTTAGTCGGTAATTATAAAGAAGCTGCACAGGCAGTTAACCAAAATGAAATTAAAACCGCAGATGAGGTTTCAACAAATAATAAACCGTCATCGAACTTAGCTGAAGATCAAGTTAGCTCATCAATAGATGATTGGTCAGACAATTTACTTGTCAATGCCGAAAAATTTATGGACAAATTTATCAAAATTGAAAAACTAGATGCAAAAGATAACCATTTTGCCACTTGTCTCGATAAGGCAGGTAATGATGAAAAGCAAATTGTCAGATGCCAGATTTTAAAAACACCTTTAAGTTTAGAACAGACTCTGTATCTTCGTGAAAATATTCGTTTCCGGTTATTAATTGCGGCGCAGGCAGTACCAAGACATCAAGAACTCATATATCAACGTGCTTTACATGATGCTTCGACTTGGATTAATGCTTATTTCGATGGTAATGCATCAGCGGTTAAATTGTTCTTAAATGATCTTGATAGTTTACAAAAACAATCGATTAGTAATCAAAACATCCCCGATAAACTCGACAGCATTATTGAACTTGAAAAATTAATGCAAACTCGAGTCAAATCAGCATTAGGTAAATAGGAGAATAATAATGTTAAAAATACTCATTATTTTCTTAGTATTAGTCGGTGGATTTTTTCTTGGCCCTATTCTTGAAGGCAATCAAGGTTCAGCGATATTTGAAGTTGCTAAATATAGAATAAGTATGTCTTTTAACTCATTTGTCATACTACAATTGTTGGGATTGCTTGTCCTGTATCTAGTTTATGAAATAGGTAAAAAAATCTTTAACTCAAAAACTGCTTTTGGTGAATGGTTAAGATTAAAATCACCGAAGAAATCAATTAAACGGGTTGAACAAGCACAATTTTACCTTTTACAAGGTGATTATCAACAAGCCGCTAAACTATTTATGAAAAGTGCCAAAGGTGCAAAAAGCTCTACTTTATCTTATTTACTTGCAGCTCAAGCACAAATTGATGCAGACCAATTAATCGCCGCCAATCAATCTTTAGCCGAAGCGGCAAAATGTTGCCAACCAAAAGAGTTATTTGCTTTTCAACTGGTACAAATTCGTCTACAACTCAAAAATCATGAATACAGTGCAGCTAAAATCACAATTGAAAAATTATTAAACGAAAAACCGCGTAATGTTGAAATATTGAGATTAGCCGATCAACTCTATTATGAAACGGAAGATTATCAATCAGTTATTGATTTATTACCAATCATGTATAAAACTAAAGCTTATCCAGACTCTCAACTTGATCAGTTTAGACAAGCAGCCTATATTGGCCGTATCAAACAATTATCAACCAATAGTGATCCACTTGCTTTGATAAAATGGTGGAAACAACAACCAAAAGTTATTGTCAATAACCTAGCCAACCAAAAAGCAATGGCCAACTATTTAAATCAATTAGGTCAAACTGCCGAAGCGGAAAAGTTGAATAAAAGTATTCTAAAATTAGAACAAAAAGAAAGAACCTAAAAAATATTAAATAGTAAACAGGGCAATTGCCCTGTTTTTGTTTGAATAGACAATCTGTTTAGATAATAAAATAGCGAATTAATGCCATACTACTCATTCCAGCAATAACCACCCACATCAAGTTACGAGTCAAAACAGCAACACCCATAGTTGGCAGCGCAGCTAGGCAATATTCAAAATTAAAACTAGGAAATTCGCCTTGTTTAACTATAAAAAGATTCTCGACAAATAGTGCGGTTAAGATACAAATAGGTACATAGGATAAAAAACGAATTACCACTTCAGGCAATTGCAATTTTCTGACTAATAAGAAAGGGATAACCCGAGGTAACCAAGTTACCAAACCACTACCCAAAATGATTAATAGACTATAAATACTCATGCTTTACGCTCCACAATAATCCCCATAAAGCAACCGGCAAAAGTACTAAATAATATCGCCATCTCGGATGAGACAAAACGTAATAAAAAAATCAATATTACACTGACTGTCAAAATTACAATAACACGATTTAAAAGTGTTTTAGATTTATCAGCTGTTAGCTGTAAATAAAGTAAACCAATAAACATCGCCACTAAAGCATAATCTAATCCAAATTGTGCTGGATTGGGTAACCATTCACCAATCAATGCTCCAACTAAACATGATAGAATCCAAGCAGCATAAGCGGTTACATTTAGGCCATGCATCCAGGCTGGATTTACGGGTTGTTTATTAGCAATAGCATTCATGGCTACCGCAAAACTTTCATCAGTTAATAAACTACCAATACCAATATTATTCAATAATGAGAAACGACGAAATGCCGGCGCAGTCGCCATACTCATCAAAAAATGCCGCGAATTAACTAAAAACACCGTGAAAATAACCGCAGATATTGGCGTTGCTACCATCATTAAACCGGTGATGATAAATTGTGATGCGCCCGCATAAATAATAATTGCCATGAGAGTCACTTCTAATACCGATAAGTTAGAAGCTTTACCCACAACACCAGCGGCAATTCCTATTCCAATATAACCCAATAAAGTTGGAATACACGCTTGTACACCATCTTTAAATGTTAAAGACATTTTCCTTTCCTTAATGACATAAACTGCTATCTAATATATTTAATAATTGTAATAATGTTGATTCAATTTCACTGCCGTATTATTCGTTATATGATTGATCGCTAATAATAAAATCTATATATAACAATAAGCCACATACAATAAGCAAATTTTGCTATAATAGCGCCTATCGACTCTTTGTGACAATAAAAATCACTCATTATCTTATTAAAAAACGGTAATATTATTTATGTATACGGGTACTTTATTCATTATCTCAGCGCCAAGTGGTGCTGGTAAATCAAGTCTTATTCGTGCCTATTTAGCACAAAAAAACCACCATCCAGCAAAAGTTTCAATTTCTCATACGACAAGAAAACCAAGACCTGGTGAACAACAAGGTGAACATTACTATTTTGTTGATAATCAAGAGTTTGAATCATTAATTAAGCAGAATGCTTTCGTCGAATATGCCCATGTATTCGATCACTATTATGGAACATCTAAAGCCGAAATTGAGCAATCTCTAGTGCAAGGTATTAATGTTTTTTTAGATATTGACTGGCAAGGTGCCGAACAAGTTAGACAACAAATGCCTGAATCAAAAAGTATTTTTATCTTACCGCCATCACTCAAAGAACTTGAAAACCGACTCATCAAACGTGGTCAAGATGATGCGCAGGTGATCAGCAAAAGAATGCATAAAGCTCAATCTGAAATTTCACATTACAACGAATATGATTATGTAATTATCAACGATGATTTTGATGAATCATTAACTGCATTAAATGCCATTATGACTAGTGCTAGTCTTGAACAAAGCAAACAAGCCATAGCCCATCACCAACTATTAACCGATCTATTAGCGGCGAAATATTAACTAAATTTTAATAACCAATATCGCCGATCACTCGGCGATAGTAAAAATTAAAATAACTGAATTAATTGCCTAATGCTTTAGTCGCTTGGCTATTTTGAATTAACTCTATTTTATAACCATCGGGATCTTCAACAAAAGCAATAATCGTTTTACCACCTTTAACTGGGCCCGCTTCACGAGTAACTCGACCACCAGCTTGACGAACATCCTCACACATTTTAGCAACATCATCAACACCAATAGCAATATGACCAAAAGCAGTACCGTGATCATATTTTTCCGTTCCCCAATTATAAGTTAATTCAATTACTGAACTGGTTGATTCATCACCATAACCGACAAAAGCCAGTGAATATTGATATTCCGGGTTTTCACTAGTCCTAAGCAATGTCATTCCCATAACTCGAGTATAGAAATCAATTGATCGTTTTAAATCCCCGACTCGGATCATTGTATGTAATATACGCATTACTATATAGTTCCTTATTTCTATTAAAACATTTAGTTTGAGTTTAGCGATTTGTGATTAGACAGGCAAATTTTTATGTCGACAAAATAATCAATTAGCTGATGAGGATAAAATAGCAAATAAGATAAGTAAAATAAAAAGAAGCTTTCACTGATAACAAGTATAAGTGAAAGCAAATTCAGATAAAACTAGCCAGATTTAAATGATAAATTTAAAATAAATCAGATATTATTTACCACTATATCTTGGTGCGGCATTAATGCGTTTACCATTAGTAATTAATTTAACATTTTGACCAGCATAAAACTGTTTAACATCACCTTTTTGAACGATAACAAAGTTAGAACCATTTTCTGGTTTAATTTCTAATTCAACCGCATCAGCTTGACTAGATTTATTTTCAATCGCATCGCCTAAAATTGCACCACCAATGGCACCTGTTGCTGCGGCTAAGATTTGACCAGTACCATTACCTATTGTATTACCTAAAACGCCACCAATTACAGCGCCACCTAAAGGACCAGCAACATTTCCACCGTCTTTACCATCAGAATTTGCTTGAATCTTAACTGCCCTTACCGATACAACTGTACCATAACTTACTTGTTGGACTTGTTTTGCTTGGTCTGCTGTATAAACATCGCCAGAATAGATATCACTATTACTACATCCAGATAGAATTGCTGCTAGAATAGTTAATGTGACGATTTTTTTCATAATTTATTCCTCATATAATTTGAGTATATTTTTTTATACCATGTTTAGCATAATATTCTTTTTGAAAAACAACAATATCATTTTCATTATTTTATCATTAGATAATATAATTTTTGGCTAACTTGAGTTATACTCAGCTCAATTGTTAATCTACCATACAATAAGTACATGAAACGGTTATTTTTTCCTTTACTATTATCAGTTATGATAACGGCCTGTCATGATGAAAATCAGCAAACGACGATAAAAAATGAAACCGTCACACATCAATCTAAACCAGATTGTTTACAAGACAGACCAACTAAAAGTTTAAATTTTGACACCATTCCAGTTAATGGTTGTCCAGTACAATAATTTAATAGGCAAAGTAACAGAATGAAAACTATCGAAATCGACGAAGAACTTTATCAATTTATTGCAGGTCAAACTAAACATATTGGTGAAGATGCATCAAGTATTTTGCGACGTTTATTAAACTTTAACCAACCTCAAATGACTAAAGCTGATCCTATATTAGCCAAAGAAAATCATTACCCAATTTTTAATGATCTCCTTACTAGCGACACTTTCTCAAATGAAAAATCGATCATAAGCCGTTTTTTATTACTACTTGGCGCGCTATATAACTACAACCCGGCACTATTTTCAATTGCAGCAACGTCACTACATGGCAGTAAACGGCAATACTTAGCTAAAGACAAACAATCCTTAGAAACTTCGGGAAAAAACACTAAGCCAAGAGAAATTGTTGGTACCCCATATTGGGTAATTAGTAATACGAATACAGCGCGAAAACTATATATTATTGAATCGATTATGAGTGATATGGGTATTTCAGAAAGCATGATTAATCAAGTTATCCATGCCTTTTTACCGTAAACTAGATAGTAATTCACTAACATAATGATTATAAAAGTGAATATTAAAATAAAGTTATGAAAGAGGAGTAAAAAATGGCTAAGTCAAGCCGTGCGGGATTATTAGCTCAACCATCTGACCTAATTAATATCCAAACATTACAAAATAACTATTATCAAATTCAACCAGATGTTGATAATGCTAGCCAATTAGTTATTTTTGGTACATCAGGTCATCGTGGCAGCTCAAATAAAGCCACCTTCAACGAAGCACACATATTAGCAATTGCCCAAGCGGTAGCCGAGTATCGCAAAACAAACAATATCACTGGACCATGTTTTATTGGTCAAGATACTCATGCTTTATCTGAACTTGCATTAAAATCAGTGCTTGAAGTCTTTGTAGCTAATGAACAAACCGTGGTTATAGCACAAAATTGGGGGTACACGCCGACACCAGTAATATCGCATGCGATATTGACTTATAATCAGGATAAACAATCTCAATTAGCTGATGGTATTGTAATTACCCCTTCACATAATCCACCTGAAGATGGCGGTATAAAATACAATCCAACTAATGGTGGTCCTGCCGATACTGATATTACCAAACAAATCGAAAACCGTGCTAATGAACTGCTAAGAAACAACCTTAATGGTGTTAAACGTGTCAGCTTAGAAAAAGCGCTAAAATCAGACTTCGTACATACTAAAGAATATGAAACTGATTATGTCAACGATCTTGAAAATATTTTAGATCTATCATTAATCAAGTCATCATCGCTAAAAATTGGTGTTGATCCCCTTGGTGGTGCATGTATTACCTATTGGCCTCGTATTGCTGAAAAGTACGGCATAAACCTTGAAATCGTCAATAATAAAATTGATCCAACATTTAGCTTTATGCATCTTGATCATGATCAAGTGATCCGTATGGACTGTTCAAGTCGCTGGGCGATGGCCGGTTTATTAAACCTTAAAGATAAATTTGATTTAGCTTTTGGTAACGATACTGATGCTGACCGTCACGGCATTGTCACACCGAAAGGATTAATGAACCCAAATGCTTACCTTTCAACTTGCGTAAACTATTTATTTCAAAATCGTCCACAGTGGCATCAAAATATCGCTATTGGTAAAACGCTAGTCACTAGCTCAATGATCGACCGTGTAGCTAATAGCTTAAACAAAAAATATCTTGAATATCCTGTCGGTTTTAAATGGTATGCTGATGGACTTTATCACGGTAAACTAGGTTTTGCTGGTGAAGAAAGCGCTGGCGGATCATTCTTAAGAACTAATGGCAAAGTTTGGGCAACGGATAAAGATGGTATCATTTTATGCTTATTAGCGGCTGAAATGACAGCAAAAACTGGCAAAAACCCACAAGAGCAATACCAAGCGCTTGAAGCTAAATTTGGTGTTTCTTATTATGGTCGAATTCAAGCACCAGCATCATTTACTGAAAAACAAAAATTAGCCAAACTCGATGCCAGCCAATTAACTACAAATAAACTAGCCGGTGAAGAAATTACCCAATGCCTAACTACTGCACCAGCGAATAACGCACCAATCGGTGGTTTAAAAGTTATCACGCAAAACGGTTGGTTTGCCGCTCGTCCGTCTGGTACTGAAGATGCCTATAAAATTTATGCGGAAAGCTTTATAAGTAACGAGCATTTAGCAACCTTACAACAAGAAGCACAACAAATTGTCGCTAAAGCGATAAAATAAAAAAGTAGATTAAACAATTAATCTATTGAATATAAAACCAGATGAATAATGCTCTAACTCATGGCACAATCATCTGGTTTTTCTTTCCCAAAAACCCCTCTCCTCAAAATTTTTTGGTTACTAGTTGATTTTATAACTAGCGTTAGCGATTTATTGGCGGGATTTTGGCTTTAAAAACCCTGTTCCTCAAAATTTTTTAGTTCTTTATTTTTTAGTTCTTTGAGTTTCGGACGTTTGTTGTTTTGCGGTTGTTTCTATACGGTGATTACGTCCGAGTTAAGAGGGTTGGCGCCAACCCTCTTTACAATCTCCCGCGGCGACTACGCAAGTGGTCAC
>NZ_JACFQD010000026.1:0-423 GCF_016101635.1 Gilliamella sp. M0320
AATATTATTTATGGCTCAGCACCTTATTTAACCTTTGATGGTGGTCGTACCCGGGTAACAAATACTGAAGCGCTACTCGGGATATATCTTTCTGATGGTAGAAGATTTACTCCGACAACCAATAATTCAAGTGACAATCCTATTGAGTTACCTGTTGCTGGTCAGAGTTTTGCAGATATTGGTATGTTAGTACCAAGGAATACTGATTCTATTGGATTAAGTTCACTTATTCGCGCACCGTATAATTATTGGGGTGATGATGATGGTGATGGTCAGGGAGTTAATGGTATCACTGCTACCGGTAGTTTAAATTTATCGATTGTTGATAAAAATAATCGAGCTGTTACCCGTAATGAAGTACTGACTATTTGTAAAGCGCCATATAAATTAACCTTATCTAATGGTGAAGGTAGATTAACAACA
>NZ_JACFQD010000027.1:0-422 GCF_016101635.1 Gilliamella sp. M0320
TAATAAACTCCCTGACCATCACCATCATCATCCCCCCAATAATTATACGGTTTGCCAATAAGTGAACTTAATTCAATAGAATTAGTATACGTATTCGTTGGTACTAACATACCAATATCCTTAAAACTCTGACCAGCAACAGGTAAAATGATAGGATGGTTTCTTGAATCATTGGTTGTGGGAGTAAATGTTCTACCATCAGAAAGGGATATCCAGAGTAGTGCTTCGGTATTTGTTACCCGGGTACGACCACCATCAAAGGTTAAATAAGGAGCTGAACCTTGAATAATATTGGTCGTTGTAGTGGTTAATGCATAATTAGAAAAAGAGATAGACTGTAAAACAACCACGGTTAATATGAAAACCATCGGCCGAGATAAACAGGCTAAACCAAGAAATTTTAAAAAATTTTGCCGAATTTG
>NZ_JACFQD010000028.1:0-396 GCF_016101635.1 Gilliamella sp. M0320
AAATTTATCCATTCGTATAAATATGCTATAAAAGTATAGTGATTGGAAAAAACCATGCAACTTTTTTTGGCGGTTTAATTGTTAATTTTTGTAAAGTTTAATGTAATTTTATGTTTTAATTACGCCCTTAAAACCTATTTCGAAGAAACTTTAGGGGGATTTTGGCTTTAAAAACCCCGTTCCGCAACTTTTTTGGTTACTAGCTGATGTTATAACTGACGTTAACGATTTATTGGATGGATTTTGGATTTAAAAACCCCTTTCCTCAAAATTTTTTAGTTGTTTGAGTTTCGGACGTTTTGTTGTTTGGTGGTTATTTCTATACGGTGATTACGTCCGAGTTAAGAGGGTTGGCGCGAACCCTCTTTACAATCTCCCGCGGCGACCACGCAAGTG
>NZ_JACFQD010000029.1:0-376 GCF_016101635.1 Gilliamella sp. M0320
AATTTTATGATTTATTTAAAATTTTAAGCCTAATGGCATAAAATTTATCCATTCGTATAAATATGTTATAAAAGTATAGTGATTGCAAAAAACCATGCAACTTTTTTTGATGGTTTTATTGTTAACTTTTGTAAAGATTAATGTAATATTACCGCTTAATTACTCGCTTAAAACCTATTTCGGAGAAACTTGGACGGGATTTTTGGGCTTTAAAAACCCCTTTCCTCAAATTTTTTAGTTCTTTATTTTTTAGTTCTTTGAGTTTCGGACGTTTTGTTGTTTTGTGGTTATTTCTATACGGTGAATACGTCCGAGTTAAGAGGGTTGGCGCCAACCCTCTTTACAATCTCCCGCGGCGACTACGCAAGTGGTCACG
>NZ_JACFQD010000030.1:0-341 GCF_016101635.1 Gilliamella sp. M0320
ACCATCAAAGGTTAAATAAGGTGCTGAGCCATAAATAATATTGGTCGTTTTTGTGGTTAATGCATAATTAGCAAAAGAGATAGACAGTAATACAACCATGGTTAATACCAAAACCATCGGCCGAGATAAACAGGCGAAACCAAGAAATTTTGAAAAATTATGCGGAAATTTTGGAAATTGTCGAAATAATAAACTGCAGTGAAATAATAAACGGCGTGAGCTTAATTTTAGAAAGGTGAAATTATAGGTTGGGCAGGTTGTGTGTTGTGTGTTGAAAATTATAATCCATATCAGATGTCCTTGTCAATCCAATTTTATGATTTATTTAAAATTTTAAGCCT
>NZ_JACFQD010000031.1:0-332 GCF_016101635.1 Gilliamella sp. M0320
TTTCACTTGCCAAAAAAAAAGAAGTGCCTATAATGCGCATCCACTGACACGGCGTCAGCGACAAGCAGACAAAGGTCGTGTTAGTAAGCAAGGTCAAAAATTTTAAAAAAAGATCTTGACGAATAAAAAGGTGTGGCGTAGTATACGCAGCCCTTGAGACAGCAAACTGAAACAAGAAATTGTGAAGTAAATTAAAATGCTGTCAGCTCTTTAAAAAGAAGAAACAGACAATCTGTGTGGGCACTTGCGAGACGAAAAATTAAAAGTCTACGGACTCAAAAAATTAAGTCTTGATAAGTGACACTGAAGATTCATTTGAATTATGTCAGAGA
>NZ_JACFQD010000032.1:0-331 GCF_016101635.1 Gilliamella sp. M0320
CAAAGGTTAAATAAGGTGCTGAGCCATAAATAATATTGGTCGTTTTAGTGGTTAATGCATAGTTAGAAAAAGAGATAGACTGTAAAACAACCACGGTTAATACCAAAACCATCGGCCGAGGTAAACAGGCTAAACCAAGAAATTTTGAAAAATTTTGCTGAAATTTCGGAAATTTGGGAAATTTGGGAAATTGTCGAAATAATAAACTGCAGTTAAATAATAAACGGTGTGAGCTTAACTTTAGAGAGGTGAATTTATAGGTTGGGCAGGTTGTGTGTTGTGTGTTGTGTGTTGAAAATTATAATCCATATCAGATATCCTTGTCAATCCA
>NZ_JACFQD010000033.1:0-331 GCF_016101635.1 Gilliamella sp. M0320
TCTCTTTTGCTAATTATGCATTAACCACAAAAACGACCAATATTATTTATGGCTCAGCACCTTATTTAACCTTTGATGGTGGTCGAACCCGGGTAACAAATACCGAAGCGCTACTCGGGATATCCCTTTCAGATGGAAGAAGATTTACTCCGACAACCAATGATTCGAGTTCAACTAATCCTATCGTTTTACCTGCTATTGGTCAGAGTTCTGCGGATATTGGTATGTTAGTACCAACGAATACTGATTCTATTGCATTAAGTTCACTTATTGGCACACCGTATAATTATTGGGGGGATGATGATGGCGATGGTCAGGGAGTTAATGGTGT
>NZ_JACFQD010000034.1:0-326 GCF_016101635.1 Gilliamella sp. M0320
TTACCCGGGTACGACCACCATCAAAGGTTAAATAAGGTGCTGAGCCATAAATAATATTGGTCGTTTTAGTGGTTAATGCATAATTGGAAAAAGAGATAGACTGTAAAACAACCATGGTTAAAACCAAAACCATCGGCCGAGATAAAAAGACTAAACCAAGAAATTTTGAAAAATTTTGCGGAAATTTTGGAAATTTTGGAAGTTGTCGAAATAATAAACTGCGGTGAAATAATAAACGGTATGAGCTTAACTTTAGAAAGGTGAAATTATAGGTTGGGCAGGTTGCGTGTTGCGTGTTGCGTGTTGAAAATTATAATCCATATCAG
>NZ_JACFQD010000035.1:0-324 GCF_016101635.1 Gilliamella sp. M0320
GACCACCATCAAAAGTTAAATATGGCACATTACCGTGAATAACATTTGTAGTATAAGCGGTCAGCGCTTGACTATTAAATGAAAATGGTAGAAAGATAATAGGCAGTAAAGTTAAAAAAATCGACCAAGATAAACACAATCTTGATAACAATTTAAGGGGTTGCTGAAAAAATAAACCACACGAAAAAACGAAACTTTGCTGGCTAAAACGAGACGAATTTAAATTAAAAGTTGGGCAGGTTTGGTGTTTGGTGTTTGGTGTTGTAAATTATAACGCATTTTGACATCCCTTGTCAAGTAATACTATGTTTTATTTCATTTTAT